>CAZMSP010000121.1:0-5746 GCA_964568985.1 uncultured Pirellulales bacterium
GCGTAATCGCGCTTGGTGCATCATTGGTGTGCAAAGTGCTGAAAACCAGGTGGCCTGTGAGTGCTGCCTGAATTGCAATATCTGCGACCTCGCCATCTCGAATTTCGCCGATGAGTATGATATTAGGGGCTTGTCTAAGCATTGCTCTCAGAATCCTTGAAAATGTCAAATCGATCTCTTCTTTGACCTGGCACTGATTCATTCCGGAGAAGTTGTATTCCACAGGGTCCTCAGCGGTTATGATTTTTTTGTCCGGCTTGTTAAGTTCCTGCAATGCTGCGTACAAGGTTGTTGTTTTGCCGCTACCGGTAGGGCCTGTAACCAAAAAGATGCCATTAGGCCTTTTAATTATCTGCTGAAATTGCTCGTAATTGTCCTGTTCAAAACCGAGTGATTCGATGCCGATATTTACCGCATCGGGTCGTAGAATACGCAATACAACGCTTTCTCCATGGTAGCCGGGTAAAACCGAGACACGAAAATCGATATCCTGATCTCCAATTTCACGTTTGATACGGCCGTCTTGAGGCAATCTTTTTTCGGCAATATCCATGCCGGATAAAATTTTAAGTCGGGTAATCAGCGGTGCCTGCATGTTCTTCGGAATATTATCCTTTTCCAGGCAGACACCATCTACACGATATCGAATTCGTACTCTATCGGCCATAGGCTCGACATGTATATCGCTTGCCCGCATATAATAGGCATTATCTATTATCAGGTTTACCAACCTGATGACGGGGCCTTCCTGGTCGCCGCCTTTGGCCTGCGCGAGGAGCGTTTCAGCCTGTAACTCGTGACCGACCTCAGCAAGCTCGGCAGCAGTTGCGTCAATACTGTGTCTTAGGCGGTCATCTTCCTGTTTTTCTACTTTGTCGTACGAATCCTGTATATAGGAACGAATTTTCGCAGGATTCGCGAGATAACACTCCAGCTCGGCATTTGAGCGGAATCTAATGGCATCCATCATGTCCAAATCCATTGGGTCGCTGATAATAACTTTCAATTTGCCATTATTCATACCCAGAGGCAAAACATTGTGCTTTTTCACAAGGTCTTCCGGGATAAGGCCCATTGCGTCGGATGGAATGTCAGTTTTATCCAGATTTACATACTTCAGGCCAAATTGCTTTGCGATTGCCTTGGTAAGAGTATCCTCATCTATCAGGCCAAGCTCAACTAATACCTCTCCGAGCCGCTTCTTCTTGGCCTTCGATGTCTTTATAGCATCGATGAGGGCATTCTTTTTAACCAGGCCGGCTTTGTAAAGAATTTCGCCTAAATGTTTGCGAGATTTAGCCATATTAACCGTGCATTTTGTTAATTTCAGTACAGCTTATTATAACATAATCAACCCAGCCAGTCAACTCTTCAAGCTTAATCGGAGCATGTTTAGGGCTGTTTGAGCTGCTCGAAACCGTATGGAATCTCTACCACCAGAAAAAATGTAGCGTTGGGTATCGCAGCCGGTATCGGAATCTACACTAATGTATACTAAGCCAACCGGTTTCTGTTTGTTTGCTCCGGTTGGGCCGGCTATGCCGGTTATGGCGATTGCAAAATCTGTTGCAGCTTTTTTCCTCGCACATTGAGCCATTGCCTGAGCGACCTGCTCACTGACGGCTCCATATTTTTCAATCAAATCAGCTGGCACGCCGAGTTCGACGGTCTTGGCAGCATTGCTATAGCTAACCCAGCCGCATGTGAAATACCTGCTTGCTCCGTGAGTATCGGTCAGCAGCTTCGCTAAAGTGCCGCCTGTGCAGGATTCAGCTGCGGCAAGGGTCTTTTTCTGCTGGGCTAATTTCTCACCCACCACCTCAGATAAGGTCTGTTCACCCGTACCGTAAATTAGCTCTCCAAGTTTATCCCGCAGCGATTTTTCGTCCTTTTCAGCCAGTTGTTGGGCCTTTTGCTGTTCGTCTGCGGTAGCGATGATTGTTAGTGTAATTACACCGCAATCTACAGTACAATTTATAAGAGGATTCCTGCCTCGTTGCATAAGTGGACCGAGTAATTCGGCGATGTTCGATTCACCTGTACCGAAACATTTTAGTTTTCGTATCACGACTGCCTGGCCGGTAGAAAGTTTTTTTAGCTCTGGCAGAACGGATTCTTCAAACATCTGCTTCATCTCCGATGGCACGCCGGGTAGGGCAACAAGTAGGGGCGGTTCGCGAACCGCCCTTACCCTGGCCATAATTCCCGGCGCTGTTCCGCGATTGTTGGTGATGGCTTTTGTACCTGCTGGTATATACGCCTGGACTTTATTATTTTCAGGCATTTGGCGTTCTCGGCTGGCAAAGAAATCCTGTATTTTTTGCAGAAGCTCATCTTGCAATTGCAATTCTTTATTTAAGAACTTCGCCATCGCCTGGCGGGTCAAATCATCATCGGTCGGGCCCAGTCCGCCGGTTGACAATACAACATCAGCATCGTTACTTGCTAATTTCAATGCTCGGACAATTGCATCAATATCATCACCAATGGTATAGGAACTTACAACAGGTATGCCAATACTAAATAATCTTTCACCTAAGTATGCAGTGTTGGTGCTTACGGTTTGACCGTTAAGAAGCTCATTGCCGATACTGATAATACTTGCCCGCCGCGGCGGGCTTGCCTTTTTCATAAAGGCCGATTTTAATCCCAGATTCAGCCGCAAACAAGAAAAAATCCCTTCTTGCCATTGCAGAGCAAGCGGAGTGTGTCTTCTATCTATGTTCTTGGGATGGTGAGTACTGACGAACTGAGGGGCGGCCCACTTCTTTTTGATGTATTTTATAATAAATTATTAAAAAATGGGTCTGAATGAAGTTCATTCAGACCCATTGGTTATCTGCCTAACCAGGTAAGAGAGGTATCAATTCTCCTATCAATGTTTCTACCTTTTTCTGAGAAGGATGCTCAATCGTTACCTGAGTCATCCCTGAGAGAGTTTCAACTGTAATCGTAATGTTTTGAGGCAGTTTTGACAATATTGCCATCCAAGTCGCACCAATACCACTGACAATCCCTCCTATTATAGCGAAAATTCCACACCATTTCGTAAGCAAAGCACGCTGATTTGCTTGTGACGACAAATTGAGCATAGGAGCAAATATACCTCTCTGTGCCGGAGTAAGAGAAGAAGAGCCCCAGAATGATTTCGAGGAATTCAAGATATCATTTCCCCTTACGATATAAAAAATACCGATGCCGATGAGCAATCCTCCTATTACACACAACATAGCCAGGGACCAATCAGGATACTTTTCCTTAGCTGGTTCAAAGGTTATCCAATCCGAACTCTGAGATTGAACCTTGTAGTTCTTTGAAGAAGAAAAAAATCTTACCGCTGTGCTAATTACCTTGTCAGATGAGAACTTCGTCTCAAGACTGAAACTCGATGTCTTTTTCGACGCATTATTCATTGTCTTATCCTCCTTTCCTTTTCCGTTATTTTGGCCAATTTATTCATTCTTATCATTTAATGATATGTTCTTTATACTTTTCACGTGCATTTTGCTCTGATGATTGAATATACTTCCACGACTTTACGACAAGAACTGGCGTCAAGTCTCCATATTCTTCTTTCAGTTTAATTGTTCCTGTAGCTCTAACCATTCTATCACTTTCAGGTGGCGAAATCTCATACTTTGCGCTTATTACTCCAGCCTTCTTATTACCTGAACTTCTTTCTAACCCTGCCGCTGCTATTGTTGTTCCAATCCACCTTGAGGAACCGTGAATGCTACTAATAAAATTAAACTCTTCAGGACGAACGTATACCGGCGGCAATCCTCTTTGTAGCGGTGGTAATCCTCGCCTTCTCTCATATTCTTCTTCTGCCTTTGCTTTCTTTACTTCATATTCCTTAATCTCAAAAAGATTGTGTATTGCCCACCCTTCAATAGTAACTTCTTTCCCAACATACTTTTCTGGGTTTGTTAGAATATACCCAATTTCGGTTTTTCCGCAACCAGTCATCATCCCAGCTAAAAACAGAGTTATTCCCAAACCAAGCGTTATTTTCGCTATTCTTTTCATTGTCTTATCCTCCTTTTTTTCGTAGCTCGTATATTATTACCTTTTGTTTATATATTATAGACTATAGCACCCACTGATACAAGGGAAAAATGCAGAAAAGGGGGTATTGCTCAGCTGCTTTGGCTATAATTCAATCAGTGCTTTAATCACGCCATCACGATATTCTGCGACCATATCGAAGGCACCCTGAGTTTGTTCAAGCTTGAATCTATGTGTTATCATAAAGTCAACGTTGACTTTGCCTGAGGCAATCAAATCCATGGCCGTTTGTACACACTTGTTTTGCCTTCTGATGTTTACTATAGTGATTTCTTTTCTGCGAATTTTGTCGATGGCCAAAGAGATTCTTTCAAAGCGCGGAATGCCGGTAAGGATTAGCTTGCCGCCGGGCCTGAGCAGCTCGACGCACTGGTCGATTGTTTCCTGCTGGCCTGCACATTCGAATGTGACATCCAGACCATCAGGTTGCTGGCGGAGAATTTCTTTGACAATATCCTGCTTGTTAGGATTTCCGACCCAGGTTGCACCGGCTTTTTTAGCTGCCTCGATACGCTCTTTGATTTTTTCAGTCATATAGCAGGCGTTTACATTTTCAGCTTTTGCACTGACGAAGGTGCATAAACCGATTGGGCCTGCACCAAGGATTGCGATATTGGCATTTTCCGGCAAATTTGCTTGTTTGACGGAATATGCACCGATAGACAATGGCTCGCACAGAGCAGCTTGTTCGAGGGTAATTGTCCCGTTGGTCGGATAGCAGCATTCTTCGGGCATCACAATATATTCGCACAGGCAGCCTTCTGCCTGGCCGGGTGTTCCAAGAAAGCCCAGATTATAACAGGTATTTTCTCTGCCAATTTTACATTGAGCGCAGCTATGGCACGATATTGCGGGGTCGACAACTACAGCACCGCCAACTTTGACTCGTGTAACTGAGCTGCCAACGGCTTTGACCGTAGCGGAGCATTCATGCCCGATTATGAAGGGATATTCAATAATTTGTGAGCCGATTCTGCCGGTCTCATAGTAGTGTACATCAGAGCCGCAGACACCCACCCTTTCAATTTTCAGCAGAACATCAGTATCCCTTTGTATGCTCGGCTCAGGGACGTCCCTTAGCTGCATTTCTCGAATATCAGTTAGTACAATTGCTTTCATATCTATTCTTAGACGTTAAATCTGAAATTAATAATGTCACCATCCTGGACGATGTATTCCTTTCCTTCAAGCCGGATTTTGCCGGCAGCTTTCAAGGCCTTTTCGCTGCCAAGCTCTTTTAAGTCATTAAAGCTAAAGGTCTCAGCCCTGATAAAACCGCGTTTAATGTCGGTGTGCACCTTGCCTGCCGCATCAAGGGCGGTGGTTCCTTGTTTTATAGGCCAGGCCTGCAGCTCATTTGAGACAATCGTTAAGAAGCTGATTAAACCCAATGCCGAATAGCAGCTATTGACGAATCTGTTAGCGGCTGATTGGGCAATACCTAAATCCGCCATAAATTCCGCTCGACTTTTATCATCCAACTGCGACAGCTCGTATTGTAGTTTGGCACAGATTGTCATAACCTGCTGCGACGGTGCGTAAGCACGGCGAGCCGGTACGGAAGAATCAAGGTGTCCTGAAAAATCGAATTTTTCGTTCAGCTTGTCCTCGCCTGTATTTACAGCGACAGCCATCGGCTTTAAGGTCAAAAATCCGAGCGATTTAATCATTTCAAGTT
>CAZMSP010000122.1:0-5593 GCA_964568985.1 uncultured Pirellulales bacterium
AAATTCTCCTCCGGGGTCGTGTTTATTTTTAAAACTTTTACATATAGAACGGTTCACACCGTAATTTCCATGCAGTACATGATCAAATTCGGGTCTTCTTATTTTTCTGGATGGGCACCAAAGCGCCTGTTTCTTTCCTTTATTTGCACGAGAATAATCAGATATATAGTTGAACCACCACCATCCAGGTTTATCATAAGCTAAATTTCCAGGACATTTATCAAATGGGGGAGGAGAAATACTGTCAAAAAAATCATCATAAAAACCATATGGTAATGTCAGGTTATCAGCTTCATAACTGAATAAGGCAAGCAACAACTGTTTGATATTTGAGCTGCAAAGGGCAGCTTTTGCTTGCTGTCTTGAACTTCGCATCGTGGGGAATAAAACAGCCATTAAAAGGGCAATTATGGATATAACTATAACCAATTCTATTAGTGTAAAACAAGGGCGTTTCATATTGCTTTATTTTAGGATTATTTTTCCGATAAGTCAACATAGACCTCCTCTAAAAAATAGGGGGAAATCTCTCCTTCATACCCATTTTGTTAGCCCAACGAGGCAGCTAAGAGCATGCCCGCATATAATAATAGGTCCATTCACCTGTTATAGTGCAGCTAAAAGGATTATACGGATCTTCTATACAGGGACTTTCTATGAATCTATTCATCATGGAGCTACTACAAGTGCCGCTTTCGGCAGGCTCGCAGCCAAGTCTTGCGAAGAATATCTGTAAAGTACCCCAACACTCACCGCCGACGTACTCGCAAAGTATATAATGTTGTACTTGAAGGATTCGGGTACATGTATAACCTGCAGCACCGATTATTGTTTGAAGCTCGACGTCGTCAATATCAGTAAATTCACCGGTGATAGGACTATTAGAAACTAAAAGGGCTGTGCCCTCGGTCCAATCCATTCCAAAGAAGCTAATATCTGTGCGATAGTAAAATTTGTTACTGGCCAAATCTATGCTCCAGACATACTCAGCGTCAATACCGCCAAGAACAATGAAGTGATTCTTTCCAGGGATATGAAGTACTACCTCGCAATTGTCCAGACTCTTAAGGGTTTGAATATCGGTCTTGACAGCACGACAATAAAGGCCCAGCTGCTGCACAAGTCGCTTCATTGAAAAAAGACTGGTCTGTTGGTTCGGTTCGGTTATCAATTCAGCAAGCTGTTGGTCGGTAACGTCTCTGCCTAACTGCGAAATGGCATATTTTAATGCTGCTGTTGCGCAGTTTTGGGGCTGTGAGCCTTCGTTCGCCGCAAATGCCAATCTGTCAGCTAATAACTTGTCCGTATCAATTGTATCCGAGTGGCGATACATTGCGGGTTTGTCAGAAACGAGAGAAAAGTGTTCTATCAACGCATCAGCTTCATAGCTCACGGAGAATTCGTAGCTTTCAGGAACATTGGCATCTATACTTGTGATATCCCATAAATCTCGAGCCAATAGTCTATTTGACCCAGCCTCGTAACGCTCTATCAAAATAGTAGTAGGGACCCAGTTGCCTGATACCAATTGATGGTTGCAGTATTGCTTTGAGGTAAGCGAATTGTCCGCTGCCGTTATTGAAAAAGCCATTACGGTATAATCTTTTTGTGGGTCCATTATAAAAAGCATCTCTGGGCCGTCTGAATTATTAAGTGTAAGATGTATCTGAGCTTGGCCATCAACATATTTTTCAACAGCAGATGAGTCCATAGCGGAAAGATTCTCATACGTGTAATAGCCGTATCCCCAGGGAATGATGCCTGCAGTTAAGGGACCGTTGACAACGTGCGGCGTACTACCTGTTGTGTCAACGATTGCGTGATTACCAGGTAGAAAGTAAGTGATATACTTTTCGCCGTCCCAGGCAAATATACGCTTGGCGTTCCAGTCCAGATTGAACTGTTCGGTCATAAAATTACCTTCTAAATCTTTGCCGGGCTTTGCTGAATCTGTGCGTGAGTTTGCATTGATTTCCCAGTAGAATCTGTCTCCATCAAACCTTACAAGTACCGACGAATTCATCGTGTATTCGTTAGACAACTTGTGACGGATGTTAAATGGTATCGCATCGAGTTTCATCTTTTGCAGATTCTCAGTCAATTCTCGTTTGTCCGGGCTGCTTTGATATTCTGCAATTTTTTCTTTGGTTCGGTTGTTGAGCTCACTTAGGTCGGTTATTTTTGGCGCTCTGTATTCCTCGTGCGCTGCTTGGATTGTACCTGCCGGTATCCAGGTCTTTCTTGGTTGGTTTGTTAGTTTCTCAAGTATCTGCACAATCTCCGTTCTTTCTAAGGACCTATCCGCAAAAGCTAAACAGCTGGTAAGTAATAAGAGAACAATCGCTGATAAAAAATGGTTCGTTTTCATAATTATCTCCTTCTTTCTAATTTGCATTGACAATAAATCACCCACTAACGATGTTTTTAGGACAGAGACATCTATCATTTCTTTCTATATCATATAGCGATTCTAAATCAGAAAATGTTGATAGCTCTTATGGATTTTTTCCTCAAAAAAAGGGCTACAAAAAAATTTGTAGGGCAATATCAGATTGAAAAAACCTGTGTAAATGCAAGCAAAACCCAGCCTCCGATATAGACAACAAAGCATAGTATCAACCGCAAGATACGGTATACTTAAAACACGCAATAGAGCACTTATCTATTGCTGCTATTCGGTCCTATCAAGCCAATAATTGGTAAACAGCATTAAATCATCGACGTCAATATTTCCATCGATATCAATGTCGGTTCCTTCGCAGCCGTTTGCATCGCCACAGTTCATTTCCTTCCAGTATGAGGCAAGCACTGCAAAGTCAGCAAAGTCAACTATAGTATCGTTATTGAAATCGCGTGTGCGGACGTGAGAAAATGTAAGACGATAGATGGGGTCGCATGTACTCACATTGTGGTCATAGAAACCCACATTGCAGTCACCTATGCCTGTAGCGTTATAATCGATAATAAACCAATCTCCTGTATGTATGCTAACGGAGTCTGTATATAAGTCAAATCCATCGATTCCCGTCTCTTCCCAATCCCTAACATCGGCCTCCTTACCTGCAGCAGGGAAATGAGAACCTTCATAATCAAATGTAAACTCATTGTAGTCTCTGGCTGACAGGACTCCGTAATCCCAATATTCTTCTTCAATGGCCAAACTACCGCTCCAATACTCGGCAACGTTCGAATCGACAATAATTGTTAGCTTGGTTCCAACCATAATGTCTCGATACACAAAAGGGATGTCAGGGTCTGCTAATTCAAGGGGTGTGTTGCCATCAGCTAAGCATACTCTTGTCGAAACCTTACCCATACACACCGGAACCATGCCGAAAATTGTTATCAGTACCAGTAGACTCATTTTTTTCATGATCGACCCTCGCCTCAGGAAATCCAGAATGTTTAAGTGCGATTCATCATCATTCGCCCAATGCAAAGAACATAGTCTTATATTATTGTATCGAATTTGCCGTATAAATCAAGGAAAAAATTATGTTGCTTAAT
Organism: uncultured Pirellulales bacterium; assembly: GCA_964568985.1. GTDB lineage: Bacteria > Planctomycetota > Phycisphaerae > Sedimentisphaerales > Anaerobacaceae > CAZBWE01. The sequence goes on from CAZMSP010000122.1 coordinate 3,508, forward strand.
TGGTGCTGCCTGTCACTGAATAAAGAAGGAGTAGATTTGCCTTGACACACGAGCAGCCGATTTGGTATATTTGTTAGGCCTAACTACAAAGGTTCATAATTGATGCGATCTCTGAAACTTTTACTTACACAACAATTCAATCTACATTCTCAGACACCTTTTGCATATAGAAACAGTCATTTCTAAGCGTGGCTCATTTCGGTTCTCGTAAGGAAGGACGTAGGACTCAAAAATAAATAAGCTGGGACTCCAATGATCGTAACTTCGATACAGTATCTTATGCAATCGCACGACCGTTCCCCAGCCCCCGTACCCGTTCTCGCCATTACAAAGCCACTACAGGACAGCGCTGTGCGCGCCAAAAAGCGCCCGTCACAGCTTATTTGTTGGACGAACTCACTTCATTTAGTACCAGAGTTCTAAGCGCCCTTATCCAGCTTTATTCATATTCTCCCGATGCTCTTCTTCAATCCGTTCCCGTAGCAGTATAGCTGCAAGCCGCTCAGCTTCTTTTGCTTCCCTCTCGTCAAGCTCACGCTGCTTAACTGTATCGGTAACGTTGGTATTGTCCGTGAACATTGCAAGATACTTGCCCTGCAACTCCGTGCAGCCCTTAGCTACCGCATATTGACCGGCCTTCCGTGCCATTAGCTTGTCGTGTTCTAAATCAGCCAGCACCTTATCAACGGTTATGTTATTTCGCTGCATATTCTCCGTATATAGCTCTTTGAGCCTCTCCTGAATCTTAGGGTTTTTCAATAAGTTGCAGGCTTGCGAATAAGCGCTCTTTTCACTGTAACCTGCTGCTATTGCGGATTTTGTGCCGTTGCTGAATGTTTCCGCCCCGATAGTAGTATAGTGGACGCAAAAGCTGTCCTGTTTTGGTGTAAGTGTTTTTGTTTGGCTCATAGCTTTGTTTCCTAATCCATCTTTCTCTGTCAGTTCACTGTTGTAGAAATTGCTCACTCATAAAAGACAAAAGCCCCTGTTCCTTACGTTGCTTAAGGTTTTGTAGCTTTCGCACTTTTTTTGTCGGTCTGCCCTTATAAGTCCAGCGTTTAATCTTTTCGTAAAGCTCCTTATACTGCCTTTCGGCTTTGAGTGGATAGCCGATATTGCCAAACCGTGCAAATCGTGGCTCATTCCGGCTCACATAAGACAAATTGTAACAGTGCCGACAGCCAAAATACTCTCTACCTGGAGCAAGAAAAAGCGTCCCAACCCTTTTGCCACAAACACCATTGATAGCCAAAGGGCAGATAAACCAATATCGAACACCGCCGAAATTACAGGGTGTAGTTGTAAGCCGAACCTTGTAGTTATAATCAGTCTTCTCTCCGGTGTGGCGGTCCGTAACCGTATAGTAAAACCTTACAAATTTTTCGGCCTCCGTGATTGATACAGTTATACCAATACTGCCCGTTTCTTTGCCCGTTATCGAATTTGTCCAGTAAATCTGCTCAGAGCGATTGCTACACAAATAGCCATATTTTCTCAGGAGTGAAATGCTAATGCTTTTGCAATCTTCGACCGTATCTTTTTTGCTCCAGTAATATCTGCCCATATTCTTGATTCTTTATTTCTCTTTTATTGCCGAAATCATTAAGGATTCTGCACACATTTTTACTACATTATAGCTACACCTTTTGACATCAAGCCTCGGTAGATATAGTGAGTCGCATGGTGGGGTAAACCTTATGCAGGTTTTCAGTATCCCCAAAAACATAAAAAACTGCGAAACAAACCCATTTTCTCAATTGTTTTGACCTGTATTCACATCAACATCTACCGCTATTGGCGCAGGCACATTATCACCGGCTCGTAGTCTTTGCTGCCTCTCCAGTTGGTTGATTGCCTTGTATAGCTGTCTCTCAATAGCCCCTTCATACCTCAAGAGTCGGTCTAATTCATCTTTTGACGGGATATTACCCAATTTCTTTACTACCTGAAGCCTGAGTCTATTTTTCACCATCTGTTTCTCAAAAGAGAGTATCCGTTCCCTATGATGTTTTATTTTTTCATCGCAGATTTCTATTAGCGATTGCCAAATATCCTCATCGCTCCACTCTTTATTATTTAATTGCTC
>CAZMSP010000123.1:0-5551 GCA_964568985.1 uncultured Pirellulales bacterium
CTGTACCCAAGGCAAGACAACCAATAATGATACCCCCTAAAAGCAAAAATAAAAGGATAACCGCACCAGGATTGTCTTCCATCAGCCCTTTCCAGAACCACTGCCCTATTGATAACCTTGGCCGACTACTTGTTCTTGCAACTTTCCGCTTGGCCCTGGAACGTTGTTTCTTTAAATCGGCCTTTGGCTTAACGGCAGTAAATTTTTCTGTTTTTACTTCTGGTCCACCAGCCCGGTAAGCTGGCACCTCCTTGCCAATGTTGAGGTTCTCCAATTCCGCCATATCCAAAACGGGTGATTCCGGTTCCACTGCCTCTGACTCAGGTAACTCGAAATCGCCAAGCTCAATCTCCCCTGCTTCAGGCTCCGCGATTTCTTCTTTGCCCGTTTGCAGTTCTGCGGTTTCGGGGGCTACAGCTTCGGATGCTGCTTTTTCTTCTGCCTGCACCTTTGGTTCTATCGAAATACCTTTTTCAGCTGCCAAGGCCTCAACTTCTTCGGCCTTGAGCAGCGAATCCGAGCCAATGCGAAACTCACGCAGCTTATCTTGCTTGATTAGCTCTTTTACCTCTTTCTCTGTAATATTGAGTTTTTTGGCGGTTTCTTTTAATGAATAGAACATACCAGCCATAAAAATTTCCTCCTATCTATAAGCCGATGATACGGCTTAATACAATTTCTTAGTCCTATAAAAACACATCCGATGCGCAACACTTTAATTAATCAACACCATTACTCCATATGAATTTAAGCTATTATACCAACACTTCCTTGAAAATACAAGGCCTGTTACCGGAATTTCCCAAAATCATTCCGGCACAACGCCCCCGCAGCATAAAAACCCTTACTGCTTATCGTTCTGTAAGGTAACATAACTGATTATATACATTCCAAGACTAAAATCAAGAAAAAACTATGCAAATTTTCGAATTTTCTTCAGGTTTTGCGCCCCGGCACTACCTCTCACAAGCCGAAAAACGGCCGATAATCCTGCATAATTGCTAGTATCTAAAAAGATTTGCGATTGCCGGCCACTTCTAAAAAAGTACCACCTAACTTTTACCGATGTTTTTGTTTGGCTCTGTGTTTTTTAGAAACCAGCTATGAAATTATTGGATACAAGGGATTGATAGGAACAGGTCAAGACCAAAGACTTAAAAGTATTTATACGGATAATTAGTTTTTTGGGAGATTATGTAGATGGACACTATGGTTGCTGAGGTTAAGCGGGTCGAGCAAACTATACGGAATCTAACAGTGGTAGCGGAACAGGCGGCCGAGGGAATTGCTGTAGCCGACCGCGACGGAAACCTTCGGTTTGTCAATACGGCCTGGGCCAAAATACATGGGTACACAAATAGGACAGAACTGGTCGGTAAACCGATTAGCATGTTCCATACCGAAGAACAAATGAGAAGAGATGTGAGCGGCTTCATTAAGGAGGCCAAACATCGAGGACGTCTTGAGGGACCAATTTGGCACATGCGAAGCGATGGGGCGGCATTTGCCACACAGACCAAAATGATAGCCTTAAAGGACTGGCAAGATAATGTAGCTGGACTTATAGTTTTTGCAACAGATATCGATGCGATAAGCCAAGCCGAGGGACTACTCAGGCAACGAACCGCTGAACTAAAGACAGCCAATGCACAACTTCAAAATAAAACCACCGAAATTCAACGTCTGCAGAGTGAACTGTATCGATGCCGCAGCGAGCTTGAACAACAGAGGGCCGAATTAAATATAGCCCATGAAGAACTCCAAAAGCAACTCGCCGAACGAGAACGAGTGGAGAGTGAATCGCGGCAATACTGCGATGGCGTTGAGCGGCAGATTACCGAATTAGCGGCGGCAATCAATAAGGTCGTTCAATTCGCAGAGTCGGGGACACAATTGGCTTACCATTAGGCCTGACACGACATGTGGAGTGGGGGGGGGTAAAGGGCCGCAAGCCATCCTGCTCGCGGCCCTTTAGTTTCAATACAAATCGTTTTTTATGAACCACATTTTCTCAATAATACCAAACTGCCTACGCCGAGAAGCAAGAGCGTAGCCGGTTCCGGGATGCACCTAGTATCAACGGTTACGGAATCTACGTAACCCCCACAGCCCTTAAAACACAGAGACACAGTTTCCGAATACGGATTTGGTTCGAGATACCAGCCAATATTTAATTTCTTCCAGCTATTCCCAATATCTATTATTGTTTGGCCCAGCGGAATAACTGCTGTGCTTTGCGGGTTTGCCGATACACCGCTTTCATCCAGATAACCTTGAAAAATCACTTCCGCCCAGATTTCCTTATATCCCTGCAGCACCGGCTGGTTGGGAATTTCCAGTGCAAGATTGAGTGTTTTTGCATACCAAACACCCTCATGCCCTTTATAACTCTGTTTCCAATCTAATGTCTCCCAGTATTCGCCTGATAGCGTTGCCAACGGTGTGCCATAAGCATTTGCCACGACTTCCGGCACGGCCGGATTGTCATCGTCGTCAAAGGTCCACAATTGATAGGTCGTTGGCGGTATTCCTGGCGGGTCGGTTCGCCAACCGGGCACTGGAACTGAACATGCAGAACTGACAGACGCAAAGCCCAAATACACTGCTAAAAGAATGATATGCCTTTTCATTTTCTACACCCCCAAAAATAATTTGATTTGAATGTTCGCAGGGAAAACTTTAGAAGCCCCCCTTACAATTTAACCACCCCAATTGTGAATTAGTTTATCATATTAGTCGCGACAAGTCAAGACTTTTTAGCGGCAATAAGTGAGATGTAGTCTGAATTTTTGAATATGCCTACTTCACAACCGAAAAACAAAAAGATTTTAGGACCCAGCAAATTTGAAGTAACTACTTTTTTTAACCTCTTTCAGAGTAGTCTGACTTTGAGGCTTCAGCAAAAAGGTAAGCATCGAGTATCACAACTCAATCAGTAACCTTATAGATTGAGTCACCCTTTCTTACCCGCTCGCTGACCTTCACTCCAACAGAGTCTCCAGCTTTGGCCTCGTTAACAGCTGCATTGTCAATCTGCATTGAGTCAACAACCACTTCAAGGTCGGTGGTATGACCCTTAATGTGGATTTTATCCCCCACTTTTAAGGGCGCTGTTAACTCGAAAGCAGCTACTACAGGCCGGGCAAAGAAATCCGATACCGTTCCAATTATTTCCTCAGGCATTTGTATACTCCTTTATTTTTATCGCTTGCCTTTAAATATAAGTTTACACCATCCGGTATTGTAACTGAACCGTTTGCAAGTGCAAGCCTTGTTTAGCAAGAAGAAATATCTCTGTAAAATCCGTGCAATCTGTGTAATCCGTGGTTAAATTTCAATCAAATACGCAGGTTCGTCCAATTATGGAGGGAGATATTAGTCTGCGTATAGGGGCGAGTTTATTTAGCCCTGCCGCTCGCGGCAGGGGGTCCTCTGGACGCCTTTGTCCGCCGTCCGTTTGGCGGAATCGAAATTCGTAAATTCAATTCCTCCTCACCATCACCGCACCCCTGCCCACGTTAGAAATCTGCATAGGTTCTTGCGTTTTACTTCTAATGGGCAAGGCCGAGCAGAAAAAAACTTGCAAAAATTAACAAAGATTTTTAGAATCCCTTAGCTGACTTCTTCGATACAGCTTCTGAGATAATGAAAGGGAAGGTTAAATAAAGAAGCAGAAACATATTTTTCTATAGAATAATTGTTATAAATGTGTTAGAATATAGGATTGTATGGTAAAGGATAGCATAGACATCCAGCCTCCCTTTGCAAAAAAGAAAAGGGAATTTGTTTCTCAAAATGAGAGTATTTATACTCAGAGAAAAGAATTTGATAGAAAAGGACTTTTAGAAAAAGAAATTTGGAAGTTAGATAATGGGACAGTAGTTATTGATTTAGATGATGGCGCATACATTTCCAAACGAAAGGCTGAGGAACTTAGAATACAGAATCTTGAACCCTCTGCTTTGATAAATTTAGCTAAAAAAGAGTATTATTTTGGGAATAATGGTAGAATATGTTTTCTTCGTGGTAAGGGAATTTATTATAGTTCTGAGATTGTTGAAATAATCCCTCCTTTTGAAGAAGACTTTGGACAAGAATATGATATTAGCAAGGATTTAGAAGACCTTTAAATTTCCTTCTCAACACCACCGCTCGTCGTGAGCGGACCTGTCCCGCCTGCCCTGCCTGTACCGAGCTTCGTCGAGGAAGCCTGCACTGAGCATGGTCGAAGTGTCGAACGGCACTAAAGCCGAGCAGCAACAGCGTGGCCGGTTCGGGAATCTGATATATAAAAGCGAATGCCACTCAATCCATAATCAAATTGACGCGTGCCTTCGTACACTCACAATCCTTCGCCGCAGCAAAAGGAAACCAAGCCCCAGCAGCGATAAGGTGCAGGGTTCCGGCACCGCTTCCCACATGACGCCGTGGCTGCGCATAGAGACGTACGTGTCGCTATTGGCGATCTGGGTTACCGTATATGTGGCTCCTTGCGTGAGGTTGATGTTCTCGGCGATGAGCAGCCAAGCATCGTTCCCGCCGGGATAGCCCGTACCACCTGTGTTCATGTCAACATCCTGCAGAACGATGTCCAAGCCGTCGTTGGTAATGACGATGTCGCAGCCCGAGACGGTCACATTGGTCGAGGCCGGCCAGGTGATATACGCATTATAGAGGCCGCTACCTCCTCCGACCAAGCCGGTCGCCAGGTCTCCATTGCCCAAATCTGTTCCAGCCGGGATAGTGACATTGTCCACATCGGTCCCCGGCGTATAGGAATATATATATGTGTCCGGATTTACATTGCCGCCAAAAACGCTATTCGTCGCCGTAGTCCCATACGCAGTACTCGGCATGGACGTGCCGAGCGTCCCATTAGAAGTAAAGTCGTAATTCGCCAATCCCGAAGGATGAGCTTCTACCATATAAACCGCCTGTACCTCCACTGCCATCGCCACCAGGATTAGAAAAAGTGCAATTGATACGATTCTGTTCATTTCACTACACCTCCAAAAAGTTCTTATTGTTTTCTGCTTGTTAGTTGCTTTAGCTAAAAGCTGAAACGACCTTGTTATTTTTAGGTATACAAACACTCCGTCGCTATAGATGCTTGCAAAAAGACCTTTCTCAAGCAATAAAGACCCTCAGCCTCCATTATGCCTGCTTGAAAAACGATGATTGGTTTTTTACCTCCTTCCTTGAAGGCATAAAGAGGAAATAAATTGTTTACTTTTCTACCAAACTACCCACCTGAATGTCAAGGAAAAAGACCTATAAAAACAGCTTTTTTTCTTAAAATTCAGCAAAATACGGATTTATGGGCGTAAAAGCGGTTCAATCTTTCCTTCCCAACATCACTGCTCGTCGTGCTTTGTCCTGAGCCTGTCGAAGGGAGCGAAGCCTGCACTGAGCATGGCCGAAGTGTCGAATGGCACAAAAGCCAAGATGGCATTTTTTCATAATTTTCCGTTACACTATCGTTAATTTTTTCCCATCTTAAACATTCTATAAAACATATAGTGATACAGATAATAGAACAGTAAATTTATTC
>CAZMSP010000124.1:0-5400 GCA_964568985.1 uncultured Pirellulales bacterium
CACAGCTCGCCGGCCTGCGGTATGTGCGGCAGCAGAAGATAACTTGACCAGGTGACAGTAGTGGTCCGTACCATCGTCTCGGAGGCAACATAGCAGAGTATCACCAGGACGAAAGAAACAATTCCGAGCAATCCGGCAGCCAATCCATCCATTCCATCGGCAAGGTTAACGGCATTACTGGTAGCTGATATGTAAAAAATTGCTATCAATATGAACATCCAGGTGGCCAAAGGCAAACCATGCTTATAGAACGGCAGCCAAAAAAGCTTGGCGTCAGGGATATTGACAAAATCCGCAAACAGAAATGAGGCGATTAAAACAGCCCCGCCGATTTGAAAGATGAGTTTTTCCCAGGCGAAAAGACCGCTTCTGCCCCTGCCTTCGCAGGGGCGAGCTTGTCCCCGCGAAAGCGGGGAATGCCGAAGAGCACTGGTAAGTTTCAGCCAGTCATCTACAGCCCCCAGAGCAGCAAACCAAACAGTTAAAAAGATGGCTTTTCTAACGAATGGATTGTTTAACTTTGTCCATAATAAGGTAGTGGAAAGGGTCGCAAGGATAATAATCAGGCCGCCCATCGTGGGTGTATTGGCCTTTTCTTTGGTTAATTCATTCAGTGCTGCGTGATGGAACTCCGGCCGGTCGCCGATTTTTTTGCGCATCAGCCAGCGTATAATTCTGGGGCCTATCAAAAGAGCGATCAGCACACTGGTCAAAACTGCAGCTATGGAACGAAATATCACGTATTGATAGGCATAAAAGCCCAGCCGTTCACCGGCACGCAAATGCCATAACAGGTGGTATATCATCTCGTATCTCGTATTGCGTATCTCGTATTGCGTTTTTTCACAATACGCATTACGCACGACGCATCACGAAAAAAGTTCCTTTAGTTTCTCGGTAGCCATTTCCAGTTTAGCTATCCGCGAACCTTTTACTAATATTATATCGTTATCTTTTATAAATTTTTGCAGATTATTACAAGCTGAAAGGGTATCCTCGAAATACTCTACCTGCAAATTATAGCTGGCGTTTTCTTTTGCAGCTTCAGCGGCGATTTTAGCAAATTTACCGACAGCTATTAGGAGCTGTACTTTGGCCTCGGCGATAGCAGTGCCTAACTCGGCGTGCAGATGCTCGCTTTGATTGCCAAGCTCGGCCATATCACCGCAGATAAAAACGAGCCGGCGGCCTTCCCTTGAGCCGAGACAAGCCAACATATCCAGCGCATTTTTCATTGAAGCCGGGTTTGCATTGTAACAATCATTTAATATCGTGAGCGTTCCAACCTGCAGTAATTCGGCCCGCATAGCAATGGCTGGCAGTGTCTTCAGGCCTCGCGCAAAATCATCAATACTCAAACCAAACTGCTTACAGACAGCCAAGGCGGCAAGTGTATTTTCGACATTACCGGCGCCAGCCAACGGCAAATAAATCTCTGTGCTATTTATGGTAAAGCGACTGCTGAGGCCATCAGAGGTGATGTTTAGCGCCCGATAGTCAGAGTCATCTGATTTGCCGAAAGTTATGACCCGGTGATTGGTAATTGGCAATTGGTAATTTAACCGATTACCCTTTAACCATTTAACCACATCAGTGTTGACTATCAAGATACCACCATCCAAGAGTCCTTCCGCGATGGACAACTTTTCCTTCATAATTGCTTGCAGATTCCCAAAGCCTTCCAGATGGGCTGGATAGACATTAGTTATTACTGCGATGTTCGGCTGGGCGATGTGGGTTAAGCAAGCTATCTCGCCAGGGTAATTGCTGCCGAGCTCAGCGATAACGATTTGATGCTGCTGGTCAGCACCAAGCAACGTCGATGGTAAGCCAATTTCGTTATTAAAATTCTTCGGCGCCTGATGTGTACGATAATGCTGACTTAAGACGTGATAAATAATCTGTCTTACCGTTGTTTTGCCGACCGAGCCGGTTATTGCGACCACATTAAATCCACACAGATGACGATACTCTCGTGCGAAATCGCCGAGAGCTTTTACTGTATCATCGACCTTGAGTATTGCTTTGCCGGCAAATTTGCCTTCGACATCTTTACTGACGACAGCACAGGCAGCACCTTTGGCAAAGGCGTCAGATATGTAATCGTGGCCATCGAAATTCTCGCCACAGATTGCAAAGAAGCAGTCGCCTGCTTGGGTTATTCGCGAGTCAATACTTACGCCAGTAAAAAAACGTCGCTCGTCGGCCGTGCCTCGTGGCTCGCGAGCTTTTATTATGCTGGCCAGTTCTGCTATCAGAAATTTTTTCATTGTTATTTCTTCAGGTACTGTTGAATGACTTTCTTGTCATTGAAATCAAATTTTTTGTTTCCGATTATTTGGTAGTTTTCGTGGCCTTTGCCTGCGATGAGCACAATATCATCTTTACCGGCATTTTTTATAGCCAATTCAATGGCCTTTTTTCTGTCAGACTCTATCGCTATAGTATTTGAATCCGGGTTTTCAAAGCCGGTAACTATTTCTTCTATTATATCCTCAGGTCTTTCGGTGCGCGGGTTATCACTGGTAACAATTACAAAATCAGCTAATTGTTCGGCGACTTTGGCCATACGCGGCCGTTTGGTTTTGTCTCTATCTCCGCCACAGCCGAAAACGACCGTTAACCGACCTTTGCACAAGGGCTTTAATGTAACCAAAACATTCTTCAAGGCATCGTCAGTGTGAGCATAATCAATAAGAACGGTAAAATCACCATCGAAATCGATTTTCTCCAGCCGGCCAGGTATTGTCTGCTGAGCCGATAATCCGGCTGCTATCGTTTGCAAATTAAAACCGGCAGCGAGGCATAATCCGGCTGCTGCGAGGGAATTGCTAACATTGTGTCGGCCGAGTAAAGTAGTCTTGACGAGAGACGATTGACCAGCGCATTCTAATCTGAAAACAGTTCCATTTATGTCCATCGACTCGATGTGAGCAGTGATGTCAGCCGGCTCATCGACGGCATACCATAAAATTCCGGCTTTGGTCCAGCCGGCGAGCTGTTCGGCCTGCGGTGATTGTTTATTCAATACGGCTGTGGCATCAACATACAGCGTCTTAAAAAGCATTGCTTTGGCAGCCAGATATTGTTCTTCGGTTTTATGATAATCCAGATGGTCACCGCCGAGATTGGTAAATGCTGCGGCCGTGAAGTTAATAACAGCCAGCCGGTTTTGGGAAAGGGCATGACTGCTGGCTTCGATGACCATGTAGTTTGCGCCGGCTTTGACCATTTGCGATTGTGCCTCAGCAATATCCAGACAATCCGGCGTGGTGAGGTTGGCCTGTGAAATTTCAGAGCCGGTATCGTAAATAATTGTTCCGATAAGGCCGCACATCTCACCGGCAGTTTGAATTATCGAACGAACAAGATATGCAACAGTTGTTTTTCCATTTGTTCCGGTAACAGCCAGATTTGTCAATTTTGCAGCCGGGATTCCTTTTGCTACCTGCGCCAGAATTGCCGCTGCCTGCGAGGAGTCTTCAACAGAAATAATCTCAAGGCTCGATGCTTCCGCTTTCGCTACGCCGGACAAGTCGGCGGACAAGCGGTGCCCGATGCCCGATTTATCCCTCTGGCAAAGGATATATTTTGCACCATTTGCGATGGCCTGAGCGATGAAGTCGTGGCCATCACAAAGCGTGCCCTTGACAGCCACGAAGATATCGCCGGCTTTGACAAGACGTGAATCAAGGCGAATACCAATCGCTTTGTCCAGATAAACCAAATTGAGAAGCTCATCAAAAGTCATAAGATTTCATAAATAGGATTTTTTGCTTATTTTAGCTAAGAGAGCAGATATTGCGATGAAAATTTAGGGCAATGCGGTTATAATTAGCTGATTGCAGGCCCATTGCTTTTGCAGGGACAAGCCCTCCACATGTATGGTGGGCAGGGTTTGATAAATCAAAATGGGAACCCAATGAAAGGGATTAGTTATGTTGAACAGGTATATTTTCAGTATTTATTTAGTTTTGCTGTTAGCCAGCGGGGGGGTAGCGCAGCCACAGGTATCTACATCGAGCGAAACTGAATATTTCGCTATGCTTATGGAAGGTAAGAAGGTAGGTTTCGCGATACAGAGTCAGATTATAGCTGAGGGGAAGGTAACTACAACCGAAAGAGTCAGCATTATGATAAGCCGAGCCGATGTTCCGGTAACAATCGATACGACTGAAACCAGTATCGAGACGACTGACGGCAAGCCGTTAGGATTTGAGGTCGTGCAGGAACTCGGTGCAATGACGATGAAAGTAACCGGCACGGTACATCAGCAAGGAAAGGTGGATATAATAATCACCTCAATGGGGACGGAACAGAAGAGTACGCTCGAATGGCCGAGCGGTGCGGTGATGGCTGAGGGCCTGCACCTGCTGGCGTTGAAAAAAGGTCTCAAGCAAGGCACAGAATATACTGCTAAACTATTCAGCCCGTCAATGTTACAGGCCTTTGATACCCAGATTCGCATCGGGCCGAAACAAAACGTCGATTTGTTAGGGCGCGTGGTAGCCTTAACGGAGGTTACAAGCACATATACAATGCCGGGTAGTGGTGAGATTGTAAGCACCAGCTATATTGATGATGACCTTCGCGATCAAAAGGTCATTATGCCTGTAGCGGGGATGCAAGTTGAGCTGGTCGCCTGCGCCAGAGAGTTCGCTCTTGGTGAGAACGACGTTTTTGAAATAATCGATAAGATGTTTTTAACCAGCCCGAAACCATTGGAGGATGTTCAAAAAGCTAAATCAATTACCTATCATATCAGCCCTAAAGAAGGAACACAAAATCTAACAGTACCATCCGGAGACAATCAAAAAGTACAGCAGTTAACAGATGGTAAAGTAATCGTGACGGTTGAGCCAGTTACAGCGCCGAAAGGTGCAAAATTTCCATATAAAGGCACTGACTCAACAATATTGCAAGCAACAAAACCCACAAGATTTGTGCAGAGCGACCGCAAAGGGATAATCGATCTTGCCCGTCAGGCGGTCGGTAATACTAAAGATGCAGGTGAGGCGGTCCGGAAGATAGAAGATTTTGCCGCCAGGTACGTTGAGAATAAGAGCTTGTCAGTTGGTTATGCATCAGCGGCAGAGGTTGCGGCCAGCAAACAAGGCGACTGCACAGAGTTTGCCGTGTTGACGGCGGCGATGTGCCGGGCCGTCGGAATTCCAGCCCAAGTGGTTACAGGGATTGCGTATGTAGATGACTGGGCCGGCTTTGAAGGATTCGGAGGACATGCATGGACACAGGCGTATGTCGGAGATAAATGGGTCGGCTTGGATGCGGCTTTTAAGAGCTCCGGCCGGGGCGGTTACGGACCGGGACATATTGCTTTAGCTGTCGGCAACGGCGACCCGGAGGGTTTCTTCGAAATAGTCAATACTATGGGCCAGTTCA
>CAZMSP010000125.1:0-5382 GCA_964568985.1 uncultured Pirellulales bacterium
GACCTCCTCATCGGCTAACATTGTCAATATGGTCTTTAATCCCTTATTCTCAGTCCGGTCAGCCAGCTGGCGATAGTAATCTTCGCCATCTTTTTCCATCTGCATTGCGTATTGGAATATGTCCATTGCCGTTACTCCTTTCTTTTAATATGTTCCTGAATATGAGGGCAGCAGTCTCATGACGGTTAGGTTATTCTCTCTGCTCCAGCGACTGGCTGAGGATTCTGATGTGGCGATACTCTTCTTTTATAATATCATCGATTTTGTCTTTGCCGGCCTGGGCTGATACAAACGCTTTCAAACCCGTATAGTAAACAATCGAATCCTTCTCATTCTCAATAGCCATTTTCAGAATGTCTATTATGCTTTCCTTGCCGCTTAGCTCATCAGACGGTTCAGTTCTTACTCCGAACACAGCAAGCCCGGCCATCGCCTTAGGGTCAAAAGGTGGTTCTTCAGGTTTGAATGTCCGCTGCCCCGGCGCCTCTTCTGAAAGCTGCTTTCTCATATTGGCGAAGACATCTTCATGGCCGCTCTCCCAGTCAGCTAATTGGAGAAACATTTTGCAAGTGCCGGGGTCGTCAAATAATTCCGCCGCCTTACGGTAAAATCCGGCACCATTGCGTTCGATTCGCTCAGCTGTTTGAAATGCCTCAAAAGCATTAAATTCTATACTCATTTCTTTACTACCATCCTTCATTCAACAATTCCAAGCCCTTTATGCCTGGCCAGAATCTCATCAGCTAATTTATCCAGAGCTGTAAAATCATCTTCTTTAGGATAACCTTTTGCCACAACCGGCTCAAGGATTTCCACTTTAAGATTCGATATCAATCCTGTTATCTGCTCTACCATTTTACCACCCCACCCGTAGGAGCCGATGATGGAGGCAAATTTTGTTTTCGGCCGAAGTGCATTTGCCAAAATCGCAGCATAGGCAACCTTTGGATGTGCCCCGGTCAAGACCGTCGGCGAGCCGAGTACTATCGTTGCTGCATCAACCAGCGACATTGCCAGTTTGCCGATATCCGTTACAGTAAGGTCGAACTGCTTTACAGCAATGTCTCTTTCTATCAAGGCTTCCACGAAATGTTCGACCATTTTTCTTACGCTTCCATGCATTGAAATATACGGCAGCACAACTTCATTTTTGACCCTGTCGCTGACCCAGTCTTTATAAGCATTGATAATAAACTCCGGCTTATCATAAATAGGGCCGTGACTGGAAGCAATTATTTCAATCTCAAGCGGCTTAATCTTCTCCAGATTATTTTTGATAGCAGTCCTGAAGGGCATCATTATCTCTGCGTAATATCTTTTGGCTGCCTCATATACGACCGCCTCGTCATCCACGAACAGACTGCTTGTCGCAAGGTGTGAGCCGAAGAAATCGCAGGGAAACAGTATTTTATCTTCCTGCAGATATGTACCCATCGTCTCCGGCCAGTGGACCCAGGGTATGTATATAAATTGCAGTGTCTTATCACCCAGAGAAAGTGTCTGGCCATCATCGACAGTAATAAATTTATCCTCGCTGATATTTAACAAATCGATAAGCATCCCCTTACACTTTTGGTTTGTTACTACCTTCGCATCAGGCCACAGCGTCAATATATCCGGTATGCCGCCGGAGTGGTCCTGTTCACCGTGGTGGGCGACAACATAATCTATCCTGTTAGCGCCGGCCTTGACCAGGTTGTCTATCAGCACATCACTTTTCGTCGGGTCAACGGCATCCAATAGTGCCGTCTTGTCGCTGCCCTTTACCAAATATGCGTTATAACTTGTGCCGTCAGGCAACGGAATCAGCGAATCAAACAATCTTCTGTCCCAGTCATTCGCACCGACGGCATAGACATTCGGTTTAAGCGTTCTCATCTTGTTCTCTCCTTACAACAGCTGTCTCGCTGCTTTCAGTGCTGCTTCATAATCTGGTTCGTTTGTCAGTTCACCTACTATCTGTTTATACCGGATAACACCTTCTTTGCTCAACACAAACACCGCCCGCGCCAAAAGCCGAAGTTCTTTAATCAGAACCCCATAGGCCTTTCCGAAAGCCGCATCTCGATGGTCGGAAAGCGTCTGTAAATTCTCAACGCCCGCAGCCCCACACCAGCGTTTCTGGGCAAACGGCAGGTCCATACTTATAGTCAGTACTACCACATCCTCACCGAGATTGTTAGCTTCTTCGTTGAAACGCCGGGTCATTGTATCACATACACCGGTATCCAGAGAAGGTACTGATGAAATAATACAAACTTTTCCCTGAAAAGATGAAAATTTAACTGTTGTTAAATTATTCGCAACCACTTTGAAATTCGGTGCCTTATCACCTACGTTGACCTCACTTCCCAAAAGAGTCAGCGGCTGGCCCTTCATAGTTACTATACCTGTTCGTTCTTCCATAAACTTACCCCCTGATTATCTCTTGCTTTGCAATTTGTGGATTTCCCTTTCATTAAGATATAACAACTCCATAATAGGCCAATAACCCCATAAAAGCAAGTGAGTCAGACCACACCAATAGAATGACCTAAGCTATGAGTCAACGAGGCAAAGAAGATTTTCTGTGGAATTTGTTCTCGAACGAAGCAAAAGCTTGACGAACTTTCCCCTGTAAAACGGAATTGCCCTATCTTGTTGTCGATAAGACGGTTAAGACCGCTGCGGACATTAAAATCCATTTATTATAGGCTGTTATATATTGCCCACTTTTATTATGCGGATATTTATGAGGCTTTTTTACGAAAAAATGCGTATTTTTTTAAAAAATTATTTGACAACACTATCGTGACGTATAACAATCTGGTTAAGTGGTAAGCATAAGGAAGCATTATTAGAAATGGATATCTGATTATGTACCGCTTAACTCTTTCGTACCGGGCCATTTGACCAAGGATGGGAATTGGCTATGCAGCAGGGTTTAAGACGCTTTTGAGGTAAGTAAGCGAATCTGGCTTCTTCGAAGGAGGAAAACGCAGGAGGTGAAACCTGCATGTGCTCAGAGTACAGGGGGTTCTGATACTAACTATATGCTTCTGTTGCACACAGGAAAGAAACCGCCTATAATGATTCAGGTATACTTACTATTATCAAGGAAGGGGTGGCAACATGGAGGTTGAAAAAGAAAAAAGTTCAGACCCGCAAAAAAACGAAGGCTCTAAAAAGCTTCTCCGAAAACTGCGGGAACAATTATCTTCCTCAAACGGCTCAATTAGACGACAGGCTGGTTTCAATTTATCCTGGCTGCAGGAAGATGGCCTGGAAGTCCTGAAAGACGCCTTGTTTGGAGACTCCCCAATAACAACGAAAACCGCAGCCGCTTACGGACTAAGAAAAGTGCACGGCAGAATGAAAAAAATGGCATTAGAGGTTTTTAAGCAAGGCAGGGAACACCAGCAAAGCTCCGTAAGAGAGGTATGCACTAAAGCTTTAATGCTAATGGGAGAGATAGCGCCGGCAAAAGCTCCCGCAAGAAAAGCAGCAGCCGGAAAATTAAGAATCATGGAGATTACCACAAAAGCTAAGCCAAAAAGAAGAATCTCTATCAGGACTCAGGCTGGGCCTTCTCGTCAGGGCGGAGCCCGCCGGAGCACGGTGCCCAGACGAGATCAGTCAAAAAACCAACGGCCTCTGAAAAAATAAAAGATTTTTCTTGAAGTAAGAAAACCACAGAAGCTTATTCACACCGCTTAAAAAATTCAGAAAGTCTTTTTAATGACTTTATATTTACAAAAAATTTCGAAATTAATATCGGCTAATAAAAGACTTATTATAATTGTCACAATCTCACTTTGTGTAACCGGTATAATTTGCCTATGGGAAGGGTTTCTCAAGGATACTTTTTTCCCCAAGAATTTTGGCGTAGTCGAGAAAGGTCAGATATACCGAAGCGGCCTGATAGAACCTTCACTTATCAAGAAAGTTCTGCTGAAATATAAAATTAAAAAGATTATAAGTCTATCCGGTGACCCAAAAACAAGCGACAGGAGTAATGCAGAAAGACAGGTGGCAAATGAGCTTGGTATCGAAAGAGTGATATTTTCTCTGCCCGGCAACGGCGTTGGTGATGTAAACGACTATGCGCATATTATCGCAGAAATATGTCAGGCCCAAAAAGAGAAAAAAACCGTTCTTGTCCACTGCGTTGCCGGAGCACAAAGAACCGGCGGAGTTATTGCGACTTACAGATTAATCGTACAGCACAAGGATGCAACTTCTGTCCGGGCAGAAATGACTCATTATGGTTTCGATTCTGATTCTGATACAAACCTCAGAGCATTTCTTAACAGCAATATGATGAAAATCGCTGAAGAACTAAAAAAGATGGGAGTAATAGACAGGATACCATCTTCAATACCTGAAATCCGACGCTAGCCAATATGAACCAGGAAAGAATATCATAAAAACACTGCAAATCTTTACTATTGGGCACTCTAACCGCTCACTTGAGGACTACATATCTGTCCTAAGAGAATTTTCGGTCCAGATGGTAGCTGACATTCGACGCTATCCGAGCTCACGTAAGTTTCCTCATTTCAATCGTGAAGCTCTATTTGAACTCTTGATGCAGGGAAATATTGAGTACCTCTGGCTTAAAGCTCTCGGAGGCCGGAGACATACTGTCAAAAACAGCAATTCTCCAAACGCTGGCATTAAAAACATAGGATTTCGTAATTATGCCGACCATATGGCAACTGATGAGTTTAACCAAGCTGTTCAAAAACTTCTACCAGTTGCTGCGGAAAGAAAAACAGCTATTATGTGTGCGGAAAAATTTTATTGGAAATGTCACCGAAGACTCTTAAATGATTACCTTGTTGCACGGGGAGCAGAAGTACTGCACATTCTGGAATCTGGTGAGGTATCCGTTCATAAGCTAACACCTGGCGCGGTTATAAAAGCCGATGGTACAGTCACCTATCCCATATCGAAAACTGACCGGACACAAACGCTCTTTGAGCCCTGAGTACAGGAGCTAATCCAGCGCAAATTAGCAGACCCAGCCCTACCTGTCGTACTTTACAGAACAACCATAGGATTTACTCGTTGCAACGCTCACCGGTTTTCCACTGGTAAGCTCTTCCAAGGCCTTATCTACATAGTTTACTGCCTTTTCTTTTATCGCGCCCATTGGTGAATTATCAATCGCACCCTGGTAAACAATATTTCCTACGGAGTCTATTATGAACATATGGGGCGTTGTCTTGGTGCCATAGGACCGCCCAACCTTACCTGACCTGTCATCAAGTATCGGATACGGCAGATTATGACTCTTGGCAAACTCTTTATTGGCCTCTGGCGTTGTATGGCTCGTACTGTTTACTGCAAGCCAGACGACATTCTTGTCCTTGTACTTATTTGCAAGCTCGACCATCGTAT
>CAZMSP010000126.1:0-5348 GCA_964568985.1 uncultured Pirellulales bacterium
TTCGAACCTGCGACCTCCGGTTTAGGAAACCGATGCTCTATCCTACTGAGCTACGAGCGCAAATATTTCCCATACGGCTGTACTTAAGAATACTAACCATTGAAAAAGATAGTTTCAAGTGGTAAATTTTATCCAAAGCTGCACACCACCACTAAATAGGTTGTGATATATCGACATTATGAAAAAAGTTGTTTTTTTAATTTCGTCTTTTCTCTTATCGGTGAGCTTGGCAATGGATTTCAAACCGCCTACGTCAACGGAGAGGATTGGGGCCATTGGTTCTACTAAAGGGCTTTCGGCGGCTCCAAGAAGGGCATTGGAGCCGGGCGATGACTTTGAACCCATACCCGTCCCAGAAGGTAGAGATTGGTTGGCTGTGCATCAGGAAACAGGGCAAAGCTTCGATGAGTTTGTAAGATGCAATCCAAACCAGCCGGGAAAAACACGTAACAAAATCTATTTACAGCCATTGGGCGAATTTCCAAAATACAAAATTCCTTTGGTAGAAAGACTACAAGAGTATGCTTCTTGTTTTTTTGGTTTGCAAGCGCAAGTGCTTCCGCATATAAACTTAAGCAAGCAGGCCCTTACTACACGTATCAATCCATACACCGGAAATCGGCAAGTCTTGACTAGTGATGTGTTAGCCATTCTGAAAAAGAACCTACCATCTGATGCTTTTTGTACCTTAGCGATTACAATGGAGGACCTTTATCCTGAGCCATCGTGGAATTTTGTTTTCGGCCAGGCCTCACTTCGAGAACGGGTAGGTGTTTACAGTTTTGCCCGTTACGACCCTACCTTTTATGGGCAGAAGCGTGGGATGTGACTTCGCAGAATAGAAACCTGACAGATAGACAGCTTTTCTTGCTATGAATGATTAGGGCTGTTAAGCAGTTAGATGAGCAGATTTTTGTAATCAAAATGGCAAAGTTTTTCTTGACGGCTGTCTCAATTACTGATAAAATGCAATTTAGTTTGTGAATGTGAACACAAGTATAAAGTAACTGTAGTACAGATTATGAGGTACCATAAAGTTCCAGATGAAACCGTCCGTCGGCTGCCAATTTATCTCAGAGGACTGATGTTTCTGTCAGAAAAGAACCTGAAGGGTATATCCAGCCGGGATTTGGCTGATTTAGTTGGTGTTAATCCCTGGCAGATAAGAAAGGATTTTTCCTACTTTGGCGAGTTTGGCACACCCGGAGTGGGTTATAATGTCGAGAAACTCGCAAAGGAAACCAAAAGAATCCTAAAACTTGATGTCGTCCGGAAGGCGGCTTTAGTTGGCGTGGGCAATCTGGGTTTGGCTGTTTTGGCATATACGGGTTTTAGAATATATGGTTTCAATATCACTGCAGCTTTTGACAATAATCCCAAAAAAATCGGTAAGAAAATAGGTAGTATTATTATTGAAGATATTTCAAATCTGCAGGTCTTGAAGAAACGAAAAATCAATCTTGCGATTATAGCTGTTCCACAGGATGCTGCTCAGCAAACAGCCGACGCATTGGTAAAAGCAGATGTAAAGGGTATATTAAACTTTTCTCCGTGTTGTGTAATGGTACATAAGAAGGTCAAAGTTATACCGATTGATATGGCAATGGACCTTGCCCGTTTGCCGTATTATATGCCTGCAAGTTAAGTTGCAAACGGTATAATAGCTCGATTTGAAAGTTTATCCGCCGGACAAATGACGGATTAAAGTGAGTAAAAATGGAAACAGTTTTTATAAGTAAGTTAAAGCCGTTCTTAGATGCTGTCGCTGAGCAGATGGACCTTTACGTTCCCCAAAAAAGCGGCCAGGGACCCCGCAAGGCGGGAACCCAGCATTATGTATTCAGCAGATACGCCCCTTCTACCTCGAAAGAAGTAGAATTTAATAACATACGAGCTTGTACGCCAGTAAAAGAGTTTTTATTTCCACTGCGTGAGCTTGCCGCAGTTTTTCCCGAAGCCGTTGAACCAGAGCAGGTAAAACCTTTTGCTGTATTCGGGCTTAAAGACTGTGATTTGCGCTCCATTGAAATTCTGGATAAGGTCTTTTTAGAAGACGAATTTAAGGACCCGTTTTACGTCGCCCGGCGGGAGAAGATGTTCATAATTTCTTCCGATTGCTTCGAGCCGGGTGAGAGCTGCTTCTGCAACATTCTCGATGGGCAGCCCTACGCTGAACGTGGGTTTGATTTGAATGTTTCACAAGTCAAAGACGGTTTTATTGTCGAGGCCGGTTCGCAAAAAGGCAAAGATTTTCTCGAAAAACACTCGGAACTCTTCACAGATATTCCTGAGGATGCTTTGGCTGAGCAAGATAAAATCAGGACAGAGACAAAAAAACAACTTGAACAGCAAAATGCTGATTTGAAATTTGATACACCAATCAGAGATATTATGACAGTCACACAGGATACAGATATATATGACGAGGAGGCAAAGACCTGCGTTGAATGTCAGGCCTGTACGAGAGTTTGTCCCACATGTCACTGTTTTTACCTTTACGATACGAAGCAAAAAGATTATTTTGGCAAGATGAAGATGTGGGACAGTTGTATGCGGATGTCTTATGCCCGGGTAGCCGGCGGTGAGAACCCGCGCAAGATACTCGGAGACAGATTGAAGCACCGCCTTATGCACAAACTCGCATATTTTGTCGACAGGTACGGCATCAATATGTGTGTCGGTTGCGGCAGATGCGTCGATGCTGAGGCAGGAGCGATAGATATCAGGAATGTACTGAAGAAACTTAATGAAGAACTTAAGGGCAAAGGCACAAAAGAAGCGAAAGTTGCAAAATGAGCCGGAATCTCTATCAACCTGTTAACGGTCAAATCACAGATATCATAGATGAATCGCCGACGATTAAGACGTTTGTGATTAAGCCCGAAGATAAATTCAAATTTGAAACAGGTCAGTTCGTAGAGCTTACTCTGCCCGGTGAGGGTGAAGCGCCATTTACGCCATCCTCCTCTCCTGCTGTTACCGAACAAATGGATATTACTATTATGAAGACCGGCCGGGTGACCGGTTTATTACATGAATGCAAAAAGGGGCAGAAGGTCGGTGTCCGTGGGCCGTACGGTAACGGGTATCCGATTGATGATTTTGTCAGCAGAGAGGTCTATATCGTCGGCGGCGGTGTAGGTTTGGCACCAATCAGGTCGTTATTTTTGACCCTGATTGACAGGATAAAAGATTTCAAATCTGTCGTCTGCCGATACGGGGCGAAAACACCTGACGATTTTATCTATAAAAACACACTGTTCGGCTCCTGGCAAAACATTGACGGAGTTGATATTAAACTTACCGTTGACAAGGCAAACGGCCAGACTTCAGCGAGCTCAGTCGAGCCGTGGAAAGACAATATCGGGGTGGTAACTACGATACTTGACCCCAATGATGTGGATATTAAAAACGCGGCGGCTGTGGTTTGCGGCCCGCCGATTATGATGAAATTCGCCACGTTGAAACTGCTGGAGTTCGGATTTGCACCTAAAGATATCTATCTTTCAATGGAAAAGAACATGAGCTGCGGATTTGGAAAATGCGGCCATTGTATGATTGGCAAATACTATGTCTGCAAAGATGGGCCTGTTTTCACTTATGAGCAGTTAAAAGACTACCCGAATATCTGGGATTAGGACAGACAAGGTTCTGTATGGGAGCGAAGTTAATAATCGATTTGGCAAAATGCACAACTCAGGACGAGTCCGGTGTGCAGTGCTCGTACAAGCATCATCCCGGAAACAAAGGTTTTGATTCGCTATTGGAGATGATTCGCTTCGCCCTGATTTGTCGCAGGTGCGAATCGGCCCCGTGCATAAATGCCTGCCCTCAGGGGGCATTAGAGAAAATACCAAGCAAAAATAACGATGCCGGGATTCTCAAGCGGGCGAATATGTTGTGCACCGGCTGTGGCACCTGTGCGATTGCCTGTCCTTTCGGAACGATTTACACCGATTTGATACCATATCCCTCCAGTGTTTGCGACCTCTGCAAAGGCAGGCTCAAACCGGCAGAAAAACCCCTGTGCGTCAATACCTGCAGAGATGGGAGTATAGACTACAAGGAAATAGTCGTGGAAGGTGATTTGGTAGAGGTATTTAAAGATATCGTTGTTAAAGTCTCCGGCGGTGGTACATGGGAGCCGTTTTTAAGAAACAGTGAAAAGGCAGAGAAATGAGCGTCTCTCCAAATATTCTGTTCTGGATTATAGTCATTCCGGGTACTGTGGTTCTCGGCCTGGTTGCCAGCTGGATAGTTCGCAAAGTCAGCGCCCTTGTTCAATGGCGCGTCGGCCCACCATTCGTTCAGCCGTTTTACGATGTTGCGAAACTGATGGGAAAAGAAATTCTTGTTCCGCAAGACGCTCATCGAATCGTCTTTATGGCAGCACCGATTGTCGGCCTGGCAGGCATTATTTTGCTTTCAATAATGCTCTGGCGAATAATAGTTACCCAGACCACCTTCCTTGGCGACATCATTGTGGCGATTTACCTGATGGTATTGCCGTCGCTGGCATTGATTCTCGGCAGCAGCGCCAGTGCCAGCCCCCACGCTGCAGTCGGTACTGGCCGGGAAATGAAGCTGGTTATGGGCTATGAACTGTCGCTTGTGCTTGCGTTTATTGTAGTAATCATTAAAACGACTGCGCTGGTTGAACAGGGACAACAGCTCAGCTTGGCGGCAATCGCTCAACATGCGCCGGTTTTCAGCATATCCGGGATGCTGGCGTTTTTGTCTTCCCTGATGTGCATCCAAGCAAAACTCGGATTTGTCCCATTCGATATAGCAGAAGCAGAAACTGAGTTGGGAAGCGGTGTTTTAATGGAATATTCCGGGGCACTGCTTGCCATCTGGAAACTTATGCAGGCGGTGATGCTTGTGACTCTGCCGCTGTTTTTAGTAATGGTGTTCCTCGGCGGCCTAAGTGCAGACTTTTTAGCGGGGCTTGCAAAGCCTGTGGGCACATTACCCATTGGTATCATAGTTTTACTGATTTTTATAGTCACGGGCCTGCTGGCAAGGTTCAACAAATATATAGATATATTATTTTTATTGACTCTAATTGCTGCCTGCCTGTTAGCAGGGCTTGGCAAATATGTGCTGATATTGGTTATGATTATTTTGATAAAAAATACAAATCCGCGTGTACGCATCGACCAGGCGATGAAGTTTTTCTGGGTTTATTGCAGTTTAGCTTTGGCTATCGCTATTGTCCTGGCCTTGATAGGTAATACTTGTGGCTATAGTTGGTTATAAGGTTCATTTATGAGCTGGAAAATAAAAGCATTAAAAAAATCGCCGTGGGTCTTCCACGTTAATGTCGGTGCGTGCAATAACTGCGATAT
>CAZMSP010000127.1:0-5266 GCA_964568985.1 uncultured Pirellulales bacterium
GAAAATACTTTTTGAGAAATTCGAATATACTGCCCCTATTGCTAACCTTCTTTCGGCAAAAATAGATATATCCTCCCGCGACAAGAGGTTATAATGCTTTTTAGGTAATTATTTTTATAAAAGTATTTTTCAGGAATGGTATGGTTCATACGAACTACAAAATAGACAAGGACAACTTACAACTAACCATACAGGGACGGTTAGATGCAGACACTGTGAGCCAAATCTGGTCCGAGGCCATCAAGAAATTATCCAAGACCAAACCTTTGTTTTTGGAGGTGGACGCTGCTGGTATCGAGTATTGCGACGGTGCCGGGGCAGCTTTTCTTTTACAGTTGAAGCAGAGACAAGAAAAAGAAGGCCGACAATTCTCAATTAAAGGTTTGAAAACAGAGTTCGAGCAACTCATTAAAATATTCGACCCCGGCCAAATAGGCGAGTACATACCTGAAAAGTTTTCACTTAAAAGATTTATTGAAAATGCAGGCAAGGGCTGTTGTCAGGCCTGGAGTGAATTTAAGACACAAATCAGTTTTTTAGGTGAATTACTTGTAAAATTTTTCGCCACAATTTTGAATCCGGAGACACTTCGCTGGGGGGACACTTTTTTAATTGCTGAGAAAAGCGGAGCGGATGCCGTTGGCATTACCTGCATGCTTGGTTTTCTAATCGGTTTGATTCTCGCCTTTCAATCGGCGATAGCCATGCAAAAATTCGGTGCTCAAATATATGTAGCCGACCTTATTGTAATTTCACTTTTCAGAGAGCTTGGTCCGTTGATTACCGCTATTATTTTTGCAAGCCGAAGCGGTTCAGCCTATGCCGCTGAAATTGGTACGATGAAAGTAAACGAAGAAATTGATGCATTGACGACGATGGGTATTGACCCGGTAAAGTATTTAGCCGTTCCAAGAATGATTGCGGGGATATTTATGATGCCGCTTCTAACTATGTTCAACCTGCTGTTTGGGTTGATAGGATGTGGCTTAGTTATGCTTTCATTGGGTTTTGCACCGATAACTTATTTGAACAGAATTCAAGAAGCAGCAACTTTAGGCGACTTATCGGGCGGGTTAGTCAAAACCCTGGTCTTTGGTTCGATGATTGCCGGTATAGGATGTTTGAAAGGATTGCAGACCGGTACAGGCGCAAGTGCCGTCGGTGATTCTGCAACCAAGGCGGTTGTCAGCAGCATCATTGCCATAGTTGTTGTAGATGGTGTTTTTGCCGTTGTTTATTATTATCTCGGGATTTAAGAGCTGCAATGAGAACTGATTCTGAAACTGTAATTCGAGTTGAGAATCTCACCGCCGGTTATGGTGATGCCGCGATTATTAAGGACATAAATTTTGAGGTCCAGGCAGGTGAAGTTCTTATTATTTTAGGCGGTTCGGGATGTGGTAAAAGCACCCTTTTGAAACACATGATTGGTCTTTTACCGCCTGTTTCGGGAAAAGTTTTAATCGAAGGTAATGATATAGTGTCAGCTCGGGGCCAGGACAAGATAAACATTCTGCGGAGAATAGGCGTCATGTACCAGAATGGCGCTCTTTTCGGGTCGATGAATCTAATGGAGAATATATGTTTAGTCCTTGAGGAGTTCACGGATCTGCCGAAGGATGCTATGGAGTTTATAGCACGAATGAGGCTTAAAGTGGTTAGCCTCCAGGGCAGTGAATATAAGATGCCTTCGGAGCTCAGCGGCGGGATGAGAAAAAGAGCGGCCATAGCACGAGCTATGGCTCTGGACCCGAAGGTATTATTTCTTGATGAGCCCTCTGCGGGACTTGACCCTATTACCTCATCACAACTGGATGATTTAATCATTGAGCTGTCCAGAAGCCTCGGTATTACGTTCATCATAGTTACACATGAGCTGCCGAGTATATACAAGGTAGCAGACAGGATTATCATGCTTGACGAAATTACCAAATCCATAGTCGCTACAGGTAAGCCTGATTACCTGCGTGACAATAGTGAGAATTCCTGGGTAAGACAATTTTTTAACAGGGAGTCATAAGTTAGATTTTAGCTTTTCTGTCAAATGCTATAAGAAACCTGTTACTTTTATATATAGGAAAGAGAAATGAGTGAAAAAGCGAATTATTTCAAAATAGGCCTGTTTTTTGTTATATCTGTAATTTTAATCGTAACCGCCGTTATTGTCTGGGGCTCAGGGTTTTTTACAAAGGAAAAGCTTTAT
Source organism: uncultured Pirellulales bacterium (assembly GCA_964568985.1). GTDB lineage: Bacteria > Planctomycetota > Phycisphaerae > Sedimentisphaerales > Anaerobacaceae > CAZBWE01. Next base: position 2,204 of record CAZMSP010000127.1, read on the forward strand.
TTTGAGACATATTTTGACAGTACTGTTACTGGATTGAGCACGGGGGCGACGGTTGAGTTAAGCGGGGTTAAGATAGGACAGGTTGAAAGCATTGAGTTTGCTTCCACTGTTTATGACATATCAGCTGACCCAACAATAGTATCCAGATATGAGCGTTATGTAAGGGTTTTGTGTTCTATAGACAGAAAAGAGACTGAAGAACGAGCAGGTGATATTGCAGATGAGCAGAGAGAAGCTCGCATGATGAATTTGGTACAGCAAGGTTTAAGACTTAGGCTTGCCTCAAATATACTAACCGGCCAAGCTTATTTGGAAGGGACATTCGTAGATCCGAACCGGTTTCATGTTCTGGATATTACATGGGAACCATACTACATGTATATTCCTTCTGCCCCGGGTCAGTTTTCCACCATGAAGGATTCGGTAGACAAAATCCTGGGAAAGTTGGAAGAAGTCGATATTTCAGGTCTAACCGAAGAAATACAAGAATTCTTTTCTGAAATTCGTGAAACGAATCAGGAAATAAAGGCACTGCTGGTAAACCCCGATCCAAATGCCGAAACAGCCAACCTTGCAGAGGTTCTGACCCGTCTGGATAATACTTTGGGGAGTGTTAACAGAAAAATCAGGACTCAGGGCCCCGAGTTCGATAGATTTTTACATAATCTGAGTGCAATTTCTGATGACATAAAAGAATTAACAGCAACGCTTAAAAAGCATCCTTCGAGAATAATATTCGGTAAGCCACCTTCAAAATCGGAGATAATAAAATGAATAGCAAAGTGATCACATTATGTAGCTTGATGATTTTATCAACGCTTTTATCTGGATGCGGGCACGATAAAAGGAATTTTGTCCTGGAAGTCTCTCGATACCGTCCGCAACAGAAAATCAGCAAAGATGTAGTACTTGATGTCCAAAGTTTTAATGTTGACACGGCCTTTAGCACCAGAAGTCTTGTATATCGAAAGAACCAATCAGAATACGAAAAAGACTTTTATAACCAGTTTCTAATCAGGCCGGAAGATATGATAACTGAAAAAACTCGTGGTTGGCTGTCAGAATCGGGATTATTTAAGTTGGTATTAGAACCGGGTAGCTACACTGAAGCGACCCACATATTAGAAGGTAATATAATCGCTTTGTATGGTGATTTCAGAGAAGAATCATCACCAAAAGCAATGATGAAGATTCGTTTCTTCTTAGTCAAATTGTCAGATAAATCTGTTGTTTTTACAAATACTTATGAAGCAGCCTCTGAGTTTAAGGACAGGACAGCTGAGTCCCTGATCGAAGCATATGAGAATTGTCTAGCGAATATATTATCAGATTTAGAAAGAGATTTGCAGTCGCAGTTATAACCGTGTTTTTTGATGCTCTCGTTTTGCGTGGCTTTTAAGGCTCAATATAACTTTCAAAGTATGCTAATGGGAGCGCGGGCTGTTCCCTTGTAAGACAACCCAAAAAGAATAAAAGCTAACAGCAATAGTGCTAACAGCACTAACCAAAAGCGCGTGATATCCGCTTTTTTCTTCTTGTTTCCCATTTCCTTTAATAACTCTGCATATGGCCGCCTGGTTCCTCCACAATATCCAAACAAATACGAGAAGAAACATGGAATTTTCAGAATTAACCCGGGGTCAATTTTGAGGCTGTATATAAAGCCGGTTGTGACAGCGGCAACAATGGCCCATTGAATACACAAACGGCTGAAGCTTATATCAAATCTATTCAGAACGAAGTGGTATCCGCGTGTCGTTGGTGGAAAAAGGCCCATAAGCACAAATATACCTATACCTGCCCACAAAACTTTTAGCTGTGTTTTGCTCATAGCTCTTTGTCCATAAAACGGTAGCAATAAGAGCAATATAGACTGTGACCTCTTGTCAAGCAAGGAAAAAAAAGGACTGTTTTTAAAGTGTTTTCTTCTCCATCAGCGGGTAACCCCCACCGCGCCGGGTGGGGGTTAAACGACTAACACGCCCGGCAGGGCTCGAACCTGCAACCTTCGGATTCGAAGTCCTTGTTGCCGGTTGCAAGGCTTTGTTAGCAAATGGCTTACAACGCATTTTTTGAGCAAAAATAAGGTTTACAAGTAAATGACCACGCACTGAGAAGTTGTTAACAAGTTGCCATCACGTGACGACTGACCCACTCAGTGACCCACTGGTAATTGTCATTATGCTTGTATTGTCCACGCTTTTTGCAGTTGTCAAAGCCAGGAATTTGCAAGCATTGTAAACATGTCATTCGTTGCATCAAGCCATCACAACAGGATTATAACAGCTATTGGTACCAACCTCAAGCCAATTAATTCTCCGGAGAGAACTCAAGCACTATTCCCGATTCAGCATATAGGCATTGGGCCAATGTCATCAAATCGGTTTTCTCTGGAAAGCCAGTGATCTGCAAGGGAGCCCCGGCAACAAGGTATGTGCAGGATGTTTCCAAACAAACAGACAGAGTGATTGAAAATAGTAGAAAGTACCTAATTCAGGTGAAAACTTGAAGTTATTATAAGGTTTTATGGAATTGTAAGCGGCATGTAAACCAGAATTCTCTATCTTCCAATGATTATTTTATGAATTCCTTCCGCCGCTATTTTAGCATCGGCAATGGCTGTTACTGCATCTAAATTCAGATTTACTATATCACCGCCGGCAAATACTTTGGAAATTGTGGTCATACCATTTTCGTCAACCTTTACTTTTCTTCGCGGTGTAAACTCTAATTTTTCAAATAGCTCCTTTGGAATGAATGAAAAGTCAGGAGCCTGGCCAATGGCTTCAATTATCATATCCCCGTCCAGGCACATCTGCTTTTCTTCATAAAAAGTGGGGCTGAATTTGCCCTGTTCATCAAATACCGATTTAACTTTCACACATAAGAGTCCTTTTATCCGGCCATCTTCAACTTTAACTTCTTTTGGTCCCCACCCAGGATTAAATTGAACTCCTTCTGCCTTTGCTTCTTCGATTTCATCCTCTGTTGCGGGCAGCTCGTCCCAGTCTTCCAGAGAAACCGTTTTAGTTACTACCTCTTCATTAGGATATTGCATATATT
>CAZMSP010000128.1:0-5252 GCA_964568985.1 uncultured Pirellulales bacterium
GCAAAGCGAACGATTAAATTCAAGATGGGCCGATTGATGAAACAAAATCTATCTGTTCCTGCTACAGAATCGGTTGATGTGAAATAATTGTTTTTTGAGTAAAAGACCATAACCCATAATTTAAGACCCGGCTTTGCTATGAATTTTAAGCTATGTTAAATTGTGGTTATGGGATGTGTATAGTATGTCTTGGAAAAGTTGTTCAAAAGGGGCTTTTTATGTTGGACGGGAAAGTTAAGTGGTTCAACCCAAGAAAGGGTTATGGATTTATCGCCGGCCCCGAAGACCGCGATATTTTCGTCCACTACTCAAGTATCTCAGGTGATGGTTATAGGACTCTTGTGGAAGGTGATGAAGTTACTTTCGATATTGTCGAGGGTGAAAAAGGGCTAAGAGCTGAAAACGTAGTTGCTAAATCAGCTTCAAAAAGTCCAAAAGAGTCGTAAAGCTGTTTTTTATTGGGCTTAAGAGGATTTGCAAACAACTTTTGTGCTTCTTATTGCCTAATTTAATGCCAAAGCAGCATTAATAGCTCTTGCGGCATTGAGTTGTATGAATCGTTTAATACATCGTGTAGCAAGCGTCGGGTGGGGGGTTTATCATTTCATCGCTCTTAACTCGATATAGTATCCTTTCCGGCTACGGTACGCTCCGCCGTGACGAGTGCGGCAACTCGAGTATTTTTCTCGAAAAAACCGGTTGTGCCTCGCAAGCTTACCCTGTTAGAAAGCCTGCCCATCCGGCTACGGCTCGGCACTTCGCCGAGATGAGTCCGGCCCATCGAGTTGCCCGCCGCAGGCGGATTTACCCCGTTAGAAGAATTGTTTTAATGGGATAGTAAAGGGCATAGAGATGGTTATTTCTAACGGGGTTAAGGCCACGCCCGAGCTTTCTAATAGTGTTTACCCGCCTTCGCAGTCGCCGACGCTCCAAAGCTATGGCGACGGAGCGAAAGCCACGGGTTCTACCCGTGGACGCCGTCGTCCACAGCCGGACTTTGGCGTCGGACGATGTCCGTCCTCCGCAGTAGCAGACACTGCTACGGAGGATGGAAATGCGAAAAGGGTATCCGCCAAGGCTGCCTACTTCGCCGTAGTAGCCTACGGCTACGAAGGCTGAATTAGCGTAGGCGGATGCTTCGGCGGGTTCCGCCGACCTCACTCCGCCGAAACGGCTACGCAAAGGCGAGAGATGGATTCATCCTTCGTACGTAGGTACTACGGAGAATGGAGGTGGCACGGGCTACGCCCGTGGGGCTCCACGCTTTTTTCTTGCAACCTGTCGGAGTTTTTGTTATTTAAAAAGATGAGTAGTTTACCCCGTTAGAAAGCTCAGACGGGTTAAACCCCACGGGTGATAGGTATTTTTTACCACGCCCACTCGCCGCCGCGTAGCTATGGCGAAACGGGGAAGGATAGAGCTTTCTTTCTAACGGGGTTTAGGAGCTTTTTTGCTAATTGTCATTTATGGTTGCTTCTGAAATTAAATCCGGTCTCGACTGTAATGTTCTTGTGCTGAACAGGCATTATATGGCTATCCGAATAGTAGGAGCCAGGCGGGCATTTTCTTTGCTGTTTCGCGAGATTGCTGAGGTCGTTTCTGTTGAGCAGGATAAATATTCAAACTATGATTTTAAGAGCTGGTGTGAGGTAAGCCAACTCAAGCGGGATTTTGAGCCGGATGGACACGATTGGGTATCTACCGTTAATTTTCACATAGCGGTACCGCGGATTATTCGGCTGTTATTTTACGACCGTTTGCCTCGAACCGAAGTGAAGCTTAATCGCCGAAATATTTTCGCTCGCGATAAAAATAGATGTCAGTATTGCGGCAAACGCCAGCCAGCCGGCGAGCTGTCACTCGACCATGTTACACCACGGAGTATGGGCGGAAAAGCAGTGTGGGAAAATATCGTTTGTGCCTGCACCGACTGTAACGTCAAAAAAGGCGGCCGAACACCGAAACAGGCCGGGATGACACTCATCCAGAAACCCGTCAAGCCGAAACACAATCCCCTCGTTCATATTCATTTGGGCCATCAACGCTACAGTAGCTGGAAGCAATTCCTCGACCACGCATACTGGTCTGTAGAGCTGAAATAATCCCGCTACGCGGGTTCGTATCTCGTGAAGTGTGAAGCGTATCGAGTACAATTTCGAAATACTAAGCACGAAATCTGAAACAAATCCCTTTGCGCAGTGCCCGCAGGGTAAACCTACAGGGTAAACTGCCGGAGGCCGCGACGAGGAAACACACAGTAAGTATGCCATAGGCATACGAATAGAACAATCCTCACTGGAGGCAGCACAAGCAAAGATTTGGCTTGCGGTGGATTTTGTTGGAAATTGGCTTGTCTTTGGCGAGAATTGGGAGTAAGTATGCCGCCAGATGCGGTTTGCGTTGTATTGTAACCGCGGATTAAATCAGTGTTTGTTTATATCGTACGCAGTCTGACCAAGTTTCTTTTTGACTGCAACCTCTTGCAAATTTCCGGACAGGATTTAAACTATTAGATCATGGTAACAAAATCCAAACATAGTTGTAGTAAAGCCTCAATGGATTCACGACTTTTGAAAATAATAAAGCAGACTGAGGATCCAATTAAGCCTTCTATAACCGGCTGGAGATGGTCTTGTCACACTGAATTTTGGCTTTTCAGGCCTGGGTGGCGTAACTTTTTGATTATTACACTACTATTTGTCATTGTTTGGCTAATAAGACTATATACACAACCTCTTTACTACGATAACAAGCTAATAGGGAGTTTATTAACACTAATCGTTCCTATCTTTGTACTCGGCATTTCTATAACTACGCTGGCACACAGATTAGGTGAGTCCGGTGAGTTTACCGCTGAATACCTACATAAGGCTTGTAGATTCCCAGTTTTTGCCTGTCAAAGTTTTTTAGCAATCCTATTTGCTGTCACTGCTATCGCTTTGCCCAGTGGTCACCTTCTTGATCAGTGCAAAGGGCTTTTATCATATGCTACACTGGGCAGCACATTGGCAATAATACCCTCTTTTTTATTTATAATCCTGACATTGATCAGATGTGTCAATCCCAAAGAAGCCATCAAAGCTACGACTAAACTCTATGCAACACGGCTGGAAAATATATTGGCTAAGGATATATATCACAATATCAGGCAAAAACACGCAAGAACAGAGCAAGAGGGGAAAACAGACAAAAACGAACCTCCATCCGAAGAAGAATGGAACTGCCATTTGGCAAAAACCCAAAACGCTTTTAAAAAAGCAATGGAAGCTCGCGACCTTGAACAAATTCAGGCATGGCTAAATTGCATATTAGAACCTGTCTATCCTGTGGTTGATATTTGTAAAGAGTTCCCAGCTTTTCAAGAGCAGTATAATTATGACCCCACACGCTTTTACAAATTAGTATCGGTTTATGAAATGGCACTTAACCAGTTGTTGGCTCTGGACAAAAGAGCAAACCTTTGGTTTGTAGAAAGGGGCACACATTTAATAATTAAAACGGTGCAGGAAGAAGTTCGCCGACTGTTTAAAAACGAAAATTGTTACTGCCTCCGCCCTTTATGCTGGGTGGTAGTTGGCTTATACGCAGAATTGCTTAAATCAGAATATTCCAAAGACCTTCGTCGTCAGCGCGCTTACTTCGGCATTTTTTACGCATACCCTGCAGGTCTTTTTAAAGAATTACCTGCTAATTGTACACCAGAAACCCAAAGCAACTTTCGGCAGATATTACACGAGGGTCTTACCTGCTGGCTTCTTAAAGCTATCAAAGAAAAGGATGATGAGCTTGTTGAATCTCTTTGTAAAACTGGGCGAGAGCTTGTTTTTGATGATGACTCTGTCGATCTGAAAAAGGATAAGGCTTTACTTCAACACCTTGTTTTGGCAGGCAAACTAATTTCAGACCTATTGGAAGATAAGGCTGAAACAGTTTCAGCCAAAAACCTTGAGATGCTTTTCCAGGAGAGGTACGCAAAATTACGACCGAACTTAGGCGACTTAGCTACTTTATACAACGACAGTCGTCCAACTATAGCAACTGATTTATACCGATTTATAGAAGAACTGGGTGATGCTTGGGAAAGAACGCACTATGACCCTTTGACTGGTTCAGGTTCGTATAGTGGAACACGCCGCTATGATGGGATTGTACATTTGGACACAGGCTTTTTATATGCGGCGGCATTAATACTAGAGAGTAATCTGAGGCCAGACTCCATTCCCATCGATATAACCAATACAAAGGCACGATTAAGCGAATTGCAGACGAACCACGCAAAACTGGAAACAAACGGTGCAAGTGTAATGAACACGTTATTTGGTTGGTTGGATAAGTGGATAGATGAGTGTTTTGATAAAAGTAATAAATAATCGGTAAATTGCATTATCGGTTTGTACCATTTTATTACCCCGAAGCAGGCTTCGGGGCTAAATAACCCTCGGTGGTGCCCTTCGACTCTGCTCAGGACAGGCCGAGGGGTAACAAACTTTGAGACAAGAACCCCCAGCATAAAGATAAATGTAACCCCCAACATAAATCCTTCGACTACGCTTAGGACAGGCAACCCCCTCAAGCAGGCTTGAGGGCTAAATAAGAAAACCCACTCGATAAATCGAGGGGCTAAATATGGTTCTAAGTCGTTAGTCAACAAGGGATTGTAAAAAAATCCGCTATAAGTATCGGCTGGATATAAACTTACAGAAAAAAATCAATCATTTGTGCAGGTACTTATAGACAAAAATCGAAAAAATCATTTTTTTTTATTCCTGCCCTTACAAGCACTTACGTAATCTCACTCCTTAAAAAATCGCTCAAATTTCGACCAAATCCGCAGGTTCAGCCAATATTGGAAGGACATATTAGTCCTTCAGACGCAAGACAAAAGACTACAGACCAAAGACTGCGGAGGCAGGTGAAAATTTCAGGAAACGCTGTCAAAATCAAGGTCGCAGACCGGCGGGATAAACCGGCTGTATTGTCGGCTTGCAAAAAAGTATGTTACATTCCGTTAACTCACGGCCAATTTGCCATTATTGACCTCGATGATTACTTCCGCGTCTGTCGGTATAATTGGCGTTGCAGGCTGGATGGAAATACATATTACGCCAATACTTTTCGCCGTGTTAAAGGCCGAAAGAAAACAATCTTTATGCACCGCCTCATCTTAAACGCCCCCAAGCACAAGCTCGTTGACCACATTGACGGTAACGGCCTGAATAACAGAAAGGCCAACCTTCGCCTCTGTAATTATA
>CAZMSP010000129.1:0-5231 GCA_964568985.1 uncultured Pirellulales bacterium
CCAGTGCGAAAAACAAACGCATACGCAGTTCTTCGAGGTGGTCGCCTATACTCATAGTACTTTTGGTGGAGTCATATTTGTTCTTGTGAGTTTTGGCCTTGGTGACTTTGTTTTTGGTATCGCCCATCTTAGAAATTGATTATTGATAACCAGATTTGTAGCGTTTTCTTTATCAATAATCACTCGGTGGTAGTGTCATCATTTAATCCGGCAGCGTCCTTGACTTCGTTTGCTACATCATCCTTAATTTTTCTGGCCTCACCTACTACTTCATCCTTGGTTTCTTCAGCTTCACGCACACCTTTTTTAAACTCGGTTAAGCTCTTGCCTATACTGCGGGCGATTTCCGGCAGTCGTCTGCCGAATACCAGCAAAGCAACCACAAGGATAACCAACAGCTCTGGCCAGCCAGGCGTCCAGGCCAAAATATATTGCGTATGTTCAATCATTTTAGTCTCCTTTTTTCTCTTTCGGAATATACTATAACTCGACCTCAGTGCTCTTGTCAACACCATTGAAAATTGTGATTGGTTAAATCGTCACACGAAGTGGCGGTAGTCCGCAGGACGCCTTATGGCGATAAATAATCACCGGTTATCAGCTACCAATTACCAGTTACCAATTATCAATTTGCCAGTTATGAATGGGTGAAAATTCTTCCAGCTTACGAAAGCATAAGTGCTTTAATAATAAACAGTTACGCTTTAAAAGAGCGTTTTTTTCTTGCTTTTGGTGCCCATTTTTGCTATCATAGCTGCATAGTAAATTAGAAACATTTGCTTACGAGATGGGTGATGAGTAAATTTTATTACGAAACTTGGCTTCCATTTATATTTACCAAAAGGCGGATCTTGATTTTGGCAATTGCAAGTTACATCGCCTTGTGTTAGGGTGTTTGGTCTTTTTGCACTCTTTCGCCGCTTGGTTCTGAGCGGTTTTTTTTATGCGCAAAGAAACTATTAAACATTTGACAAGGTCTCTATTTTAACGTAGATTGCAGCCTTTTAGTTATAGCAAGTACTTAGCCCCCCAGTCTTGCCCTCGAACGTCGTAGTCGGGGGTTATTGGGGCTTTATTTGGCCCTGTGCTTGTCCGCCACTTGCCCGCCGTTTGTTTGGCGGATTTGTGTGGCGGATTTTACACGGAGTTTGAATTTGGGGGATAAGCAAAATGATAATAGTTACTGGTGGAGCCGGCTTTATCGGCTCAGCACTAATTGCAGCATTGAATAAAAGAGGAACTACCGACATTCTGGTAGTGGACGAGCATGATAAAGCTCAGAGTAAAAATCTTGTAAATCTTTCCTTAACCGATTTCGCTGAGAAAAATGACTTTCTGAAAAAAGTTGATAACAAGAAAATTAACTCACGCATCGAAGCCATTTTTCATATGGGGGCGTGTTCGGATACAACAGAGACGGATGCTATATACCTTAGAAAAAATAACCATGGATACAGTAAACACCTGGCTCAATGGGCAACCAATGCGGATATTCGCTTTATCTACGCCTCAAGTGCAGCCACCTATGGCGATGGCTCAGCCGGCTTTAGTGATGATGAAGAGAAAATCGAGAATCTCAGCCCAATGAATTTATATGGACGCTCAAAGCAGCAGTTCGACCTGTGGGCAAAATTGCATGGACAGCTGAATAATATTGTTGGATTAAAATACTTCAATGTCTTCGGGCCGAATGAATACCATAAGGGCGAGATGCGAAGTTTCTGCTTAAAGGCCTATGAACAAATAAATGAAACCGGCAAAGTTCGATTGTTCAAATCTTATAAGCCCGAATTCGCCGATGGCCAGCAGATGCGTGACTTCATTTACATTAAGGATGCGGTGGATATGACACTGTTTTTCCTCGATAATCCAAAAGTGGGAGGATTGTTCAATATCGGCACCGGCAAAGCCCACACCTGGAACGATTTGGTAAGCTCGGTCTTCAAGGCTATGGGCAAAACTGTGAACGTCGAATATATCGATATGCCCGAATCAATCCGTAACCAGTACCAGTACTATACCTGCGCCGACATATCCAAGCTCCGCAAAGCCGGCTATAATAAACAAACCACTCCCCTCGGAGATGCAATTAAAGATTACGTCCAAAACTATCTGCAAAAAGATGGGTACTTAACCGGTACTTAGCAATTATAATTTCTCGAAGTAAAGTTCTAATGCCTTTTACACCATATCATTTTGGGCCGAGCGGATTTGTCGGGCTGGTTTTCAGAAAGTGGCTCGATATACCCGTATTTATGCTGGCTAATGTCATCGTTGATATAGAAGTTCTCTATTGGGACAAATGGCCCAGGCACCGCTACGTTCACACACTCTTAATCGGTGCAGCAGCAGGTATTCTCTGGGGCGTCGCTGCATATCCTCTCCGGCACCTTTTCAAAAAAATAATGCAGTTTTTTCGCCTGCCGTATCAGACTTCCCTCTTAAAAATGCTCATCTCCGGCGTGCTTGGAATTTGGTTTCATTTGTTGATTGATGCGATTTATCACTGGGACGTGCGTCTGTTCTGGCCGAGTGGTATAACACCGCTGTATGGATTGATAAGCAAGCGGCAGGTAGAAGCTGTATGTCTTGCCTTCTTTGTTCCGGCTTTTATTGTGTATGCAATTGTCGTATTATCATCTATACAAAAAAACAAGCTCAAAAAGTAATCTCCCGTGGATTTCCTGTCACAGATACCAATTTCAGAGTGGTTGTTGATTATTTTCTGCTGATGTATTATAATTTTGACTGTTTATTTACTCGCCTCCGGCGAAGTTTTGGGCGGAGCTGGGTAGGTTCAATTTATCTGTAGTGAGCAAAGTCAAACTAATATGGTGAGCCAGTCGAACCAATGACAGAGACGGTTGCAAAACAAATCGAGCTTCTAAAACGTGGCACGGTGGAAATCTTCCGTGAGGATGAGCTTGCTGACAAGCTGACTGAGGCCGCTAAAACCAGCAGGCACTTGAGAATCAAGCTCGGTCTGGACCCGACCTCTCCCGATATCCATCTTGGCCATACGGTCGTTCTGCGGAAGATGCGGCAGTTCCAGGACCTCGGCCACAAGGCCGTTCTTATCATCGGCGACTACACAGCCCGAATAGGCGACCCTTCCGGACAGGACACAACCAGGCCGGTGCTTTTACCAAAGCAAATCGAAACTAATGCAAAAACTTATTTTAATCAGGCAGGTAAAATCTTAGATACCTCGCAAGAGAAACTCGAAGTCAGATATAACAGCGAATGGCTTGAAAAGCTGACTTTAATTGAGTTGATTCAGTTGGCAGCTAAAAAAACCGTTGCACAAATGCTTCAGCGAGGCAGCTTTAAGTTACGTCTAAAAGCCGATGAGGATATCTATGCACACGAATTTCTCTATCCGCTGATGCAGGGCTACGACTCGGTTGTTGTAAAAAGTGATGTCGAGTTAGGCGGCACAGACCAGACATTTAATAATCTTGTCGGCAGAGATATTCAAAAAGCATACGGACAAAAACCGCAGGTTGTAGTTACTATGCCCATCCTTGTTGGTCTGGATGGCAGGGAAAAAATGAGTAAATCAAAGGGCAACTACATCGGCGTCACAGATGAGCCGAACGATATGTTCGGCAAGGTTATGAGCATCTCTGACGAAATGATGGAAAATTATTTTACGCTTTTAACCGAACTGCCCGCTAAAAAAATAGCTGAATTGGTCAATCCCCAAAAAACCCATCCGAAGCAAGCGAAGGTACTGCTTGGCAAAGCGATTGTAACTGATTTTTACGGAAGGGAAATTGCCGACCGTGCCGCCGCCGAGTTCGACAAAGTTTTTGCTCAGGGCCAGCTGCCTGATGAAATACCGGAAATTGAAATAACCGCCGAACCTATTATGGCCAGTAAACTTTTACTCCACTGCAAAATTGTTTCATCCGGCGGTGAAGCAAAGAGAATGATAAAACAAGGTGGCTGCACAATTGACAGCCGAAAAATCTCCGACCCTAACGAGCAAATCACACCAGCCAATGGTATGGTCATTCAGCTTGGCAAAAGAAAATTCGCAAGATTAAAAGTGAAATAAAATCCCAGGCTCACTTTGACTGCTTCAAGCCTCTTTCGAGGTCTGCGATGATATCCTCAACATCCTCAATTCCAACTGCAAGTCTAAAAAGCGTGTCTGTAATCCCCAACTTATAGCGTGCTTTTTTCGTACAGTCATAGTAGCTTACCAATGCGGGATGTGTTATCAGCGTTTCAACACCACCCAGGCTCGGTCCGATGTAACACAGTCTCAAGACATCCAGAAAGCGTTTGGCATTATTGATGTTGCCCTTTATTTCGAACGTAACAACCCCACCGCCGCCTTTCATCTGTGTCTTAGCTATCTTATAATGACGATGGCTTTCGAGGAAAGGATAATAGACCTTCTTTACCATTGGGTGATTCTCAAGAAATAGGGCAACCTTCAGGGCAGATTCATTTTGCTTTTCTACCCGCAATGCAAAGGTCTTCAGGCCACGCAAAAGCAGATAACAGCAATGTGGGTCGATGGTGCCTCCCATAGATTTATGCAGGTCGCGGACCTTTTCAACGAGTTTTTTCTTCCCGAGCATGGCGCCTGCCAAAATGTCATTATGACCGGCAAGATACTTCGTACAGCTATGCAGCACCACATCCATCCCGAACTCTATCGGCCTTTGGTTGTAAGGTGTGGCAAATGTGCTGTCTATGAGCGTAAGCACATTATGTCTTTTAGCTATCTTTTTAATCCTGACAAGGTCAAAGATATTCAGATAGGGGTTGGTTGGTGATTCGGAAAATATAAAACGCGTGTTCTTTTTGATGGCTTTTTCAAGGACTGCATAATCGCCGAACGGAATAATTGTGCACTCGATAGCAAACTGCTTTAGATAAGACTGACAGAATTCGAGTGTCTTCTTATAGCTGTCGTCGGTGATGACAATATGGTCACCTGACTGAACGAGTGATAGTATTGTCGTGGTTATCGCACTCATCCCGGAGGAGAAAACAACGCAGTCTTCTGCCCCTTCGAGGTCGGCAAGGCGTCTCTCAGCTATTTGTGCAGTAGGATTGCCATACCTGCCATATTCAAAGTGTTCCTTGCCCTTCTTGGTGTAATCTTCAATGTGCTTGCTGTTTTGAAATGTAAATGTAGAGGTTTGAATAATGGGCGTTGTCAATGAATCAGCATATTTTCTCCGCGGCTCACCGGCATGTATTGCTCTGGTCGA
>CAZMSP010000130.1:0-5037 GCA_964568985.1 uncultured Pirellulales bacterium
TTAAGACTGGTGCACATGCTCGCAGGGCCTGTAAAGATGGAAGAAGGCGGGATATATGAAGATGGGCCTGACCCCAACACATTCGCATATTTTGCGATGGGGCCCTGCGAGGCAAAATATAATCCCACCAACCGCCATTTAAGAGTGAAGATATTTCTCGACGCATTTCTTATGCGCCTTCCCCATGGCGACCTCAAAGGCCGAATGGAAGATTACTTCGATGGGCCGGTTTCTGAGGACGGCAGGACCTGGACGGTTTCCTGGCGTAATTATTGCTGGCTTGAGGGTGCAGACCCGCCACCTATCGACGACATAAATGCAAATCCAGAGAAGCTAATCTTCGCCAGGACAGACGTCAACGACATCGAATAACTTCGGTTTGCGATATTAGTAATCATAGTATCGAATACCATCTTTATCAGTTCCACCCCAGTCGAGCTTAATCGTTTGTGTTACCGGCTTATAGAGGTAAGCAAAATTACCGGTTGCATTGGCCGGAAATTCTTCACTGTTACCCACCATTCTCACGGTTGATGCATCGTTAAAGGGGTTTTTAGGAAATCTGCGAATGTATGGCCCTAATTTGTACCCCGCTGTACCGGCAGCGGCTGTTTGACCCGATTCATTGGATGCTTGCGTTAATTGCGCCACGAACGTCGGGGCTGATGGCGCCGCTGTTATATCTCCATCAGGGTATCCCGGAGGCACGCCGTTGTGCTGAACTGCGTATAGCTCGATTGCACTTCGCAATACGCGCAGATTGCTTTTAACAGTAGATTCTTTGGCCTGTGTGGCGTGTGACTGAAACTGCGGCACAACAATGGCTGCCAGAATCCCAAGAACGGCTACCACTATCATCAGCTCAACAAGTGAAAACGCTTTTTTCATCTCTCGTCAGGGCAGAGGCCCTGCCCGTCTTGGCTCTCGTCTCGGCGGAGACCTTCGCCGTAGCTGGATGGCCAAGCCGAGACAGGCCGTAGTCACGACTGTTACTTCATTTGGTTTATTGCAGACCAGTCGCCTACGCTCCATAGCTTCAGCGACGGAGCGACGAACTGTCGGCGCATTTGTTTTATCGGCTTACACAGACCACCGCTTAAGTTAGGGCAATATCTTATAGGACGATGATTTGCACAAAAGGCCGTGGCCAATGAGAAAAGGGCGATGCCGTTGAATCATCATTTGGCTCTGTTGGTGTGTTTGCATCATCCCAATAAGCCCGGAAGCACCTGTGAGGGTTATCCGGGCGAAGTATTTAACAATGGCGGTACCTTGTTGTCCGACTTTTCAGTTGGACTGCCAGAGCCAGTTTTCTGCGAATGTTTTTAGGTCTTCGATGTCAACCGTGCTGCTCTGGTCGTAATCGCATCCTTCGCACCAGTCGGGGTCTGTACATAAGGAATCAACCCAGTAATAAGCCAGGATGGCAAAGTCATTAAAATTGACAATCCCGTCGCCGCTAAAGTCCGAAATCTCACCAAATGCATATTCATCTGCGCCAATGTCTATCCTGCCACCGATAATGCGTGGGTCGCCCTCGAAATCTGTTTCCCCGGCTTCAGCTTCGTAATTCGGGTCGCCTGCGTTTATACATCCGCTGTCATAGTTTAAGTGATAATCATTGCTGTCTGGATTAACAAACTGTGGCCAAACACAGATGTTGCCATTAATTCCTGTTTGGTCTGGTATGGCAGGCCCGCACGTCCCCAAGCTGTTCCCCCAGAGATTATTGTATCTTATTACAATAGAATTATCCTGGTGTACCCATATTCCCCATCCGTCTTCGTTGGATGTGATGATGTTGTGCTCAATGGCAGGGTTGCTATTGGATTCGCAATCTATTCCGCTTTTGGCATTATGTGTTATTGTATTGTGGGCAATTACCGGGTCCGAGCCAACGATGCGCATGCCTGCGCCGGCGAGGTTTTTGTAAATCAGGTTATTGCGAATGGTTGGCAAGCTATTAGAGTACACTCCTATCCCTGCTCCGTTGCTCGACGTATTTTCGGTGATGGTGTTTCGTTCTATCAACGGTGTGGAAAGATAATAGACATATATCCCTCCGCCGCCTAAGCTGCCCGCCGTATTGGCTTGAATCAGATTGTCTCTAACAGTTGGGCTTGAGGTATATGTTATGTGCACGCCGGCCCCAAGTGCCGAAGTATTGCTTATAATCTGGTTATTCTCAACATATCCATTACTCCACTGACGACAATGTATTCCACCGCCGTAATAGTCTGCGTGGTTATTCTCGATGAAGTTGCCGGTTATAATCGCGTCGCAGCCCTGAAAGCCGACAATAGCGCCGCCGTCGCCGTGGTCGTTGTTTGGGTAATTAGTATCGGGAGGTGCGAACCCGTGTTCTGTAATGGCGGAATTTTCAATAAAGCTGTTGTCAGTAATGACCGGGCTGACGTGAGTGGCTGGGTTGCTCGGGTCATTTGGATTGACGGGGTCGCCGTAGATGTAAATACCGCCGCCCTGGCCGGCGGAGTTTCCAATAAAAACGTTCTTACTGATTGTCGGTTCCGACATATTGTAGCAGATTACGCCGCCTCCGCAGCGATTCCACTGCAGGCCCTTGTATTCCCAGGATACCAGCAGCCACGAGCCCGTGCCACCGGTTATCGTAAATCCGCTCAGCACCGTGTTATTGTCTTCTCCGCTATTAAAGGTTACTACTGAGGCGAAGTTGCTATCAGCCGGTTCGCTGCCGTCAATAACCGTAGAAGCGACAACATTGGGGTCATTCGGGTCGAGCGAAGTTACGGTGATTGCCTTGCCGCGAAAGCTAATGTTCTCACGATACGTATTCGGGTCGACAATAATCACATCATCGTCATTGGCATCGTTAATTGCTGATTGGATACTGGGGTACTCGAAGGGTACAGATATTGTCCGTGCCCAAACCTGAGTTGAGCACAAAACGAATACCGCTATCAGCAAAATCCTCCTCATTTTCAACAACCTGCCTCCAGAAGATTAGAATAACCCAGTTTTATTCATTATAGCAGAAAAGAGCCGAAAAATCCAGCCTTTTTTCGTTGTTAACGCTGCTCTGATGGCAAAGCCTTTACCTTGTGAAATCCCGTTAAAAATCACAACTCGGCTCTGGTAGGCGGGTATTTTATAAGACATTATTCGGCAATGCCTTCTTTTGGCTTGTAGATGGTCGAAAATTTATTTAAGGTTGCACAGAGCTGATAAATAGAAAAGGATTTGACAATCGCCTGACGATTTCTGTAAAATTGACTTGTTGCAATGGTTTTTTGCGGACGTAATTTAGCGGTGGAATCTTAGTTTCCCATAAAGGAGAAAATCATGGGGTTGTTAAGACGAGCACAAATCATCGTTGTTGTGATTTTATTGAGTTGCTTTTCCGCTCAGGCACAGTTTACAACATTTTCAGAAATTTTAGAAAAAGAGGTGGGCGATGCTATAGAGGGGAAGGAGAAAAAATCAGATACCTCTTTTACCTTAAAAGTCACTACCATCACAGGAGAGGGTATAACGCTGCAGGAGGCTGGTAAGATACAAGCTTACCTTTCACTAAATGGAGATTCGAACTATGAAAAGGAGCTTGTCCCTCAGGGAGGTTTCAAGGTTGGTGCTACTGACAACTTTGAGCTGGAATTTGATATGCCTCTTGAGAAGATAAGTTCAATTGTAGTGCGCGTAACCGGAGATGGCGGGTGGCTGTGTGAGCGAATCACTTTTCAATTCTTTAAGGCAGAACAGAAATCACAGCTTTATACCTTTGACTCGTATATGTGGTTTGCCGGCAAAGAATCCAAGCTTAACAAATTCGGCACAATTCCTGAAAAACATTTCATCTTTACACCTTCCTTTGAAAAGGGTGATTTGCCGCCTCAGCCGGCAGAAGGGCCTCTGTCAATTTTAGTGAAACAGGAAATGACACGACCGCCGGGAGAGGAGCACCTGTTCCTGCAGCGAGCGCCGGCTCGTGTGATTTTGCTTCTCGAGAATAAAACAGATGATTTTATTGTAGTTCGCAGCGTAAGTGTCCTTGGACAGCTTCCTGATACCGATAAGTGGCACGGCCCGCAATATGGTTCGACGAATTACAAGGAACTGGACGATACGTGGGAGTATAATACAATGCAACAGATGTTGAGTGACCCAGTATTTGCTTTTGGGCTAATCGCCCCCGGCAAATCATTGGAGGTTCTTCGCTGGTGCATTTTAAGAGAAAAAAAACTCCCAATCAAAATTGCTTATCAGCGCCTAACTAAGACCCAGGCTGGTAAATATCTTTATTTTAATACATATCGAGAAGGAGAGTTTGACCTCAAACGGATGTTTAAGCGATACAGCGATATTGATGCGTTATCGAACTCTGAAAAAGAGGTTGACTGGGAAGTTGTTATTGCTCCGAAAATAGAAAGTATATCGATGGCAACTCAAAGGGCCTTGTGTTCTGTATCCTTGAGACAACCTGAGTTCAGCTTTGAACAGGCACATCGAAGTGTTGGTGGTGAGGTGTCCGATTATGTATTTTGGCCCGACGAAAACAAGTGGATTATTTCTACTGGGAAGGGTACTTATCTTGTTGGGTCGGAAGCTGTGACGGAGCTTCCTAGGATTGACCTGTTATCGTTTATCATAATTGCTTCTTCGCATAAGACAGTCCCTGTTATTCTTCCATTAAGCGGATATGAGGCATTTAATCCTCAGAAGCCCCACATTGAGGGGCCTGGCTACTTCAATCCGGGCGTAACCCAGCTTCCGAAAGATAAACTTTCCGCGTTTTTTGAGTGTGTCAAAAAAGCGGGTGATGTTATAAGCGTTCTTCATTACAATCCCGATGGGTTGGCTGTCCGGCGTTACTTGCTTGTTGGTGAATTTAATGAAACAGCCAGAAGGAATCTTGCCCGGAAAAAAGAAATAGAGTGAGCAGCAGACAACAAAAGGATTTGACAATATCTCGATAATTCTTATACAATAAGGTGTTAGGCAGTTTTTTTGCGGGCGTAATTCAGTGGTAGAATGTCAGCTTCCCAAGCTGGACGTCGAGGG
>CAZMSP010000131.1:0-4871 GCA_964568985.1 uncultured Pirellulales bacterium
TTTGGCCTGCCCGCTGGAGCAAAACATTTGCGACAAGGCATACGCCGCTCTAATGAATAAAAAGCAAACACAAAGCAAATATAAAAAGATTTTCGATTGACTATTGAACTATTACAGTAAGCTGGTAAACGTGTAATGTATGGCAGGGAAAGTTTATATCGGGATAGCTGGCTGGTCGTATCCGGATTGGAAAGGGATTGTGTATGCCGCATCGAAGGTTGACAAGCTTGAGTTTGTAAGCAGGTTCGTTGACTGTGCTGAAATCAATAACACCTTTTACCGGCCGCCGGATGAAAAAAATACAAAGTCGTGGTTAGAAAGCACCTCTAAAAAAGAGGATTTTTTCTTTACAGCTAAATTACATCGGGACATTACACACGAAGGCAAACTCGATGCACAGATGGTAAAGCAATTTCATAAAGGCTTCGAGCCGATGTTAGAGGCAGGGAAGTTAAAACATCTGCTTGCGCAATTTAGATATGACTTTGATGACAGCGAGGAAAACCGGCAGCATCTGTCAAAAATAGCAAAGAATTTCTCCGATGCATTTAATCTGGCTGTGGAGGTAAGGCATAAGTGTTGGCAAGAGAAAGATGGCCTGAAATTTCTGGAGGGATTGGGGGTATCGGTCTGCAACCTCGATTATCCAACGACGTGGAATTCGTTCGATATGCAGTACTGCACAATCGGCAAAAACGGCTATTTCAGGATGCACGGCAGAAATGAAGAAAAATGGTTTGATAAAGAAGCGAGCAGAGATGCAACCTATGATTACTATTATAATGAAGATGAAATCGCAGAAATAAAAAAAAGAATCGATAGACTCGCTTTGGTGTTTGAGACCCTAACGGTTATTGCCAACAACCATTTTCGAGGAGCTGAACTGGCCAATGCAATTGAACTAAAAGCACTTTTAAGTGGTCAAGAGCAGCCGGTTCCAGAGGGTCTTTTGAGAGCATATCCAAATCTGGCAAAGATTGCATTGCAATCTGGAAAACCAAATGATACACTATGGAACAGTAACGCAAAAATGGGGTTTTCGCCTCGATAAAATCAAGGACACATTAGGACTCCTTGCAACGACTAAATGGAAGTAGGAGTGACGGTGATGTGTGTTAAATATCGAGTATCAAGTGCTAAAATGAAAGGAATTTGATTTACAGGAGAAAAAAAATGGATGTGATTAAATTAAAGCCTGAGAGAGAACAATTAACAGCATGGTTTATTTGCTATGCTGTACCGACTGTTATTGGTATAGCAGTATTACTGATGCTGTTAGTTTTTACTCCACCCTCGGAAAAGGCGTGGTTGGTATTTCTGATTTCTCTGATTGCGTGGGTAGTAGTGATGGGACTTGTTTTGCTTTGGGTGCCAGCGTTCTATAAAAGCTTGGAATATGAGATTAGCAGCGATTGTACGAAGATGAAAAAGGGGGTTTTTTGGAGGAAGAGTGTAACCGTGCCATTTATGAAGATAACAAATGTGGATGTTGTACAAGGGCCTTTGCAAAGAGCATTGAATTTCGGGACGATAAACGTACAAACAGCGGGGGCAGCTGGAGCAGGCGGGCTGGAGAGAGCGAAAGCAGAACTTAGCTTGTTTGGCATACGTGACCTTGAGAGCGTGAAAGAAACAATTATGGAACGGGTCAGGGGTTACAGACTCTCAAGACTTGAACAGGCCAAAGAAAGTGTGTTGGAAGAAAGCGGTTCGGAGACTTTGGAACATATGCTGAAGGAACTTATGGCTATTCGTGAGTTGCTTGGGGACCAAGGCACTGAAAAAAGAACCTCCTCTGCGGCACAAGAGACGGAACGATAGGGAACTCATCAATAAAAATGTGTGATTGATCCCTCAGATGGCGAAATATGGATGTCTATAATCTTGTCAGTTTTGCCGGGATATTTGTTCTGATTGGGTTCGCTTGGATTTTATCAAACGACAGAAGAAATATGAATTGGAGGGTAATCGGATGGGGGGTTGGATTGCAGTTATTAATTGCGGTTTTTATTTTTCGCGTACCGGCTGGAGCCAAAGTCTTTCTGGTAATTAACGATGTTGTTATAAAAGTCCTTGATTCTGCGTCGGCCGGGGCAAAGTTTGTTTTCGGCAGATTAGCGCTTGCACCGGGGCAGGTAAATGAATCGGGTGAGCAGTCACTGGGATTTATTCTGGCTTTTCAGGCATTTCCAACAATTATTTTCTTTTCTGCTCTTATTGCGATTTTGTACTACTTCAAGATTATGCCTTTGATTGTAAGAGGGTTTGCTTACGTATTTACGAAGCTGATGAGAATATCGGGTGCGGAGTCCCTTGTTGCATCGAGCAATATATTTGTAGGGATTGAATCCGCTCTCACTGTCAAGCCATACCTTAATCGAATGACCAAATCAGAGCTGTGCACTATTTTGACAGCAGGGATGGCGACGGTCGCCTCCAATGTTTTGGCGTTATACGTATTTAGCCTGCAAAAGGTATTTCCTACAATCGCCGGCCATCTGGTTTCAGCATCTTTGTTATCAGCACCAGCGGCAGTTGTAATGTCGAAAATCATCTTCCCTGAAAAAGAGCAGCCGGAAACTTTAGGTATCAACGTTCAGCCCTTTTACGAAAAAGACAACAGCGTCTTTGAGGCGATTATTAACGGGGCTAACGCCGGAGTTAAAATGATTGTTGGTATTGTGGCGCTGCTGATAGCTGTTTTGGGTTTAGTGGCCCTTGTGGATTTATTTTTGTCCGCTGTTGGTTCAAAGATAAATTTACTCTTCGGCATCAGTACCGATTTGTCTCTGAAAACAATTTTTGGTTATATTTTTTATCCGTTTACGGTGGTTCTGGGTGTTCCGCTGGATGACGCTGGTGTAGTTTCCAAAATTATCGGTGAGCGATTGATTGTTACGGAAGTCGTGGCTTATAAGGATTTGGCAACTGCGCTGGAGCAGAACCTATTGCAGCATCCGCGCTCAGCAGTGATTACTACGTATGCTTTATGCGGATTTGCTCACTTTGCGTCGATGGCGATTTTTGTAGGAGGCGTCTGTGCATTAGCCCCTGGCAAAATCCGCAATATATCAAAAGTTGCATTTCATGCGCTGGTCGCTGCGACGCTGGCCTGCCTTATGACGGCTTGTGTTGCAGGAGCATTCTTCACCGAAGGGTCAATTCTGTTTGGTAAGTGACACAGTCTTATTTAATGCCTGAGTGGTAACTTTGCAGCGACCTTACAGGAGCAGAGCCATTTCGACGGGCGGCGATGCCCTTTGCAGCGGCGGCGGCGGCAGCAGTTGTGGTTATATAAGGGATTCTGTATTTAATGGCAGCTTTGCGAATGTAAGAATCATCGTGCTTACCCGTCCTGCCAACTGGGGTATTGATAATCAGCTGAATCTCATTATTCTTGATGGCGTCCACTATGTTGGGTCTGCCCTCGTGCATTTTGAGGATGTGCTCACATTTGACCCCATTATCTGTCAGGTACCGATGAGTACCTTCGGTTGCCTTGATTTTGAAGCCGAGCTTCTGGAACTGTTCTGCGACTTCGAGAGCGGATTTTTTATCGTCATCAGTTACAGTCATCAGAACAGTGCCCTCAGCAGGAAGCTGCTGCTTGGCGGCCTGCTGTGATTTGAAAAAAGCAAGTCCGAATGAAGCTGCTAATCCGAGCACTTCACCGGTCGAGCGCATCTCCGGCCCAAGAAGGGGGTCTACTTCCGGGAACATATTGAATGGAAAAACAGCCTCTTTAACACCAAAGTGTGGAATTTTACGGTGCTTCAGATTAAGCTCAGAAAGTTTCTTGCCAAGCATAACCTGAGTTGCTAATCGGGCCATCGAGATTCCACAGACCTTCGATACCAGCGGAACGGTCCGCGATGCTCGTGGATTTGCCTCAAGGATATAAACTATATCATTAGCTATGGCATATTGAATATTCATCAGTCCAACCACATTCAGGTCTATCGCAATTTTTCTTGTGTATTCGCAAATAGTGTCAATGTGCTTCTGCGGTATGCTAACCGGTGGTATAACGCAGGCAGAATCGCCGGAGTGAATACCAGCCAGTTCGATGTGTTCCATAACAGCAGGGACAAATGCATCTGTTCCATCAGCGATGGCGTCTGCTTCGGCTTCGATAGCGTTTTCAAGAAATTTGTCGATGAGAATGGGTCTTTCAGGTGTTACCTCAACAGCCTTCGCGACGTAGTGTTTTAGCATATCCTCATCGTGGACTACCTCCATAGCTCGTCCGCCGAGAACGTAGGAAGGTCTGACCATCAAAGGATAGCCAATTCGCCTGGCGATGGCGAGTGCCTCTTCTTCACTGCTGGCCATACCGGATTCCGGCTGAGGGATGCCGAGCTTTCTCATCTTAGCCCGGAAGCGGTCACGGTCCTCAGCTAAGTCAATCGTCTCCGGTGAAGTTCCTATTATCTTTACGCCTGCCTGAGCTAATTCATTGGCTATATTAAGCGGTGTTTGGCCACCGAACTGGACAATCACGCCTTCAGGTCTTTCTTTTTCGTAAATGCTCAGCACATCTTCAACAGTAAGCGGCTCAAAATATAACTTGTCGGAAGTATCATAATCTGTGGAGACGGTTTCCGGATTGCAGTTTACCATAATCGACTCGTACCCCTCGTCGCGGAGCGTAAAGGCAGCGTGAACACAGCAATAGTCAAACTCAATTCCCTGGCCGATACGATTTGGGCCTCCACCTAAAACCATTATCTTTCTTCTCCTGGTGGATTCCACTATGTCGGGAGCATTATAGGTGGAGAAGTAGTATGCGGCATTCTCGACACCACTTACCGGCACTGGTTCCCAGCCCTCAACAACGCCAAGCGAAATGCGTTTCTCTCGGATTTTACTTT
>CAZMSP010000132.1:0-4848 GCA_964568985.1 uncultured Pirellulales bacterium
CACTGCGTGCAAAATTAACAAGGACAAAGCCGGACCCATTGGCGCTGGACTTTCCTGATGTCAACGACGGCCTGCGCGGTATGCTCTTCATAGACACCGTTCTGGCCAGCACCAGGAGTAAGCAAAAATG
The DNA here is from genome assembly GCA_964568985.1 of uncultured Pirellulales bacterium. GTDB lineage: Bacteria > Planctomycetota > Phycisphaerae > Sedimentisphaerales > Anaerobacaceae > CAZBWE01. The sequence continues at coordinate 131 of CAZMSP010000132.1, forward strand.
GACGGCGTTTAAAAAGTAAAAATCCGACTCGTCGGACGAGTCCGAAATAAATCCATAATTTAGTAACTGGTTATTGGTAATTAGTAACTATTTAACCAGTTACCATTTAACCAATTACAAAACTTCGGATTTCGTGCTTTTCACAGTTTTTTAACAGGAGCTATCAATGAAAAAGAAAGCAATTGAGAAAAGCGATAGTGTTTCACGCAGAGATTTCATTAAAACATCTGCAGCAGTTGGTATGGCAGCGATGCTTTCAGGCAGTGTTAATGTATTAGCTAAGAAACCCAAAAAGATGCGCGTGGCCCTGCTCGGCTGTGGAAACCGCGGTAATGACACTATAAAGGAGTGCATCAAGGCAGCTGAACACATAGGCCTGGAGCTGGAGGTTGTCGCGACGGCCGACTGGTTCAAGGATAAGGCAGAGATAACCGGAAAACAGCATGGCGTTCCCATGGAGCGATGCTTCGGCGGCGCAGATGGTTATCAAAAGCTTTTAGATAGTGACGTGGATGTTATATTAATGGCCACGCCGCCAAAATTCCGTCCCGCGCACTTCGAGGCTGCAATCCAGGCCGGAAAGCACGTCTTTATGGAAAAACCCGTTGCTGTTGACCCGCCGGGTTTCCGCAGAATTATCAAGGCCGGCGAGCTGGCAGAGCAAAAAGGTCTCGCCGTCGTTGCCGGAACCCAGCGCCGCCATCAGAGTAACTACCGCCGTATTGCCTATGCCGTCGAGCGCGGAGCAATAGGCGATATTCTCGGCGGCTGCGTTTGGTGGTGTGGCGGCGCAGTAAAGCATAAAGAGCGCAAGCCCAATGAAAGCGATGCGGATTACCTGGTACGCAATTGGAATAACTTCACCGAGATGTCAGGCGACCACATCGTCGAGCAGCACGTTCACAATATCGACATCGCCAATTGGTTTATCGGTCATCCACCCAAAAATGCCCTTGGCTTCGGCGGTCGCGCTCGCCGCAAGACAGGTAACCAGTTCGACTTCTTCAGTGTTGACTTCGATTACGGCAATGGCTGCCATATTCACAGCATGTGCCGCCAGATTAACGGCTGCGATGGTGGTGTGCGGGAACGATTCATAGGCACAAAGGGCAAGACCTGGGGTGACGGAGGTCTTCGGCCGACCAAGAAGAAAAAAATCAAGACGCCAAAATTTCCAGAATACCACGGGCCGTACGTACAGGAGCATGTCGACCTGCTCAATAGCATCCTCGAGGGAAAACCGCTCAACGAAACCAGTAACGTTGCTGAATCCACACTCGCCGGCATTATGGGCCGAATCTCCGCCTACACCGGCAAGCTCATCAGGTGGTCGGACCTCACAGAAAATCAACAATCTCCTTGGTATAACTTGACTTTAAGGCCGACCGCTGAAGATTTCGAGAAAGGCAATGTAAAAGCTCCTCCGGATGATATCGTCGCCATTCCCGGGAAAGCTCCGCCGGACGATGTCGTCGAAGTTCCCGCAGAAACTTAATAGAGACTTATCAAAGCAAAGTTTGTTTAAGAGACTTCATTTTGTGGTTGACTGCAAAATGGGGTATTATCAATTCGAAAAGTTGACTATTTTAGCCCAGCTATTTCTGTGAAACGAACCAGAGCACCTTCAGTTTCCAGATGTGGCTCTATCGTTCCTATCAGGCCTACTTTTTTACCAACAAACTTGCCCAAATCTAATTCCGAAGCTGAACCGCTCGGCAAAGCATAACAAATGGTCTTGTCTGAATCATCAATTATCCGGTAGTGCCCTGGGCCGTAAGTCTCGAATGTTTGAAACTGCCCGACAGCCGCGAACCTGCCCAGTTCCTGATATTCCTCAAGTCTCGTAACACGAGCCTTCTCTATTCGCTCTTTCGTCTGCTGCAACTGGGTATTCTGAAGCTGAACCTCTTTGGCTACTGCCAAAGCCAGCTCGAAACGCTCTATCTTTTTCGCTGCAAATTCGCAATAGCGCGCCGCTTTGCCTGCTTCTTTGTTGCCGGCAATCTTAGCAAGTGCCTTCTTTATATTTGCATAATTCTGCTGGTCGATTGGTTTGGCTTGTTCTGTCTGTATTTGTTTTTCCAGAACGTAATATTCTTTGAGCTTTTCGGCCTCAACCGAAATATTCGTGGCAACAACCATGGTAGTAACACCGGATTCAACCTCTGGTTCAATAGTTATTTCAATCTCGCCGACAGGCCCCAGCGGTTTTGTATATTGGGTACTTACCCAAAGATAGGCACCGGCCGGAGGAGTAATTTTATAATAATTATCTTCTTCTTCACCCAGCAGCTTGACTTTATCGCCCCGGTTGAACTTTAACTGCAGGGTCGTGGAATATAATGGCTTTACAGTGTCCGAGCCGGCGTAGACACGAACGTTATCACCGCTAACAATCCCGACTGCAGGATTATTCGGGTCGATGTTGACATACTGCATCGATATCCAGGAAAAACTACGAGGCGGCGGAACAATACGAGACCAGCTAAACTGGGTGCTGACCACTTCCACCCTGTTGCCTTTGTTGAGTCTGCCGCAGTCGTAATAATTCGTACCTGGACCGGAACGAACATAGACATTATCACCGGTTATCTCAACAACATAAGGAAAAGATGGAATATTCACATCGTTGACATCATCCATCGAAGCTGGTCTTTCAGGAACAACCGGAGCTTGCTGGGCAAAACCAATAGAAACTGAACCGGCCAGAATAACGATAATGAAAAAATTAATGTGAGATTGCATTTTTCTATCTCCCAAAAAGAGGTTCTCATCCAATAAATCACAAACAACTTTTATCCCGTTAGAAAGAAAGCTCCACCCCTTGGACGAGGTAAAAAATACACACTCATCTTCTGGTGAAGGTCTATCCTTAACCCGAGCTCTCTAACGGGATTTACCCATACAAATTAACAACCACCTGACCAACTGTCAACTTTTTTATTGCATTAAACGCTTTCTGACGGGTATCAAAAGCTCTTTTAACCTTGTAATTTAGAAAGTTCCTCCTGACACATCTTCAATTGTCCGGGGTCGGAGAGCTTCTTTTCTGCGGCCTGCAAATGCTTTATCGCCAGCTCTCGCTGGTCAAGGTGGCGTGAATATAATATGCCTAACATCAACTCCACCTGCTCAGCATATTCGTAGCCGCCGTAGTGAGCTAAGAACTTCTCGTAGGCCTGGGCTGCTTCATTGGCTCTGTTGTCGCTGGTGAGCTGATTGGCAATATCTAAAAGTTGCTGGCGAGGCAAAATCTGTCCACTATCAACTTCCATAAGCTCCAGATACAACTCTGCTGCAGCCAGCAAATTATGCTGCAGAATCCGTTTGCCAATCTCGTTGCGAAGCTCTTCTATTTTCTCCCGCTGCTGGCTTTTGGCCTGTCCATTGCTGGTACTCTCGACCTCCTTGACCTTTATCTGTTTAGTCCCTACCCGGCCTGTAAATGGGTCATAATCGCTCGATACGGCATCGCGATACTGACGCCGCCGATCCCATCGTTTTATCATTACCCATAAGTCAAAATTGCTGCCAGGTATCAGACCAGTGGCAAGCAAAACTAACACAGATGCAATCCCAAAGGCATATCCTGCCAGATGTGCGTCATAGGCAATAGCATCTGGAATTCGTGCAATTAAATTATCAATCAAAATTAACTTAAAAACGATAAAGTATAATGCCGGCACTTCTAATGTTCCAATGAAGAAAAACCAATATATGACCGTTATCAAAGTCTGTGGGAACAATACCAAATATGCTCCTGTTACCGCTGCAACCGCTCCACTGGCGCCAAGAACGGGATTAACATGCAAAATTGTATGACCAATGCCGGCGAAAACCCCACCAGCTAAATATAAACCTAAATATCCAGTATGACCGAGCCGGTCATTAACATTATTGCCGAATATATACAAAAAGAACATGTTGAAGAAGATGTGCCAAAAACCGCCATGTAAAAAAGCATAAGTTATAAACTGCCACCAACGCCAACCATCGGGCGTCAGCATAAATTGCACTGCCCAATGTCGAACAACCCGCACAACCTCCCCTGTAAGTGGATTAACACGTGGCGCATAAGTCAGCAAAAAGATAATCACATTGATGATTATCAAGCCACTATTCATGTATGGCGTTCGTCTCGGCCGAATACTTGTCCGAATAGGTAATATCATAGTTAACTACCAAATTTAGAACCATTACATAGAAAAGCAAACATTATAATAGCATAAAATGGCTATGACAAGATATAAAAAAAGGACGGCAACAGCCGTCCTATCCAGGAAAACCGGGCGTATAGTTATTCTCCCTCGCGGAAAACACCAACCCTCGAAATAGTTTTCTACAGCAACCAGCTCCCCCTCAGCCATTCTTAATCCAATAAAAATATAAATATAAAAAACCACAAAGCCAAATGTTTCGGCAAAAAAAACTTTATTTTTTATCGATGTGTTGGTAATCAATTACTGCTACAATCTACTGAATTGTTGACGGAGCTGTGAACAGGACAGATGAACAAAGAAGTTATAAAAAAACGCATTAATGCCATTCGCAACCAGCTAAATAAATGCCGGATAAATTGCCTTGTACTAACAAAGCCGGCCAATGTAACTTACACCACCGGCTTTCTGGGCGATGATAGCTGGGCCGTAATCACCAAAGGCCGGGCCTATCTTATAACCGACAGCAGATACACCGAGCAGGCCCAAAAAGAATGCCCG
>CAZMSP010000133.1:0-4837 GCA_964568985.1 uncultured Pirellulales bacterium
TCTCCAGAAGGTCGATGCCGTAACGCTCCAGCGCCCTGTATTTATCCTCGGGGCTTTGGTCGGTTATCTTTTCTCCCGGAGCGCGAATCTCTTTTAAGGCACTTTCAATCTGTTCAGGCGTAATTGAGTTCAGCCGCAAAATCTCCCTTGCATCACTTTGCACCGAGGCAAGGGAAAGGAACAAGTGCTCAACACTCAGATACTCGTCGCCCATCTTATCAGCGCGGTTTTGGGCATCGAGAACAATTTGATTAAAGGCCGGCTCAGGGGTAAGCAAATTGCCGCCCTGACCTTGCGGCAGCCGGCCAAGTTCGCTGTCCGTCATCTCCCTAATTCGCGAGACATTAGCACCGATTTTTTTCAAAATCATTACCGCAATTCCGGTATCATCCTCGCAAACAGCGCTTAATAAATGCAACGGCGATAAAACAGTATGCGATTTGGCCATCGCAATCTGCTGGGCGGTCGCTAACGCCTCCTGGGCTTTCAATGTGAATTTGTCAAATTTCATAGTGGTCCCTATTTTACAAACTTATAAAATATTCGTAAACCCCGTTAGAAAACCCACATATTAGCGGGGTATATGCAGAACAGAGCTTTCTTTCTAACGGGGTAAATACTCTGAAATCAGATAAAAGCAAACGGTGTGCCTGAACAACCAAAAGTTGTAATTGCTGTATTAACAAAGACTTACAGTCTCTCTCAGTATACTGCCCAAGTGCCAATTTGGCAGGAGTGAGCTCTTACAAATAAGGATAGTTTCTTAAATTTATAGTTCGACCACTCCCGCCACCATTTTGTAGCATCGCTCAGGTTGTTCGCTGTCCTTAGGGCTCCATGCTGTCGCCAAGCTAATGGTCATAATGCAATTCTTGCTGATCTTCTCACCGCTTCTGAGCCTATCTGATATGATAGGATCGGTGAGCTTTATATCTAACTCGCACCCTTTTCCATCCTGAAAACATACTCGCCACTGCCCTTTCTTAAACGCACTATTGAATCTTACGTTTTTGATATTTACTAGCTGTAAAGATTTCCATTTATTCTTGGAAGTTTTGGTAAAGAAGCTTGGCAAGACATACTCTTTATGGTTGTGAAGAATAACAGTATCTTCTTCACAATACTTTAATAGGTCTTTGGCGGTAATCTGGCCAACCTTCTTCCATCTGCCGGCCTTCAATAGCCTATTCTCTGGTTGACACCCCTCATCGGGACCATAATCTTCAAGAGGGATTTCAATAACGTCCAGTATTTGAGGCTCCCTCCCGCTGATAAGTCTCATATCCGAAGTAACTGCTCTGCTTTTGCTATCAGGTATTGGTCGGACCCACTTGCCGGTGTTCAGGTCAATACCTGCCATACAACGCCCGCCGTGTTTGTAGGAATTTGCCAGACATATGATTCTTGCCATATTTTCCTCTCATAAATGAATAATCTCCACATCTCCCCAAAGCTCACGAAGGTATTCAGCCGTAAGCCTGCGATGACACTTGTCGGGCTTGGGTTCGCTGCACAAAAGGCAGGCTTTGTCCATCAATTGCGGTGTTATAACATCATTAATCTGACGTTCGATGAGTAATTGACGAAATCGCCTCTCGTACTCCGGCCAGTCAATGTCTTTTTTCCTATAAGCATTGAGAATATCCCTCGTTGGAGCCAACTCCAATTTATGAGCGTATCCTATGCCAGCAATTTCTTCCAAGAAGTACTGTAAATCTTGTCCTTTTGTAAAACCGGCTAACTGTGACACATTATTTAGACGAACATCAATCACAGTTTGTACTCCAGCTTCTTTCAATTTTGTGAAAAACTCGCGGGCGCTTTTTTTGGCAAAGCCAATAGTGAATATGTTAATCGTCATTCCTGTCTCACTATTGTGCCCTCTCATGCAATTTCTTTAGCCTCTCTACTGATAAGAAATCTTTTGTGCCTGGCGGTCATAAGCCTGTTCGATAAAATCGTGTTCTGTATTCGAAGGCTCAAATAGAGTTGGCTCAATTTTTAACATCTTAACTAATCTGCGTTCGGTGTCACAATGATCTTCGATACTACCATCCTGTAAGATGTGCTTAATACAAAGATTATGCCCTTTGAGATATCTGCACACAAGGATGCTTCTGTGGCACTCTAACGGTTCTTTCTCTGCACACATCAAGGCAACCCGACGCTCTGAAGTGATTGCAATCAAGCGCTGGAGTCCTGCCTTGAACTCCTCCATTTCGGCTATGTGCTCAAAACTAACACAGCCTTGGTTGCAAGAATAGCCGTCATCACGACGAGCACCAAGTTCTCTTCCCAGATACATATACTCAATATTGGCAGTTTGAAGGGTAAGAGCAAGAAATTCTCTGTTGAATTGAGGGGAATGGCGACTGTAAGGAGCCGAACGCACATCTGCAACACAGGTGACTCCATGCCTCTTTAGTAAGTTTATGAAATCCTCTATTTTGTGGTTGGAGTGGCCTATCGTATACAGAATATCACATTCTTCTTTAGTCATTTCGCCACCTTCAATAACTATCGAGAGGACAACTATCTATTTGCCCTCAGCCATCTTATACTCTCAAACCATATTATAAACAAAAGGGGAGTTGCTGTCAAACTAAAAATCCACCATCGGCCTTTACGCGAATCAGCTTCCAATATTTAAGTTTTTATTGATTTTGGCTTTTTAGTTGCTGCTTGTTTTGATAGAATCTCCTGCGCAAAGTCCAGGAAGATTAAATTTTGAAACGGAAAGAAAAAAATGAAAAATGATAAGTCGAATTGCCCGGGCAAGGAAAAATACCTCTCGGGTAAAAGGATTCTGCCGGAACCGATTTCTAAAGATACCGACATAGTAAAACTGGTAGATAACTTTGATGCTTATAACGGCGGCAGGCTAAGGGCCGCCTGCCACCTGCTAAGGGACAGATATTCTCAGGAGGATGTTACGGTAGGATTAAGTCTGGCAGGGGCGTTAACTCCGGCAGGATTAGGGCCTTCCACGATAATACCTTTGATGAATCATGGCTTTGTTGACTGGCTGTCTGCGACCGGCGCAAATATGTATCACGATTTGCATTATGCGTTCAACCTGCCGATGCATAGAGGAAGCCATAATGTTGACGATGCCGACCTGCGGGCAAAAGGCGTAACAAGAATATACGATATCCTGTTCGATTATGAAGATGTTTTGATGGAAACCGACAGGAGGTTAAGAGAGATACTTACAAGGCCGCAATTCCAAAAAGAGATGGGAACGCGAGAATTTTATCATCATCTCGGCAAAATCGTAAGCGAACTCGAACAGAAAAACAAGCTGGGGCAGGTAAGTATTTTGGCGGCGGCTTACAGAAACGGCATTCCTGTTTTTACATCTTCGCCGGGTGATTCTACGATAGGAATGAACATAGCCGGCCTTGAGCTTCTCGCTGAAGCACAGGACCTGCAGGATAAATTCAAGCTGAAAATAAATCCGAGCATTGATGTTAATGATTCGACCGCCATCATTTTGAACGCCAAGAGATACGAGAAAGGCAAAACTGCGGTCATCCTCATCGGAGGCGGAAGCCCCAAGAATTTTATGCTGCAGACCGAGCCGCAGATTCAGGAGGTCCTGATGATACCGGAAATGGGGCAGGATTATGATATTAATATAACCGATGCAAGGCCGGATACGGGCGGCCTGTCGGGTGCGCCGCCCTCTGAGGCAGCAAGCTGGGGTAAAATCGACCCGACAAAATTAGAAGAAACGGTCACCGCGTATCTCGATGTTACGGTAGCGTTTCCTCTAATGACCGCATACACCATACAGGCGACTAAACCCAAAAAACAAAAAAGATTGTATGACAAAGGACAGGAACTGCGGGAAAAATTGATAGAGTCTTATCTTGAGAACAATAAAGAGGTCGAAAAGCTTAAAAAACTTATTTTGAAACTGAGGTCTTTGTAACAAGAAAATGAAAAAAGAACTTGTTAAATTAGCTCAAAAACATGGAACGCCCTTGTTTATAATCGACCATGACAAGATAAGGAAAAACTATCGGGTTTTCAAAAAATATCTGCCGCGAATCCAGGCCTACTATGCCATAAAGGCAAACCCGAATCAGGAAATAGTTGAGACGCTGTTCAAAGAAGGTGCCAGCTTCGACGTCGCTTCCTACAACGAGTTCATACAGGTTTACAAGTATTTGAAGCATTTTCAAAAAAGTGATAAATATTTTTTCATCTGGGACAAAATAATCTTTTCCAATACAATCAAAGACAGGCCCACCTTAAAAAAGATAAAAAGATATAAGCCGCTTGTTACTTATGACAATGCAGACGAAGTAAAAAAAATAAAAGAATATTGCCCGACTGCCGGTTTAATCTTGCGTTTGAAAGTGCCGGACAGCGGCTCATTAGTAGAATTAGGCTCGAAATTCGGAGCCGAGTCGGGAGAAGCGGTCGCTTTGATAAAACAGGCCTTCGATTGCGGGCTGACCGTTGAAGGCTTGAGTTTTCATGTCGGGAGCCAGTGCACAAATTTCGATAATTACAGTTCGGCACTACAGATAACAGCCGAAATTTTCAACGACTGCCGGAAAAAGGGCTACAATACAAGAATTGTGGACATCGGCGGAGGATTCCCGGTGCCCTATGATCCGCAGGTCCCCAGATTCGGGCAGCTTGCGAAGATAATAAACTCTGAATCTAAAAGACTTTTCCCGCCTGATATAGAAATTATCGCCGAGCCGGGACGATTTATGGTTGCGACAACCGCCGTGCTTGTTTCAGAAATAATAGGAAAGGCGCACAGGAACGGAAAAATCTTCTACCATATAAATGACGGCGTCTATCAGACTTTTTCAGGCAT
>CAZMSP010000134.1:0-4831 GCA_964568985.1 uncultured Pirellulales bacterium
TTTTTGAACGCTGTTACTGCCGCAAATATCAACGACAAAGTTGCCCAATTAGATATCGACAGAGTGACTTCTGAGGACGTTATCAGGATTTTCGGGGAACCAGAAAAATACTTTTTTGGCAACAAAACCTTCACAAAGGACAACCTACCTTCAACTTATATCCTCGATTATCCGAATGGTTTTAGTGTTGTCATAAGTAACGGCCTGGTCAGCGAACTCCGGCACACTGAGCATGGCTATGTTTTTCGCGGAAAACTCCAGGTTGGCTCATCACTCGAAGAGGTTTTAGATACGGTCGGCCAGCCAACAGAAACTATCATAGGTCAGCCATGCACCTACAAGGACAGCATTCTTTATAAGGACATCGACGGCAAGAAGGGTTATTGCTACTATAGCCGAAGGGACCAGAGGGTACGTTTCTTCTTTATGGACTACAAGGTAACGGCTCTGTATATGACTTATATGACAGGCAGGAGCTCTCCTATAACAGCTCGTCCTGCAAAAAAGGCCTCGTTCCAAGCAATCCGGCCTGTACAATCGGTCAAGGAATTTGACGATGTGCGATGGAAAGATTTAAGCAGTTTGGATCTATCCGGCAAGCCGAATCTTATCCACACATTACGATTTAACGAGAAAACGATTTGGCCAAAAGCCGAAAAATTGCCTGCCGAATGCGACCCGAATAAAATTCTTACTAATACGATGAATCCAGGTCTTGGCGTTCGCAAGCTACATCAGCAAGGCATCACAGGTAAGGGCGTTAACGTTGCTATCATCGACCAGCCGCTGTATCTGGACCATTCTGAATTCGCCGGCAAAATTGTGGCTTATCACGATACTGGCTGTGGGACAAAAAGCAGTATGCACGGCCCAGCGGTTACAAGCCTGCTCGCAGGTACTAACTGTGGAACAGCTCCCGACGCCAACGTTTACTATGCTGCGGCTCCATCATGGACAAAAGACACTGCCTACCAAGCCCAAGCTCTTGACTGGATAATCGAGCAGAACGAGCATTTGCCAGCTTCGGAAAAAATTCGCGTTGTGTCTGTTTCAGCGGCGCCTTCCGGACCAGGGTCTCCTTTCGAAAAAAATCAACAGATGTGGGATAAATCCTGCAGACGCGCCGAAGCTGCAGGCATCCTTGTGCTTGACTGTACTACTCATCATGGATTCATTGGAAAATGCTGGTACGATGCCAAAATGCCCGAAAGTGTCAGTCAATGCACTCCCGGCGACCCAAGATCAAGATACCATCCTACAACCCGCCTGCTTGTCCCGTCAGCGCCGAGGACAACTGCTGAAGAGTACAACAAAGGTGATTGCAGCTACCAATACTGTGGAACCGGCGGGCTTAGCTGGACTATTCCATACTGTGCCGGTGTATTGGCTATGGGATGGCAGATAAGGCCGGAGCTTAATCCTGAACAAATGCGGCAGCTTCTTTTTGAATCGGCACTTGTAAAGAGAAACGGAGCTAAAATTATAAACCCTCAAAAGTTTATCGACCTTGTAAAAAATGCAAAGCCCGACAAAGTTAAAAGCAGAAGAAAAACTACCTCTGTTGTAAGTCAGAACCCGTTCGGCAGATGGCGAACTGTTGATTTTGTTCCTAATATAGATGATTTCATACCCGGCCAAAAACACTGGCAAGGTACCTTTTATCTAAAGGAGCTTACTTTCTTCAGGGATGGCAGGACCTCTAAAATCTGGAAGTGGAGGGAAGGCTATTTGTGGCACCCCGGGAACAAAACAAAAAATAAATATCTGATAAAAGAGATAGGAGGAGCAATATACTTATTTCTGGAATGGAAGCCTATGGGTAGTGTTCAGAAAAACTATTATGTCCTGAAGAAAAGATAGCGAAAATTGCCTGTCGAGCACCGCTATGTTGTGGGCACTACACCTTAGGACTCATCACGCGGCCAATAAACAAAATGCTGCCGGAGTGGTTGTCCCGAATTAAGAATAGAAAAGGATGGTCTGCTCTAAAAATTGGTGTGTGGCTTGGCCCGACAGAGGTTACACCTACAACTATCCCCGTTGCTGCCGCTGCCTCGGTCCCCTCCTCGTTGACATCAACATAGGCATTGTGAACAACCGCTGAAATAAAAAGGTCTTTTTTGCCATTCATCCCCGAAAAATCAGCTGCATCCGGCGCAAAAGCGTCTATCATCCCCATCGATTTGAGCACAGAGACAAGAGAAAACTCATCTGTCATCTTAAACTTTGGAACAGAAACTATAACTTTGCGCTCGTGAAGTCTGCTCATCCATTGTGAAAGGTTCTCGGTTGTAAGCGTTTTCTCAAAATCAGCCAGTCCATCACCCTTCGGCAAGCTCAGGACTTCGCTGGTTTTGGGAAGAAAAATAATCATCGATAGTTCATTATCCACGTAGGGCAGTTCAAGACCCTGAAAATCCTCAGTTTCCATATAGCCGAACTCCGCTGTCTGGTTCATCATAGGAACATCGACTTTACCGCCGCTTATCAGAGTAAATGGAGCCGACCTTGTTCTATCAGTTTCGAATTGCCTTGCCCAGTTGCCTTTAAAGTAAATGGCATTTGTCAAAACCAGCCGGGTCAACTCGCTGAGCACTCCACTGGGAATAAGGTCTTTGATTTTGTTTTTGGTCTTTTCTTCGACCCAGGCATTTATGGTCTTGCGTGCCGTCTCGGTATCGGTTATGAAGTCGACCTCATTAAGCTGACCATCATATTTTGTTTTGATAAATTCAAGAAACTCTTTAAGAAATTCATAACCCTGCTGGCCCCACAAGGCGTTAGCAACAGTAAGCTCGTAGCCGCCTTTCTGGCCTCTGGAGTTCAAATCTTTGATAATAGCTCCAAATACCGAATGAAAATATTCCTTGCTCCATACCGGCTCTGTTGACTTGGTTGCCCCCCTGCTCGGGTCTCGCTCTATGTCGCCTGGCATTATTAGAAAATGCAGCACCTCGGCCATTTGAGTTTCTGTTCGGCCTCGTGCTCCGGTGCAGGTCATTGCCAGAGCCGTTGAAATACTATACGGCGAGAAAAACAGATTACCTTTTTCGGCTCGCAGCTCTGCGAAAAGCGCCAGAGCAAATTCGTTATTTCCTTCTACAACGATTTGCTCGTCCGTTTTTACATTCTCCTGTGGCTTATCCATCGCCCAGCCCCCACTTCTGCTTTCGCAGAAAGCCGCGGGGGCACATCTGACCACAGCCAAGAGCAAAAACACACATTTAACCCGTGAGATAACTTCTATAAAATTAAAGATACTTTCTAATTTACTTAAATATCTCACGGGTTTAACCGCTTTCATATCAATCGCCCCTTACTCGCCGTGCTGCGCTCGGCAGCAGGTTGTTTACCAATATTTTCTCATACCTTTCCGGCTACGGCTCGCTTCGCCGAGACGAGTGCTACTCTGCGTAATAGCGCGAGCACGCCAGCTATTACGCTAATTATAGTTGATTGTTTGCCGGTTGGCTGTGGGAATTGCCGAGCAGAGTAAAAATATCAGACAAAAACAGCCAATTGCCTTATCCCCGGTCAATTATATTTTTTGGCTTTGTTCTTTCAATTATTGACAAGGCGAGGCCTTTAGTATTATAATAAATATCAGCTACTGAAAGTTAGGCTTAATAAGGAGAGGTGGATTTATGGACACAACAAGTTTCTTTCGGCAATACAGATGGCACATTGCGATTGTTTGCCTTGCATTATTAATTGTATTTACGCTCTCGGTTTTTACGGACATCTTCGAAAAATCTGAAGCTGTGCGACCTCTCATATTGCTGCTTGGTGTATTGGTGTTTTTAAGCGCACTTCTGGCGATGCTATCAAGAGTATTTAAGATACTTGATGCACTTCGAGACAATAGTACAAAGCTCGAAGAAGTTACCAGTGCTTTGGATAAGATACGGACAGGTCTGTCTCAAATCGATGAAAGCACACGCGTAAGCGAAACAGCAAAGGCGATTGCATTTCGTGAAGCGGACAGACAGTCACTGCGTCGGGTCGTCCTTGAGAAACTCCAGCAGCAGGATTTTGACGCCGCCAAAAATATAATCGAAGAAATTGAGAAACGCCCGGAATACAAGGACCTTGCCGAAGAGTTGAATGACCAGATGGAGAAATACCGTGTTGCAACCGTCCAGGAGAGAATAAATCAGTCCATAGCACATATTGAACAACTGCTGGAAAATTATCAGTGGGTCCAGGCAAGTATTCAAATCGAAGGATTAATCGGGGCATATCCTGACAGCGAAGAGGCAAAGGCAATGCGACAGAGATTGATTGATAAAAAACAAGAGCGAAAAAGAGCATTGCTCAGCGAATGGGACGACGCTGTACAGCAAAAAGATACAGACCGCAGTCTGAAGGTACTGAAGGAGCTTGACCTGTACCTGACTCCCAATGAAGGATTGGCGCTGCGTGAGGCAGCCAGCGATGTCTTCAGGACAAAATTGCACAACCTTGGCATGCAATTTTCCATCGCCGTCAGCGAAAAGCAATGGGAACAGGCACTTGATATCGGCCAGCAAATCATCAACAATTTTCCAAACAGCAAAATGGCTGAGGAAATCCGCGCAAAGCTGGACGTCCTAAAGCAACACGTACAAATCTAAGCAGCCCTGACCTATCTGATAAAATGTGGACTATAATCACAAAAACCAGGATTTTGCTTGCAAATTCCGGATAAACTGCTATAATAAATTTGTTTTGAGGCAGGGCCAAGTAAAGATGTAATATGTGAGGAGCGGTTCGGAAAATTCAAATTAAATTTGAGGAGGTAAAGTCATTCTTAGAAAAGAGATAATAACAATTCTGGCAGTGCTGGTGCTTG
>CAZMSP010000135.1:0-4772 GCA_964568985.1 uncultured Pirellulales bacterium
CAGTGTCATTTTCTCCCTGCCGGCACTGCACACAGTATCGGAGCAGGCCTGTTAATAGCCGAGATTCAAACACCCTCTGATACAACTTATAGGGTTTTTGACTTCAACAGAGTTGACGATGCCGGAAAACCAAGACAACTTCACATTGAGGAGGCATTGGAAAGTATCCGCTTCGATATGTCCGAGGATGAGCTTTCGGTAAGGACAGCAGGTCGGTTGGTGGATTGTGAGAAATTCAAGATAGATAAAGGCCATCAGGCGAAGGACTGTGAGTTGCTTGCTCCAGCCGGTAAAATGAAAATATTGATTATTTTATCCGGCTTTGGAACAATTCTGCCAGCCGCTCGTCGGGGCGGAGCCCGCCGTAGCCCGGAAGGAAATGCTGTAGAATTTAGGGCGGGCGATTGCTTACTTATACCCGCTGCTTATGAAGGAGCAATGCGGTTCGCCGATGATACAGAATATCTGACAGTAACAATTTAGCAGTAAAAATTTGAAGTGCCTAAAGTTACGGATTATTTTTCTACTTTAGCCCACTTTTATTGTGTTTTTTAATAAGAGGCAAAAATGGCAAGGCAGGGCAGTAAAAAGAAAAGTCCGATGGCATTACTCTTATTGGTTTTTGCCGCAATTGTAATTGTAATGTTTATTGCCAACTACAGGTCGGCGATTGTGGAAGAACTCCGCAACCCCAGAAGCGGTGTGAAGAAATTGTCAACATATGGAAAGCAGCTTATAGCAATATCGCCGGATAATGAGATTTACATCTGGGACTGGGATGATTTGTCTAATTGGCCGCAAACCGGCTCAGTTAACGCCCAAAAGGTGGTAGCTATGAGTGGCAAGCGTATCCTATGGATTGGCTGCGGTATAGACGACGTTCTCATAGTCGGCAATCTAAAAGGTGACAAGGAATTGAATCGGCTGTCGTTAGATTTTGACAAAAAGTGCAAACTGCTACAAGCAAGTCCAAATGGCAAATTCGCTGCTGCTGCACTTGCAAATGACAGTTTTGACAATCAAATTCAACTGGCAGTAATTGACCCTAACTCAAATGCAATCCGTCCGGTTAAAACAACAACCCTAAAAGACGGATTAAAACTAAATGATATTGGCATATCTAACAATGGCACACTCGTCGCGGCAGTGGGTGGGGGTGACAAAGGATGGCTTTTTGTTGCAGGAGCAAATGACAAGCAATTGCTCCGGGAGTACTATGTAGAAGACTGCAATGAACTGAACAACGTTGTCATTTCGCCAGATGGACAAACGATTTATACATCGGAGCCAGGCAGGCGGGTGTATGTCTTCGATATTTCGGCCGAAAAAATTGTTAAACGGCTGGAAATGGATAAATATGAAACCAAGACAAAATATCCACAAACAATTACGTGTATGGCGTTAAGTCCCGATGGTCATCTGATTGCTGCAGTCAGCTCGCCGATGCCAAGGGTGTATATATGGGATGCTAACACCGGTGAAAAGATTACTATTATAAAAATCGGCAACTTCCCCATTTCCAGCATAGCGTTTTCACCAGACTCATCTTTGTTAGCTGAAGCGATTTCGGCTAATAGGCCGATAAAGGTCTGGAGAATCTTAAAGAGTCATTGAACAGACAAAATAAAAAACTACTCGTTTCCGTTGCTTATAAAGGAGCAATACAGTTTATCGATAATACGCAATGCTTAACCGTTACTATTTAATTCAAGAACAGAAAACAAATACAAATAAGTGGAGCTTGAAATGCTGATACGGCCAATGATACGATTAGCTCGGCCCGGACACTGGATAAAAAACGGTGTCGTCCTTATGCCAGTTATCTTCGGACTGCAAATGCATAATATCAATGCGTGGTTTCAGGCTTTTGCAGCGGCAGCGGCTTTTTGCCTTGCCTCTTCCTTTGCCTATATCCTAAACGATATCAAGGACAGGCAGAGTGACCTGGCTCATCCACTAAAAAAGAGCCGTCCGTTAGCATCCGGCCAAATAAGTACAAAAACAGCAATTACAGAAGGCCTGGTTTTCCTGCTGCTGGCCCTATCGCTGGCAGGGAATCTGTCACTTACAGTAGCACTGATAATTCTGGCATATCTGTTACTTCAAACCTTTTACACGATGTTTCTCAAGAATATGGTGCTGGTGGATGTTATTTGTATCGCGATGGGCTTTGCGCTTCGGGCTGCTTCAGGAGCAGCGGCTATTAAAGTTGAAATCAGCCCGTGGCTGTTTATCTGTACGTTCACGATTTGTCTATTCATGGGCTTTTGTAAGCGGTACAGTGAAGTTGTAACAGTAAGCGACAGGAGCCAAGCGCATAACCACCGACCTACGCTGATCGAATATACGCCTGAATTGCTTACGCATCTTATTACTCTTTCAGCAGGAATTGCGGTGGTTGCGTTTCTGATCTATGGACTAAACGAAAGAACCGTTGAACAATTCGGCACCAACTACTTTATTTATACCCTGCCGATAGTGGTTTATGCTGTGTTTCGTTTTGCGATGCTTTCGATGAAGGGTTCTTATGCAGGCCCTACCGATCTTATCCTGCACGATAGGCCTTTTCAGATAACAATTCTGATTTGGATAGTATTTGTTCTTAGCATTATCTGCTGGGGAAAGAGCATTGTCGGCTGGTTTCAGAACCTCTATTAGCTATTATTCTCGAGTGTCAATTTAATATGGCAGGTAGTAATAAGAAATATCCTGCAAGTAGTTATCTGACCATTCTGGCTCTGGCAACATCGCTTTATGTAATAAGCTGTGCACCAGGGGCGCTCTGGCAGGATAGCGGAATGTATCAATACCGAATCTGGCATAACGATATTGAGGGCAAGCTCGGCCTGGCTCTTTCGCACCCGCTTTACCATATTATCGGAATAGGCGTGAAATATATCCCGTTCGGTGAATTCGCCTACAGGGTAAATTTGATTTCAGCGGTTGCAGGAGCATTTACTGTCGCAAATCTGTTTTTACTACTACGATTATGGCTAAAGAAGATTTTACCGGCCCTAATCGCTGCCATTACATTGGCACTGTCACATACAATGTGGCGGCATGCAGTAATAGCAGAAACCTATCCTCTGTACACAGCGCTGCTGCTGGCTGAATTAGTAATGCTGCTGCAGTACATTAAAACAAAACGTATGGTGTTTCTATATCTGCTGGCTCTTTTTAACGGTCTGGCAATTGCCAACCATATGCTTGGTGTTATCGCATTTGTTTGCTACCTGGTGTTTTTGGCAGCTCTATTAGTTCAAAGGCAAATTAAATTAAGGCACTTTGGAATTATAGTTTTGCTGTGGATTGTGGGTGCAGCACCATACGAATATCTAATCATAAGGAATATCATTGAAACCGACGATTTTACAGCTACTTTAGCTTCAGCACTTTTCGGCAATGCGTGGCAAGGTGCTGTCCTTAACACAAGTCTTTCAACCAGGCTTGTCAAAGAAAATCTGATGCTTATTGCCTACAATTTCCCCACCCCAAATGTAATATTTTTCTTTGTAGGTCTCTATGGACTCAAAAAAGTGTCGCCGTCTCATAGTTTCACAAAGGTCCTTCTGGCATTATTAGTACTTTTCTTCGTATTTGCCTTTAGATATACCATACCAGATAGATACGCATTTTTTATACCTTTTTATTGCGTGGTTTCTATCCTTATCGGCGTTGGGATGCATCTTTTTTTTCAGCGGTATCCTCAAAAGCTATATGCGATTTTGATTTTTCTGTTTGCACTGTTGCCGTTGGCAGTATACAAATTTGTGCCTATCGCTGCAGAAAATTTGAAAGTGAATTTAGGGATGAAGAGGACAATTCCGTATCGTAATAATTACACCCATTTCTTACAGCCCTGGAAGAGAGCAAGCAGTGGTCCGGAACTATTTGCAAACGAAGCATTAGGCAGCGTTGAAAAAGAGGCAATAATAATTGCCGACGGCACCACAGTTTATCCACTCTGGTATGTTCAGGAAGTTAAAGGAACAGCTCCCGATGTGAAAATTGTCTCGACGCATGGAAGCTACGAGAGTCCTATTACGTTTCCTACAAAAGATACTATTGGTAAGTTGGTAGCCGAGCGGGCAGTTTATGTTGTTTCGCCAGTAGCAGGTTACTGCCCGGATTATTTGCTTAAGTATTACGATTTCATTAAAACAGGGCCGATATATCGCGTGGTCGACCGGCAATAGAACGTTTACCATACAGTAACAAAAGGGATAGTGTTATGAGCAAAGTTGCTATCGTACGAACAAGACCGGAAACTGTTTTGCAGGACGTTCAGAGAGTGATGCAATTGGCTCAGGTCAAAGATGCGCTAGAAGTTGGTGCAACTACTATTCTTAAAAACAATATGTCATGGCACCTGATGTATCCGAGTGCCAATACGACTCCATGGCAATTAGAGGGCACAATACTTGGGTTGCGAAATCTGGGATTTAAAGAGCTGGTGTGTGTTGAGAATGAAACGGTAGTGACCAGTGCCAAAGCAGGAGAGATACTGAATAAGCAAAAGCCCGTCTGCGAACACTACGGCGTACCCATCAAGTACAATTTCAAATCTTCAGATATGAAGTGGAAGCGCTATGAGCCTAAGGCAGAAATGCTTGTGCTGGACAAAATCTTTCCGAAAGGCATTTTCATACCGGATTATTTCCACGGAAAAAATATTGTACATCTGCCGACAATCAAGTGCCACATCTATACTAATTTTACAGGTTCCATGAAAAATGCCTTCGGCGGCCTGCTTGACAATAAACGACATTATT
>CAZMSP010000136.1:0-4755 GCA_964568985.1 uncultured Pirellulales bacterium
TTATCTCTCCGGAAGACCTGATTATATCAAAGCTGCTCTGGGCAAAAGACAGTTTGTCCGAAATGCAGATCAAAGATGTAAGAAATCTGATAAAAACAGTGGACAATTTAGACTTAAAATATATTGATAATTGGGTTGGAAAATTGCATTTGGAAGGACTGTATAAAGAGGCACGCAATGAACGACACACATCCTGATATTGCTGTTCGTTTTCAAAATCTGATGATGCTCAAATCCGGCGAGCAGCGACTGCTTATGGGCTGCTCTATGTATGATACTGCTAAACAGATAGTGCGCAGTTCCATCTATAACAAATACCCGCAAATATCTGTCGGACAAGTGAAAAAAGAAATCTTTATCAGATTTTATGGCCAGGATTTTAGTCAGCCCGTTCTGGAAAAAATCCTTTCAGTTCTCGGCTGATTTTCAATCCACAAGTGATTCGTGTATTCCGGCGATTTGCATATAATTCCTGTTTGAGTTTGATGATAATACTTAAGAGCATTATAGACTTCGGATTATTTTTTAAAAGTTTGTTCTTGACGGCAGGCATTTCGAGTGATAATTGATAAAAACCGGAATTTAATCTTTGTTCGTACCCGTGAGATTTGGATAGAGGCCGAAAGGAGGCAATTATGGCAAGGATAGTTTTGACCGCAGTACTAATAGTCCTGTTAAACGTGTTGGCCGGCTGCGGCGGGGCCGACAAAGGCAAAGGCCGGCTTATAGCAACTTCTGCGAAGAAGTACAGCTATACCGGCGAGGCCAAGGTCAGCCAGAAGGAAGAGATTGATACCGTCGAGCAGATGGCAGTCAATCGGCAGGCATATCGTCAGGGACTTCAATTACTGATAGACTATTACAACAAGGTAGGCAACAATATGAAGCTGCAGTGGGCTAAAAAGGAGCTGGCTGCTCTGAACGCTATGCCGCAATATAAATACATCATCGAGGCGGAGGTGGCCGGTCCGAACCTGAAAGCGGCCACTGCGATTCCGGAGGCGGACGAGCTTTATGGTGATGCAGTGCGGCTTGAAAAACAAGGCAACCGGCTAATTGTAATTAAAGACAACGATTTATTACGACTGGCCTTGGATAAATACAACGAGCTTATAAAGAAGCATCCTTCGAGCGATAAGATTGACGACGCAGCGTACAGAGCGGGCAAAATTTATGAGTATTTTAAGGACTACAGCATAGCTCTTATATACTACAAAAGAACTTATCAGTGGAACGCTGAAACGACTTACCCCGCAAGATTCAAGGAGGCCTATATCTTAGACCAGCGGCTTCACCAAAGAGCAGAGGCACTGGAGCTTTATCAGAAGGCCCTGAAAGCAATCAAGAAAGAAGGAGAGCATAAGCAATGGCAGCTGTGGACGGAGGAACGAATTAAGGAGCTGACTGAGAGTAAAAAAGGCAGCAAATTGGATTGATGAAAGTTTGAGAAAAATTTTTCGATAGAATTTTGGGCCTGTATAGACGTCAGGCCCATTTTTTTATCTTTTTCAAAAACAGACTTGTCCTCCGTTAGGAGTCCATAGGACTGAGCGAAGCCTGCGGTGAGCTCAGCCGAACCGTCGAAGGATTTACACTGTATAAAGTTAGGCAATGTTGACCGGATTTGAGAACAAGGTTGCGGATTTTATAAAGGCAAATGCACTTTTTGGCTCGTCGGGTAGAGTTTTGTTAGCTGTTTCCGGCGGAGCTGACTCGACGGCACTTTTATATGCAATGTGTGCATTGAAGGCCGAGAACATTTTAAGTGTGGAGTTGCTCTGCGCTCATATAAATCATCAATTAAGAGGGGCTGAAGCAAATAAGGATGAAGATTTTGTTATTGAAGAGGCGGCGAAACTAAAGCTGGCCGTAATAACCAGACGTGTGGACGTACGGGAGTTTGCTCGTCGTAATAAGCTATCGATTGAAACCGCGGCCCGGAAGCTGCGGCTCGACAGTCTGCTTGATATTGCAAAGGCCAACAACTGCAATTGCATAGCAACGGCACATCAGAAAAACGATAACGCTGAGACCATTTTGCAGCGGCTCAGTCGCGGAACCGGCTTTCGTGGCCTGGGAGGAATCTGGCCGAAGCGAGTCTTTGCTGGCAATATCAATTTTGTAAGACCTCTGCTGTGTGTCGGGCGCGATGAGATTATTGAGTATTTGAAAAAGCAAAATCTAAAATGGCGGGATGACCACACGAATGTCGATTGCTCGTACAGGCGAAACTTTATTCGGCATCGGCTGATGCCAGAGTTGCAGCAGCAATGCAGCAGTTCTGTTGTCGAGCAGTTGTTTAATTTGTCCGTCTCAGCCGAGCGGTTTTACACTCTGCTTTGCAGCGAAGCAGAGAGAGTATGGCCCAAGACGGTCGAGGCCAGCGGTGACAGAATTACGTTGGACTTGAAGAGTTTTTTGGCCCAGCCGCAGCCGGTAAAGGTTGAGCTTGTCCGGCGGAGTCTGACTCAATTAGGCAGCGGCGAGAGAGATTTAACACATCGGCACTATGAAAGGATATTGCAGTTGGCAGAACAAAAAGCCAGCGGTAAGAAAATCACATTGCCAAATGGTTTTATAGTTCAAAGAGAATACACACACCTAATCTTTACCCATCCTGAAGGAAGCTTTACTGCTGATGAGTCGACAGGTAAGACCATCGAAATCCCGGGAAAAACGAAATTCGGATGTTATCTGATAGAAACCACCATACTTGATGCTCCAATTACCAATTACCAGTTACCAATTACCAGTTACAAGCTTATTGAGTGCTTTGATTTTGATAAGGTCAAACTGCCGTTGGTGGTTCGTCATCGCAGAGCAGGCGACAGATTTTGGCCGTTGGGTTTGGCCGGGGAGAAAAAAGTGGGCAAATTCCTGACCGCTGCAAAAGTCCCACAAGAGATGCGTCAAAAGGTGCTTATTGTTTCTGATAGCGAAAAGATAATCTGGGTCTGGCCGATTCGAATAAGCGAACAAGCCAAAATTACCAGCGAGACTCGAAAAATACTTCAAATGCAAATTACCGATATGGCGAGCGCATAAAAAAGACCGAGCAATACCCAATGGTGGTGCTGCAAGCAAACTTGCTTGACATAACTGCGTTAGTAGAAAACAATAGTAGGCCAGCCTCGTCAGCCGCACATGGCTGAGCTGTGGCTATTGGCGCATTGGGTCATAGCGTCTGTATAATGGGATTTGATATGGAAATAAAATGTCCACATTGTAACGTCGTATTTAAAACTCCCAACGAATATAAAGGCAAAAAAATTAAATGCCCTAAGTGCAAACAGATTTTTGTGCTCGATAGTAAAAATGAAAATCGCAGCTGTTTCCCAAAAGCAAAGTGGAAAATTGTTGCCATCTTTGCGCTTTTAGGCATCTTTACCTTAATAGGTATAGTTGGCCACTATCGGAAAGTTAAGAATTCCGAGAGAGCTCATCAGCCGTATTATAAAAACAGATTGGACGGCTCTACAACCGATAACGAGGTTTTCAAAGCTTCCAAAGAAATCGACGATGCCGTTGAGCGCATCGAAGCCATCTCTTCAACCGATAACGAAGTTTTCAAAGCTTCCACGGATACACAAATCAATAAAAGCCCAGAAGAGTATATTTTTAAGCCTGTCAAATCTTTAACCCCGGCAGAACGTCAATTTGTTTTGGACTCCGCCAGGAAAAAACTGATTTCTGTATTAGACAAAGGCACAGGAGCATTCATAAGATGGCTTCGTCTCCACACCAAACCCATGACATCAACAGAGTTGGAGGTTTTGGGGGATTATATACAAAAGGAATTAGCCCCAAACCGGCCTTCGTTTGTACTTAAGATCGAGGATTATTGGAACAGGAGGGTTGCTGAGACTTCTATGGCTGCTGAAATGCATCATAGTTCGTTCTTTTATAATTCTTCCCATGAAATTGGTAATAGAGTGCTTTTTGGGGATAAGTGCGAACCAAAATCTTTGGACGATATGGGTTTGTATGATTATTTTTTAAGGGAGGGGCTGTGCTTTTACCGCGTAAAGCCCTTGGAATATGACACAAAAAATCAGGTGCTGTACCTGGAACTCCCTGTAAAATCCATGATTGAATTGATATTTGATACTTTTGAGGCTTTAGGCCAATCAACACGGGTCTGTGTTTTTGATAGGATGCCAAATCTTCAAAAGGTGACGATTATCTATAAAGACAGTCAGGGCAATAAGATAGGATACGGCAACTACGATTTACAATATTGGCAGGAATTAGCACTAAGCGACCTGTTCTCCTTTGAAAAGGAGTGTGATTATACAGATAAATTGTTACAACTCAACTTGGAATATAAATCTAAATTGATTACAAAGCATGAATATCAAACGCAGACCAAGTATCTTCGTAGTGCATACAATGAACAAAAATTGCAATACTATCGGGAGAAATGGCTGGAACTATTTCCTCTTATAAAGGATTTTTCACTCGATAAGGAATTGCCCTTAACTACCGAAGATTTCTATTTTTGAATGATAGAGAATTGAGAACGACCGGTTGTTAATAAGGGGGGCAATGATGCTTCACAATTTTTGCCATAGCATCAACCATCACCACACGTATAATTGCGCCGGAAATAGATATGTTACACCAAATTACAAAAAAACTCTTGCAAAATAGACACATAATAAATAAAGTACTTTGTTTGTTGTTGTAAAAGACGTTAAAACCAAAAAACCGTATTTAAGACATTGTAAATTAGGAGATTAGCAAATGGCAACAAAG
>CAZMSP010000137.1:0-4709 GCA_964568985.1 uncultured Pirellulales bacterium
GGCGAAAGAGATTTCTTCAGAAAATTTATCAGCGTCAAAGGTGTGGGCATAAAAAAGGGCCTGCGGTCGCTGAGCATTCCGATAGCTACCATAGCAACGGCGATAGAAAACGGCGATGATAAAATATTGATATCGCTGCCGTCAGTCGGCAAAAGAATGGCTCAGCAGATTGTCGCCGAGCTTAAGGGCAAAGTTGGTGATTTTGCAATTGGAGCGGAAGCCGGCCGGGCTGGGGCGGAGGCGATATTTAAGCCGTTCCAGATTGAAGCGATGGAGATTCTTATCGCCTGGGGCGAAAGAAGAAATGAGGCGATGGAGCTTATCGAGCTTGCCTGCCGGAGGCACCCTGATATCAAATCGGCTGAAGCGCTTGTGCCGCTGGTGTACAGGTTAAAGCAGGGAGTAGAAGTCTAAAAGTAAAATCAAAAATTAAAATGCAAAAATCAAAATGACATGTAAAAATGCAAAATGTAGAACGTCATTGCGAGGGAGCAGAGCGACCGAAGCAATCTCAACTGTTCGCAACAGAGAGATTGCCACGCTCGGCTGTGCCTCGCTCGCAATGAAACTTTATGTCATTTTTGAATTTTGATTTGTAATTTTGATATTTAATTTTTGATATTTGATTTCATTACTATGGCTATAGGTAGAGTAATAAGCAGTCGGTCTTTAAACGAGCAGGAGGAGAGTTTCAACGTTGCGCTTAGGCCGAAATTTCTGGATGAATGTATAGGCCAGTGCAACGTCAAAGAGAAACTTGCCATCGCTATAGAGGCAGCTAAGCAAAGAGGCGAGCCGTTGGAGCATATTTTATTTTACGGCCCGCCCGGTCTCGGCAAAACGACGCTGGCCAATGTCGTAGCGAATGAAATGGGGGCGAGGATTCGCAGCTCATCGGGGCCGGCTCTGACAAAGCAAGGCGATGTGATGGGCCTTTTGAGCAATATAAATACCGGCGATGTGCTTTTTATCGATGAGGTGCATCGGCTCAGCACGCCGGTCGAGGAATTTATCTACCCTGCGATGGAGGAGTTCAGGGTCGATTTTACCGTTGATAGCGGCCTGCACGCAAAGACCATCAATTTCCCGTTGAAGCGTTTTACCTTGATTGGCGCGACGACGCGTGCAGGATTATTGAGCGCCCCACTTCGCGGCCGATTCGGAATGCTGTATCATCTCGATTTTTATAATAGCGATGAGTTGACGGCCATCTTAAAAAGGTCCGCAGGATTATTACAATTGAAATATGAGGATGAGACGCTCGAATTGATTGCCAGCCGTTCTCGTGGAGCTCCACGGGTGGCAAATCGATTGTTAAAAAGAGTCCGTGACTATGCACAGGTCAAAGGCAGAGGTGTGCTTAGTTCTGAGATTGTCGAAAACGCACTTAAGATGGAGCAGATTGACACGTTAGGCATGGACGAACTTGACAGGGCCTTTTTGCGTGCATTGGTCAATACATACGATGGCGGCCCAGCCGGCGTAGATGCCATTGCCGCTACACTCGGCGAAGAAAGAGACACACTGGAGGACGTGGTCGAGCCGTATCTTTTGCAAATCGGCTTTTTGCGCCGAACCAAACGCGGCCGGGAAATTACAAAGACCGCCTGCGAACATCTTGGCCTGAAATACCATAGCTCTGCCACAGGCAAAAAGAAAGATTCAGCTGACCAACCCGACCTTTTTGAGAAAACCGAGCAGTAGATTTGCCTGTATAGCCAGAACATTTATCCGCCTCCGGCGGACAGAGAGGTTAAAAACTTATAAGACCACACTCATGCGGATAAGTATCGAGACGATGCGATTTGTTCCACATCACAGTAGCACGTGTGAGGCCCTATGCATAAAAGCTCTTCAGAAAATCCAAAGCGATTCAACGGCCTAAAAGCCAGTTATCAGTAAACACCTGAAGGTCTTTTTCGTCAATTGCTCCATCGTAAGGAACAGCGATATCACAGTTAGGGTCATATCCAGCTTGGCCTTCTTCTGTTAGCCAAGCCGAAGCAAAAACGGCAAAGTCTGCAAAATCAACATCACAGCCGCCTGCAAAATCACCAAGATAAGTATAGGAAAACTCATAAGCTCCCATATCAACAATATCTGTGCTGTTACAGTCGCCATCTACAATTCTTGGGTGACCATCAAGATCATAAGGAATAGGCTCGGTTGTATTTAAATCTTCATCAAGATCATTTGAATCCGCAGGTACAGAAGCATTGTCCGCAGTATCTATACAAGGAGAAGTATGTTGTAAACGTAAGTTGCCATAATCGTCGTTATCACCCACACCCCAACCGTCACCACCATCGTATGGATCACGCGTGAATTTAGGATTGTCGTCGATATTATTGTTTGCTGCACCTCCAAATGGAATGTAGCTATCATCTGGGTCATCGTCTTGGATACAACTCGATGTTACATCAGAATCAGCAAGTTCTATCTGAGACCTTTCATTTATTCCAGAGCTATCTTTATTTCCCCATACGATGGAATTATATACATGCGTTTCAGTTGAAGCTCCGATTGCTCCACAATCACGACCAGCAGTATTTCCAACAATTGTACAATTAGTAAATGTTTCTTGTGCAGTTTGGAAAACACCATCCCCCTCTGATACCCCTGCATCATAATCTGCTCGATTCGCGATAAACTTGCAATTAATCATTACAGGATGTCCCTCGCCATGATTTTCTAATACACCACCGGAACCATATACTTTATTATTTATAAATTCAGTATTGATAAACTTTGGATTACAATACCTCTCAAATTCTGGCCACCCTCCAAAACTATCACACATTAAAACTCCACCCCATGCTGCAATATTTTCACTAAAATCACAATCTATAAAAGTCGGGCTCGAACCGTAGAAATATAGCACTCCTCCTTGGCCCTCAATTCCAGTGTACGTTGGATAAAAGAAATAATCCGCATCATTATGTGTAAAAGTACATGCCTTTATAAGTGAATTGTTTACTAGATGTAAATATATTGCACCTCCTTGAAGCGACTTGTTTTGGGTAAACGAACAGTTATAAAGATTTACTGAGCCACCGCCCCGATTACATAAAGCTGCCCCTCTACAAAGCCTTGCAACTGGATCAGGCGATCCAGTAGCACTTCCACCCTTGAAAACAAAACCATCAAGAGTTGTTGTCCCTGTAGCCCAATCTATGTGTGAAATGTTGTAGCTGTTTTCACTAGTATTAGCAAAGTCTGGGCCATCATCGCCATTTAGGTCGCCGCTCAGAATTGTTTCATGCAGATGAGGATCTCGCTCTTCCCAAGTACCACCTCCAATCGGAAAGCCTCCATAAAAAGATACTCCCTCTTTTAATTCAAATGTAGCATTTCGGTCGCCCAATGTAACGTTGCCACCTTCATCCTGGTCGGGCTTGTAAGTTCCTTCTGCAACCCAAATCTCATCACCGCTTGTAGGCGGCTTATATAAAGCATCTTGAAGATACTTGTAGGCCGTGCCCCAGGTTGTTCCATCGCCTCCAAGGGCAGAATTAGCATCAACATAAATAGTTCCAGCCGATGAATACCCACTAAATATTGATATAATCAAAGCCGTAGTTACATAAACCCTCCAAGCCATTTTGTTATCCCTCTAATTTATAGAATCACTTTACATAAATAGACAATTCACAGTAGCTTAAGGCAATAAAAACCAGGCTTAAATTATACCAAAAATAAGTCTGATAAGCAAGCCTTTTTATCTGCCTCTTTCGTATAATTGACTTACAGTACGACCATCTTGACTTTGCTATTATTTCTTGATGCTTCGAGAGCTTCTATTGCCTATGCCATTTCCAAAGTTGCCCGGGACAAATCCTTCAATCTTTGCTTTGTCATGATGTTCTTTTAGTTTCTCGTTTAGCTCTTTAATTTCTTTCTGCATTTCATGTGCATCTCTAAATGGACCTTTGCCTTTCATAACAGCCATCCTTTCTGCCCTATGGCAAACAAATACCAGCAATTATCGGTTTACAACCAACAAAGTTCTCATAGAATAACCATTTCGGCATTTGAAGGTTCGTCTTCACCGGCCTTATTTACCGCAATAACGCGATATTTGAGTTCTGTTTTTTCCGGCTGGTAATAATTACGCTTTCGGTAGGGATTGTATAATAAAAAGCAGGTAATTTGCAAGTTAATTTTTGTCTTAGGGGTAGAAAAACCGTGAAATTTGTAGCAAAAGAGAAATTTTCACTCCCAGTGCCACAACGTAGTCACCTCATCGGAATATTAGTCACTTCCAAATAATAAATCGCCGATTTATGCAAAATTACGGCAAAAACGGTCTTTTTGGCCCCCGCCGAGGGAAAAAGTGAGTTTACTTTGCGGCTAACTCAAAGCACGCAATCCGTAACTAGTATCAAGTATCCAGCATCGAGCATCCAATCACCAATTACCATTCACCAGTTACCAGAACATGCTTTGCCATTTTTGGCTGGTGGTGGAGAATCTCGGTGAAGTGGTGAATTAAAACCCTCTCGATTTCATTCAGTGTTTTTTCATCTGCATCAGCGAGCAATTCCCGATTACCCAGACACCCTGCTGCCTTTTTAGATAGCCGAATTTTGTCAGGGAAACTCGCTTCACAATCTCTACAAATAAGGCCGTTGGCGGAACTGCTGAAATAAAACTTGTCGCTCCCTTCGACTTCGCTCAGGGCAGGCGTCGCCCGTGACCCGTATCTCGTT
>CAZMSP010000138.1:0-4693 GCA_964568985.1 uncultured Pirellulales bacterium
TTTACGCAATATACATAATATTATTTTTGGGAGGGGGGTTTTTTTAGTTCCTCGATTTTGGGCAGGTCTTTGAGTGAGTTCAGGCCGAAAACTTCAAGGAACTTTTTTGTTGTGCCGTATAGCATTGGTCTGCCTAAGACTTCGGCCCGGCCAGCGATTTTGACCAGTCCTTTGTAGCAAAGAGCCCGAACTATCTCGCCGGCTGCAACGCCCCTGATGGCTTCTATGTCGGCTCGCATAACCGGCTGTTTGTACGCAATTATCGCAAGCGTCTCCAACGCCGCGGGGCTTAGCTTGCTGTCGCTGCGGGCGCGAAGCAATTTTTTAAGCCAATAGTTGTAAGGACTTAAAGTGAGCATTTGATAGCCGCTGGCGATTTGTTCTATTCTAAAGGCATTATTGTTGGCCTGGTATTTGTCATTTAAGGTTTGAATGTGGTGGTGGATTTGCTTTGCAGAGGTCTCGACGATATTAGCTAATCGTTCCGCAGAGAGCGGCTCATCGCTGGTAAATAAAACCGCTTCTATAACCGACTCAACCGTCGGCTCATTGCTTCCGCCTTCGCTGAAGCTACGGCGGACGGGCATCGCTCGTTCGTGTTCTTCTGTCATATTTCTTTCCATCTAAAGGGGTCTGCGTCTTTTTTACTGATTTTTATTATTACTTTTTTCAGCTTTTTTTGCAATTGTTTAGCGAAATTTTTTAATATAAAGCGTTCCGAGACACTATGACTTAGACAGATGCAGGTCAAGCCGGCTTCTTGTGCGGCTAATGCCTGATGATGTTTTAGTTCGCCGGTCAAGTACAAATCGGCCTTTGCGGCGATGACCAAATCGATGAGCTTGCCGCACGAGCCGGCACAAACTGCAGCTGTTTTTACCAGGCGCTTTTCATCTCCGATCATGCCGATGGCTTTCGCTCCGGTGAATTTTTTTATTCTCCTTATTATTTGTTCGGTCCGCATAGGTTTGGCCAGCTTGCCGATTCTGCCCAGGCCGAATTTAGTCTGAGGGTTGTAGAGTTTAAAGACGTCAAAGGCGGGTGTCTCGTAAGGATGTGCGTTTTTTATTGCTGTGATGCAATCTTCAAGTTTTTCAGGGGGTACAATCGTCTCGAATCTTATCTCCGGCACCGCCTCTATCCTACCCTTTTTCCCTATAGCAGGCTTTGCGCCCTTCAGAGGCAAAAAGCTGCCTGCTCCCACGGCTGCGAAGCCGCAATGGCTGTAGTTTCCGATTTTACCTGCGCCGGCGGCAAAAATCGCATCTGAAACCTTCTCCACCGACTTGATGGGGATGAAGACAACAAGTTTATAATTGTCACCAATGGCACTATCGACATAATCACCGATAGGTTTTGCGTCACGGATATCGATAATTTCCGCAAGGCCGTCGTTCACTCCGCCTATGGCAGCGTCCAGAGCCGTATGTATTGAAAAAACAGCAATCCCACATCGAGCCAAATCATAGACAACAGTGCTTTGGCTGTCAGCCGTGATTTTCTTTAGACCGTCCCAAATAATAGGGTGGTAACTTACAATCAGGTCGGCCTTTAATTTCTTTGCCTCTGCGAGAACGTCCTTCGTAACATCGATAGTTAATAATATATTTTTTACGTTCTTCAGTGGGTCGCCAATAAGCAGTCCGACATTGTCCCAGTCCTGCGCCAAATCAAGCGGGACTGTTCTTTCGATTTGATTTGCAATATCTTTTACTTTCATAATGTTTTTCTTTTAAACTTTCCCCGGCTGTATCGCCAGAGCTTTCCAGCGTTAAGATATACGTGGATGGCGGCAAGAGCCAGCGTAATATAAGCAAAGTACCGGTGCGGAACAAACCTGCGAAGGTCCAGTTGCGCCTGGATATAACCCGTTATTGCCGTGATAGCAATAGAAACTAACAACAGGATGCTCACAGCGTAATTAATATCCTGACGTCTCATAAGCAGCCGACCGGATGCAGATAAATCACAGCTTCTTTTTTGCCGTCAACATCAATCAATTGGTTAACTTTTTCATCTAAAAACGCGCCGGCACAAACAGAGCCCAGCCCCAATGAGGTTGCCTGAAGATATATATTCTGGCTGATGTGCCCGGCTTCCATATATACATATCGCATGCCTCTTTCTCCATACTTGTAACGGACACGGTCAAAAATCGCTGACAGGATAAAGGTTGCGCCGGATTTACCTAACGTCTCTTGCTTCATGCCTGCATCGGTGATTTGGTCGCGGAAATCACCAGCTTTGACCAACTCAATTGTGTGGTCTAATACCGAATAGTGATAGATACCCCTCGGCAAATCCTGCACATTATTAACGACCACGTAAATTTCAAAAGGATATAAAGCGCCAGCTGATGGTGCTGTACGCAGAGCTTTGCCATACATTTTTCCCGTTACCCCCTGGGCGGCGAATAAAAGCTGTGACAGTTGCTCTTTGCTAATGGGCTTTGTGGAATAATTGCGTATTGAACGGCGTTTCTTAAGGGCTTCTTCGACGGTCATCCCGGAATACTCAGGCTTCGGTAATTGTATCTTTTCTGCCTTCGGGTAGGATTTATACTGAGGCGGTTCCGGGGGTTTTTTGCTGAGCATGTCCCCAATAGCGCCTTTCCATGTCATGCAGGTCTCGTGGTGAAAGCGGTCGCCGATACTCATATTCTCCTCTTGTTTTT
Organism: uncultured Pirellulales bacterium; assembly: GCA_964568985.1. Lineage (GTDB taxonomy): Bacteria > Planctomycetota > Phycisphaerae > Sedimentisphaerales > Anaerobacaceae > CAZBWE01. Next base: position 2,675 of record CAZMSP010000138.1, read on the forward strand.
TCTCCTTTTCTTTCTCTTGAGCAAGTAACACAGCGGCAAATATAAAGGCAATTAACAGCGCTCCTGTTGGCATAAGTTTACTCAATCGTCGAGTAATATCTATGTTTTGCATTTTTATTTCCATTCATATAAGGTTATTTTTTTGACATTCATTTTTGATAAACTCGTCAAAGTATTTTCGCAGCTTTTCAGTCATTGGGCCGGGCTTGCCGTTACCTACATCGTGTTTTTCTATCTTGCATACCGGCAGAATCTGCATAATTACATTTGTCAGAAAGACTTCGTCGGCGGCCAGCAAATCGTCTATAGATAAATCCTTTTCGACAAAGTTGATGGAATTTCTTAAGGCGATTTGGCAAACGGTTTTTCTGGCGACGCCTGCCAATACCGGCGTTCTTATAGGCGGGGTATACAGTACCGAATCCTTAACCAAAAACACGTTACTTATGCACCCTTCGGCGAGGCGATTATCCACCGTGAACCACAATGCCTCTGCTGCTTGCTTTTGGTGTGCCAGCTTCAGCGCGAGGATACGTGAGAAATAGCTTGTTGTTTTGTGTCCGTAAATCGGCTCAGCAGTATTCTGCCTGAACGGGGACAGCACAATCATAACGCCATTTTTATAGTATTCGGGCGGATAGGGATTTAATTTCGTGGCGGTGATAAGAAGTGTTGGCTTGTGCTGCTCATCCGCTTTGGCCATTGGCCCGGATGTTGCAGTCAGCCGAAGGCGTGCTTCTGTTAATTTATTTGCCTTGAGCAGTTTATAGGTGGCATCAGTGATATGTTTTCTGTCGTAGGCTTCTTCTATTGGAATAGATAAAGCCCTTGCGCTAAAAGACAATCTGTCCAGATGGTCTTTAAGTGAAAAGACAACGCCGTTGTTGGCTCGCATCGTTTCGAAAAGCCCAGCCCCGTACAGAAATCCGCTGTCGGTAACCGACACACAGGCCTTATCGATATCAACTAATCGGTCATTTAAGAAAACTTTTTCCGACATCTTAGCTTGTATAAAATCCGAAACAAAGCCGTTATCAAATTCAAAATTCTAATATCTAAATCCTAAACAAATTCAAATGACCAAAACAATAAGTTTTGAACATTTGGACATTTGAGTTTCGATATTGTTTAGGATTTAGAGTTTCGTGCTTCGAGTTTTTCTATTATTTCGTGCTTTGGATTTTGCATTTATCTGTTGAATATCCTTTATCCGTATTCTGTTCTGCTGCGTAGCTTTTATTCCTGCCAGGAGCGCTCTTGCTTTTGTGATAGTTTCGTCCCATTCGGCTTGCGGGTCGGAGTCTGCGACTATTCCGCCGCCGGTCTGTGCAAAGGCCTTTCCTTCGACCTTGCTCAGGACGGGTTGGTTTTTGATGATAATCGTTCTGATGGTAATATTCAAGCAGACACTTCCATCAATACCGATATAGCCGATACTGCCGGTGTAAACGCCTCTGGCTGTCGGCTCGGTCTCGTCAATGATTTCCATTGAGCGGATTTTTGGAGCGCCGGTGATAGAACCGCCGGGAAACATCGCCTTTAGGATATCACAGAATGTAATTTCGTTGCGGAGCCGGCCGGCCACGGTTGCCACAGCGTGAAAAACGGTCGGATATGTTTCAATTGTTCTCGGCTGAATTACTTTTCTGGTCCCTGGTTCGCAGATTCTGGCTACATCGTTTCGCTCGAGGTCGATTATCATGTTGAGCTCTGCTTTTTCTTTTTCGCTGGTTAGCAGCACATCGTAATTTTTTTTGTTTGTTTGAGCAGCGTTTGCTATATATGGCTGGGTACCCTTAATTGGCTTGGTTCGAATAAGACAATCGGTAATTGTGATGAACATCTCAGGCGAAGCGCTTACTATATGAAAGCTGCCGCCGTCGATATAAGCTGCGTATGGACTTGGGTTGAAATAGTTTTGCCAGTGAAAAAGGTCTATCGGGCTGGCGTTGTAATCGCATTCAAATCGCTGTGAGAAGTTAATCTGGTAAACATCGCCGTCATAGATATATCGCTTTA
>CAZMSP010000139.1:0-4631 GCA_964568985.1 uncultured Pirellulales bacterium
GGCACATCGGCTGCTGCCAGATTGACCGGAGCCGCATCGAGATAATCGAACCCTCTGCTGCCATCACCAAACTTGTATTCCATAAACCTGCCAGCAATCTCTCTGCCCGCCCCGCAGGTACCGAAGCCCTCGCTGACTGTCACCAGTCGTCCCGTCTTGCGGACTGATTCGGCTATTTTTTCTATGTCCAGCGGCTTTAGAGTTCGCACATCGATTACCTCTGCTTCGATACCGTGCTGCTCAGCCAAAATCTTGGCTGCCTGAAGTGAGAGCATCGCCATTCTGCTATAGCTGACAATTGTCACATCTTTGCCAGGCCTTTTAATATCCGCTATGCCTAATGGAATAATGTAATCGCCTTGTGGCACCGGACCGGACTGACCATAGGTCGCCTTGTGCTCGATAAATACCACCAGATTGTCACTGCGGATAGCGGCCTTAAGCAGACCCTTTGCATCGTAAGGAGTTGAGGGCATCACTACATAAAGACCCGGCGGATGCATAAGCCATGCCTCTAACGACTCCGAATGGTGAGCCGCGATGCATCTGCCTACACCACCTTCGGTTCGCAGAACCATCGGCACTTTTGCCTTGCCGCCGAACATATAGCGGTTATAAGCACCGACGTGAACGAGCTGGTCCATCGCTATCGTAACAAAATCAACATACATAATCTCAGCCACCGGCCGCAAACCACGAAGAGCTGCACCGACGGCGGCACCTGCAATGGCCGCTTCGGATATTGCCGTATCAATTACCCTGTCTGTACCAAATTCAGCTGACAGACCCCGAGTTGCCTGATACGCTCCGCCGTAAAGCCCGACATCTTCACCCATCACGATAACGTTTTTATCTCTTCTCATCTCTTCTGCTAGGGCAGCTGAAACCGCCTGGGCTATTGTCATCACGTCCATATCGAACTTGGATTTTACTTCTGCCCTAGCTTGCTCAGCGGCTTCTTTTTTCGTTTTAGCTTTGGATGACGTAAAGGCAGCTTCAAAAGTAATGGTTGCTTCCATCACCTTTTTAGACGTGGCCCTTTCGGTTTCTATAAGCTCAGGCGGATAACTTTCCTCGACATATACGTCTTTCGTCAAATCGGCAGGATTCGGCCAGGGGCTATCTATCCCAAACTTCGTAGCTGTCTCAATCGTATTAAAGGCCTTATCCTTTATCTCATCTAACTGCTGTTCTGTGCAAAGAGAATCAGCCAGCAGTTTTTCTCTTAGTACAATAATCGGGTCACGGTCGTGCCAGGCCTTTTCCTCGGCCTTTGAGCGGTAGGCACGCGGGTCACTTCGGCTGTGGCCGTACCAGCGATAGGTCTTGGCTTCGATGATAGTCATCTGGCTATCAGCCCTTGCTCGTTTTACTGCCGAGCAGACAGCCAGATACACAGCTATGACATTCTGCCCATCGACAATCATAGCAGGGACATTGTAGGCATAGCACCGCTCTGCGATATCCGTGATATTGCTTGCCCTTCTGGTGCCATCGACCTCGCTGCCCGAAAATGGAACGCTCATCCCGTAAAGGTTGTTCTCGATTATAGCCACCAAGGGAACCTTCAGGGTTGAGGCCATATTCATTGACTCGTGAAAACTGCCGCAGTTGGTCGAGCCATCGCCGAAAAATGAAAGCACCACCTTGCCGGTTTTCTTATATTTTTCCGCCAGAGCCGCACCGACTGCCGATGGCTGATTACCCCCGACGATACCTGTTGAGCCGAGGTTATTTTGCTTTTCTACCTCGGCTATGTGCATTGAGCCGCCTCTGCCCTTGCAGTATCCGGTCTCTTTACCCATCAGCTCAGCCATCATAGCATTCCAGTGATTCTGGCGGTCTTCTTCAGCGTCGGCGTATTTGTTGCCGATAGCTCCACAGTGACCGTGGCCTCGATGAGTTGAGCCGATTACATCGCCTCGCTCAATTGCTGCAATGGCACCGACAGCAATGGCCTCTTCGCCGGCGTAAAGATGTGAGGCGCCCTTGATAATATTCTGGCCCAAAAGCTCAAAAACTTTCTCCTCAAAGAAGCGAATCTCATAAATACTCCTGAGCCAGTCTTTGGCCTGTTCCAGAGTAATAATCCCGTCGTTGATAAGCTCTTTGAGCTTTGGTGCTGGCTTCTTTCGAGTGTCCTCGATACAAAAATCCATACTGCAACTCTCTTAAAACTCTCATTATTAACGCCAGAAACCTCGAATATAGCTACTTTGCTCTAAAAATGCAACCAAAAATATGACAAAGCCATTAGTAAGGAATCCTCCGTGTGGCGTGTTCAGGTACTAAAACCTCAAAATTCCAGTTTGAACTGTTATAGACAACCGGTCCAAAAATCCTGTGTCTTGTCTAACGGACCATGACCTGGCCGGAATCCGGAACAAGGATTTGTCCGGTGATGGTCCGAGCCTTATCGCTGCATAAAAAGACCACCGAATCAGCTACGTCTTGTCCCTTGATTTCGCGCTTAAGCGCGGTCTTGCCCACATAGTAAGCAATTACATCCTCAGGCCTGATGCCGTATTTTTTCGCACAGACCTTTATGTACTGCGGATTCCAGATTTTCGAACCCTCAAATACGTTGCCGGGAGCGACACAATTGACTCTTATACCGTATTCACCCAGTTCCTTTGCCCAGCCGCGAGCCATATGAATTTCGCCGGCCTTTGTTGCATTGTATGCTGTATTATTCTTACTTGCGTCCAGGCCGCTTTTAGAGCTTAAATTTATTATGTTGCCCCCCATCCTCTGGGCAATCATAATTCTTGCTGCCTCTTTAGCCATAAGTAAATAACCGGTCAGATTCACCTCCAGAGCAGCTCTCCATTTATCCACAGGCATATCAATAAGCGGATACGCAGGTGCAATCCCCGCAGCGTTAACTAAAATATCCAGCCCGCCCCAGTTATCAAGAACCGTCCCAAGTGCTTTCTTGACGTCGCTTTCGCTGGCAATATCGCACTTCACCACCATTGTCTGGTAATTTCGAATTTCTTGGGCCGTTTCTTCTGCCGCTTTTTTATCAATATCTACAAGCGCAACCATCGCGCCAGCCCTTGCTAATCCTATCGCAATGCTTCTGCCTAAACCGCTGCCGGCACCTGTAACAACAGCAACGCGATTGGCCAAATCGCCCTCGGTCTGGCCGGTCGCTAATTTCCTGCGAAATGCATCTGTTTCCCACTGGTTAATAAAGTCCCGCTCACTTTTATTCAAACTGGCAATGCCGCCCATTCGGTACGCATTAGTGCGAATGAAAAATGAACTACTCACAACATCCCTGACGATAGGAACGAAATTTTCTCCGGCAGCAATAAATAATCCGACACCCTTCACCAAAAACGCTATAGAAGGTTTTTCGTTCTTTTCGATTTGCGAAGTCAGTTTGCGTGCAATTTTCTTCGAATCACAATCCTCGACCCACATCGCAGGCCCGTTGGCATAGAGCAGCTCATCCGGCGTCAAAACACCCGCTGAAAGCATCTTCCGTGCATCTTTATCTGCCAGAAACGCAGCTACAGTATCGTCATATAAGTGACTTACCATTGTATATTCACCGGTCGCCTCAAAAAATGCCCTTCGGATGCAAAGCTTTGTTTTATTGATATCGTCCCTCGTCCCTCGTCTTTCGCCCCTCGTCTTTGAGAACTTGAGCTTACTTTCGCAGCGACTTATGACCTGACGGACTAATCGCAAGGCAGCATTGGCAGTTTTTGCTGAAACTAAAAGCCCGTGCTTATGCAAAAAAATGAGCGCCGGCTTTTCTCCGAACCGCCTTTGATAATCCTCAATCAGCTTTGCTAATTTCTTTGCGAGCATATAGCCAAGGCCCGCATAAGGTACCCAGAGCGGCGGTAATTTTTCGTCCTTAAAAAGCCGCTCGAGCTTTGCCTTTCCGTTTTTAGCATTTACATATGCACCGATTGCATTAGGGTGCAGGTGAATCGCGCACTTATCAAGAAAGGCATGCAGGTGCGCCTCTAAGGATGGTCGAGCGTCATCGCCAACCTTATCATCACAGGCAAGAAGCAGCCGATTTACAACTTCTGTCTCTCTGGTTTGAGTATCAAGATGTGCTATCGACTTATCTTTTATAATCGACCGGACTGAATCGAGCCGCATCCTTCGCCAGCCATGTTTGCCGTTCATATCCTTCAAAGCCGTACCGCTCGCCTTGATATACATATATTTGCCATCTGCGGTTTTTACCGATGTGTTACCGCCGCCGCCTTGAACAAGCGCGCCATCCCTGCCAACCGCATTCGATATTTTAATAAGTTCTGATAAAGCTTTATCCATACTGCGTCCCTCGTTACTTGTCTATCGTCCCTATCGTGGTGCGGCATCGGGCAAACCGCCGTCCACCGGAATTGTGGCGCCGGTAGTAGGTGTTTGACGTGTAGCAAAAAACAGAACCGCATTTGCCACGTCCCGGCCGGTAACGCTTGCCTTGAGCAAATTTCTATTGCGATAATACTCCCGCAAACCCTTTTCATCGAGTCCTCTGGCTTTCATTCGGTCGGCGCCAACGGTTTCCCACAGGCCCGATTTGTATTTGCCTTCCGAGAATACGGCGTCAGGTGCGACCATATTCACGCGAACATCGTACTGGGCAAATTCAAGGCTGG
>CAZMSP010000140.1:0-4626 GCA_964568985.1 uncultured Pirellulales bacterium
AGGATGCATCTGTTTGGTCGGCTTGTTGTTCACCAGCCATTAGATTGGCCGTTCCAAGCAGTGTTGTAATGATTTGATGTGTCTGCTGGGGATTGTGGCTTGTAATCGCCAGGCCTATGTTCGAAATAAAAGGAACATCACTTATAATAGTCTTATCAGAAGGCACAGCAAACAATGTAACCTGTTCAACGTTGGCAAAAATCTCTCGGCCGATGTCGAGTCCTGTCACGTTTTGAATTTTCTCACTTACGGCCTTAGCCTGGGCTCCATCCGCCTGCCCTAAAGCTACACTTACAAGCGCAATTGCATCGGAAGGTACCGCTTCGAGAGCAGATTTACTTAAATTCGGTGTGCGGAACATATCATATGCAAGGCAGTGGTGACCATCTTTAAATGAGATATCAGCCCTATAGGCTAATCCGCTTTCTTCAACAGAATAGCATGCAATCAAGTTGTCAATGCTATTGAAATCAACAATAGCATTTGCCCAGAGCATCTCCTCGGGAATCTGCCCCGCAGGAAATTGCTTCAAAATACCTGTATATACCTCGTCAACGTTTGCCCAGACCGTTAAGGCATTATCCTGCCTTGTTTTTTTGCTGATTTTCGCAAATGACTTATTGCTTGAAGCAAGTGTTGGTTCAGAAATGATACTCTTGTATTGCTCAACAGACCACTTGAGGCGCTCGGAAGGACTCGCAATGATAATTACCTTGTCATCGTAGGCTACTGATACACTATTTTGAATGTTCAATGTCTCCATTGCCTCAATTGGTTCGCCACGTTGTCCCGCCATACCCAATCCGGCAAGAATTATGCCTCTCAATGCGTCACTTTTACCGGGATACAATACGGCAATTCCTGCCGGGTTATTTTCTCTGATAGTCGTAATACCAACAGCCATGCCTCGTATTTTTTTGAATTCGGCCATCATGCTCGGATTCAAAAGTGCTGCCAACATATCCTCAGGTGACTTACCCTCAGGGCCAGCCGGGCCGCCAATAGCAGCAAGAGGATTCTCAAAAGGGGTCCCTTTTAGCATATTAAGTATAGTCTCAATCTGCTTACCAGGGCTTCCAAGTTCCACATAAACAAGAGTCTCGGGCGGCATCAAATCTGCCGGGTCATAATTCATTAAGTCATCCAAATATGGTTTTGCCTTCTCAATAATTTCAGTCTGGTCGCCATATTCAGCTGCAAGCTTTCCAAATACGGTCTTTGCCTTTTGCTCATCTTTCTTTTTCAGATAGCACATACCTTGTCGGTAAAGCGCCTGGGCAACATTGTTTCGCGATGCGGAGCTGTCTTGAACTATCTGCTCATAAATTTTTATCGCCGCGTCAATATCACCCTCAACCTCCTCTGCATACAGACCCTCACGCAGCATAACACTTGCAGGTTTAGCCACAACTACTGTGTTAAACGAGCCGAATGCAAACAAAAACAAGATTGTCATAATTTTTAACTTTTCCATGATGGTTCTCCTTTCAAAAATATTTACAATAAAAAGGTTTCTTCGGCAAGTGTTATTCTATGTAATAAATGTTACCCTTTTGTTACGGTTTTATCCTTTTTTCATCTTTTTTTAACAGTCTTTTTTACTCTAAAACAGTTCCAAATACACCTTCCTAACGATATGCGCTGATAGGTTTTTCACAGCATAACACAAACAAGCAAGTGTTTCACATCAAGCCAATCAAGAAACCTGCCACCCCAACGACATGTGAGAGTCCCTTTCCAAGGTCCTTTAAGGTTTGAGCCCCGCCAATAAAAAACTTCAGGGCAGCTATGCCAAAAAGGCCTGCTGCCCTTAATCTCCCCGAGTAGGACTCGAACCTACAACCTAGCGGTTAACAGCCGCTCGCTCTACCAGTTGAGCTATCGGGGAATCCTATTGAGTCGGCTCGTCCAGGCGAGTGCCTAAGCCATAGCAGGGGACGAACCGACGCATTGTGCTCTAAAGGCCATTTTCGTCTAAAAACATCCTAAAACATTATCCAAATTTTAACAGCTTCGTCAAGGTCGACTTTTTTTTGCTAATACCGCAAAAAATCGCCATAATACTGGATAAACAATCAATTTTATCGTATACTTCCATATTTGCAAAAATTCGTTAAGTGAATAAGCTTAAAGTCTGTTCAAATGCATTTTTATATAATTTTAGAGCATATTTTAAAAACTTTGTGAAACAGAAAACCCATTTAGCGCATCTTAAATATTTACGCAATAAAATGTCGATAGACTATTAAGTTCCGGTTTCTGTAATAATATGGCTAAAGATATACTAAATGTTGGCGGTTATAGCATAGAAAGGCGTCTCGGCAACGGCGCTCGAAGCACAATCTATCTGGCAACTGATAATCAAGACCATTCGAAAATTGCCTTGAAACGTATTTTATTTGAAAGGCCGGAAGATATAAGGGTCTTCGAGCAGACAGAGACCGAATATAAAGTGGCCCAGCGGATAGACCACCCCTACGTCCGCAAGTGCTACAAACTAAAGAAGTTTCGCAGTTTTTTTAAGCTGAAAGAGATGTTGCTTTCTATGGAGTATTTTGATGGCGATACCCTTGAAGACTGCCCCGGCTTGAGTTTGGGCGATGTGCTGCTTGTATTCAGAATGGTAGCAACCGGTCTTAATGCTATGCACAGAGAAGGATTCGTACATTGTGACATAAAGCCGAATAATATCCTTCTAAGCAAAGCCGGCTCAATCAAGATAATAGACCTCGGCCAAAGCTGCAAAATCGGAACTACAAAATCGAGAATTCAAGGTACACCTGATTACATTGCCCCCGAGCAGGTTCAGCGTAAGCCGCTCGGACCAAAAACTGACATTTTTAACCTGGGTGCGACAATGTACTGGGCCCTTACCGGAAAGCACGTCCCGACTTTGATACCTAAAACCGACAGTTTTGGCTTGCCTATACCTCAGAAACGTCAATCGCCTCACGAATTAAAAAAACAACTGCCGACAGGAGTTTCAAGACTCGTAATGGACTGTATAAAAGATGACCCTGCAGAACGCCCACATGATATGATGACGGTTGTATCGAGGCTGGACCTGACGATTCACAGCATATTCGGCGGCAAGATAAAAACTATTAAAAATGCCCCAGACAATAATTGATTTGCTGAAAAAAGCCGTAGAGGCTAACAACAGCGAAGGTTTTCGACACGGCAATTTAATTCATTTGCCTGCCAACGGCAGTCTGATTATAACCGGAGATATTCACGGACATCGGCGAAATTTTGAAAAAATAGTTGCGTTCGCCGATTTGGATAATAATCCCGATAGGCATATCATTCTACAAGAAATAATACACGGCGGGCCAGAGGACCCTCAGGGGGGCTGTTTATCTTATAAATTGTTGTTCGATGTTGCCAGCTATAAATGTAACTTTCCTGACCATGTTCATATTATTATGGGCAACCACGCCACAGCTTTTATCAGCGATGGCAAAGTCTTAAAAGATGGCAAAGAGATGAACCGTGTGATGCGCTGTGCCATCGAACGGGAATTCAAAGAAAACAGCAACGAGATTACATCGGCGATGAAACAGTTTTTGTTTTCGATGCCCCTGGCAGTAAGATGTGACACGAAAATATGGATTTCTCATTCGCTTCCCAACGACCGTTACGTCGATAAATTCGACCGAGAAATTCTGAGTAGACAACTTAAACCTGAAGACCTAACCAAGCCTGGTTCAGCTTATCTTTTAACCTGGGGTAGAAATCACAGTCAGTCCACACTTGATAAAATGGCTGACATTCTTGATGTTGACATTTTTGTTCTTGGTCATCAAGCACAACAACAAGGATGGGGCCGAGCTGGTAAAAATCTTATAATTATTGCCTCCGACCATAATCATGGTTGCTTACTTCCTATAAATCTGGCAAAATCTTATACCGTTGAGCAGTTAATTGACTCTATGGTGCCATTGGCTTCTATAGCGTGAAGTGCGCATCATCAAAACGAATGGGTGGACGCATCAACAAGATAAACAAATGGAATTGTATTATTATATAGCATGGGCGGCAATTGTCTCGCAATTGCTCTTTTTGTTTCAGACGTATAGAAATTACCGCTACGCAATAAGAGAATACAAAAAAAAGCGTTCGTGGCAGGAGAAGCGCGTAGCACTTATTATACCCTGCAAGGGTATCGATTCGGCTTTTGGGAAAAATATCGCATCATTTTTTGAACAGGACTACGAAAATTGTCTGCTGTGGTTTGTGGTTGCCGATGAATCGGACCCGGCGTATAGCGAATTATGCAGATTGAAAGACCAGCTGAGTCAGACCTCGAAAGCCAAAGATGTTCAAATATTTGTTGCTGGAAAAATAGACGAGCCCCGCTCCTCCGAGGGGCGGGACGAGCAACAAAGGTGCAGTCAAAAGATTCACAACTTGCTCTGCTGCTACGAGAAAATCAGCGATGATATTGAAATTCTTGCATTTGCTGATTCTGATGTCTGTATGCGTAGAGATTGGCTAAGTCACTTAGTTTGGCCTCTGCGGCAATATAGATATGGAGCCGCCAGTGGTTATCGCTGGTTTATACCAGGAAGAAGCAATCTGGCCAGCTTGGCTCTATCAGCGGTAAATGCCAAGGTCGTCCAGCTG
>CAZMSP010000141.1:0-4613 GCA_964568985.1 uncultured Pirellulales bacterium
TCGTTAGTTTTTTCAACGACCTCAGCAGCGAGATGATAATGCCGATTTTGCCGATGTTTCTGCAATCGTTGGGCGCTACCGGCCAGATTGTTGGGCTGGTAGGGGGGTTGAGGGGCAGCGTTTCGAGCATTCTGAAGGTCGTGTGCGGCTACTGGTCTGACAAGACCGGCAAACGAAAGGCGTTTGTCTATGCAGGGTATGCGACCTCAACACTTTTTAAGCTATTACTTGGCTTTTCGCGGATTTGGCCGAGCGCAGTGGCGTTTTCGGCACTGGAAAGGGTGGGAAAGGGACTGAGAACGGCCGCCAGAGACGCAATAATAGCAGACTCAATGGCTACTCAGAGGGGTAAAGGTTTTGGCATTCACAGAGGCATTGAAACTGTTGGTGCAATTTTGGGTGCCGTGATGGCGTTTTTGCTTTTCTGGTTTTTCCGCCTTGATTTCAAGGCCATCATTTTCATAGCAGCGGTGCTCGGTTTTGCTTCGCTGGTTCCGTTGCGTTTTGTGAAGGAAGCAAGTTCCAGGCCGCAGGACATAACACTGCAAATGGGCATAAAGACATTGTCTCGGCCGCTAAAGGCCTTCGTTTTGATTTCCAGCGTCTTTGCCCTGGGGAACTTCGGCTATATGTTTTTTGTCCTGCGGACGCAGCAGTTTTTTACCGGTAAATTGTCCGTGGCTGTACCGATTCTTTTGTATGTATTGTTCAATATTTTTTATAGTGCTCTTGCGGTGCCTTTCGGGATTATTTCAGATAAAATAGGCAGAGAAAAGGTTATCATTTTCGGTTATCTTGCGTTTTCGGTAACCTGTTTTGGTTTTGCAGTCTTTGATTCACTGCCGGCCTTTATTGGACTGTTTGCACTTTACGGGGTGATGTTTGCTGCGGTTGACGGCAATCAACGTGCATTCGTGGCTGATTTGGCACAACAGCAGTTTAAGGCAACGGCTTTGGGGGCATATCACACTGTTACAGGTCTTTTGGCTCTACCTGCTGGGCTGATTGCCGGGTTTCTCTGGGATACAGTTGCTCCGATGGCAACATTTATCTATGGCGGTTCCCTGGGGCTTATTTCTGTCCTTCTTTTTGCACTTTTCGCCAGACAGTTTGGGCTGCGCCGCTTCCCTTCCAATCCGTCATCTTAACGGGTGATGGTCGGGAATAGTTGTCCGCTCGACAAGCTGGGGTTGACGTGATAAAGCGACTTAAAGGATGGTATGCGCAAAAAAGAGGCGAGGTGGTGGGACCAGCTGGGGGGGAGACTGGTGAGCCACACTGCCTCGCCGAGGTTTGTAATCTGCCGAAAAACGGCAGCAATTCAACATCTTACAGAATTAAAGAGGCTAATATATCCTCGAAATTTTGTCAAGTAAAAAAAACTGATAATTTCCTTACCCCACAATCTATACCCACATTCTTTTAATGCAGTTATTATACAAGTTATGAGGATAAAATGCAAGTTAAAAGTTGCCTTTTTCCCATTTTTTGTACCTAATTTGATTTTCTGGATGGAAGTTATAAAGTTGTATGTATTGAGCCGTTGCGCTTGTTATCTAAAATTATCGGTCAATAGACCAAGAAATTTGTCATTTCCGGCAGGTCTGCAATCACGCCTGTGGCCCTTCAAATAATCGAAATTTCCAAAGATATCGGGACTCTGGCTGGTTTTTCCAGAGCTGCGGCAAGGCCTGCGCTTTGACGAGTGCCCTTACGAGTAGGCAGCAAAATCAGATAGCAAAAGTTGTTACAGTTACATTCTTAATTATTGATTAGCAATTTTTGATTCACTATTTTTCAGGTTGACCGTCGCAATAGTTCTTTGGCGAGTATGGCTTGGATTTTATGGTCAATGAATATCTGCTCAGAGGATTAAAAAAATCTGTCAAAAGTGTTTATCTTAATCGGTTTTGTACTGGTAAAAGTTTTCGTAAGTTGATATTCTGATTGCTTATCTGTTCCGCAGTAGATTGGATTTTAGTTTTTAGCTCTTGACTGTTTTTATGGCAAAGATTTCTGAGAAAATAGAGCGCGTAAAAGACACAATTAACTCTGCCTGCGCTCATGCTGGTAGAGACCCTGACGAGATAAAACTCGTCATTGTGACCAAATCAGCTACAGTCGAACAAATAAAAGAGGTCATTCAACTGGGCTTTACCGACCTTGCTGAAAACCGGGTTCAGCAGCTAAAGAAAGTTTCCACTCAGGTCGCTGAGTTTTTACAAGAATCGGCTCGTCAGGGTGACCCAGCTACGCCAAAGGCTTCGCCGGCGGCCAGAGACCCAGCCGGAGTCCCGAATGGTGATTTTGCTTTGCCGGGGCAAGTCAGATGGCATATGATTGGACATCTACAGCGTAATAAGGTACGCCAGGTCTTGCCCATAGCTTCGCTGATACATTCGGTTGATACGCTTCGGCTGGCGGAGGAGATAAACGCTTCGGCGGCAAAGATGAACTTACGTCCTGAAGTGCTCTTGCAGGTTAATGTCTCTAACGAACCACAAAAATACGGTGTTCCTGTAGGTGCAGCAACGCATCTGGCTGAACAGATAGAGACTCTGCCGAATTTAAAGCTGGTTGGCCTGATGACAATGGCGCCACTAACGCATAATAAGGATGTAGTTCGGGCTTGTTTTATTCGGGCCAGGGAGTTATTTGTTGAAATGCGAGGAGAGAAGATTGTCGGCCCGCAGTTTACCGAGCTAAGTATGGGGATGAGTTCGGATTACGAAGTCGCCGTCAAGGAGGATGCAACTATCCTTCGCATTGGCTCGGCAATCTTTGCCGGGTGAACCTAACCCTTGTGGCAGGGGGAAAAACGCAAGAAAAGTACAAAGTAGCATGCCTAACAAGCCGAAATTAGCTTATAGATTATGAACTGTTCGGGACTCCGAATGGGTTTTCCAGAGCTACGGCAAGGCTTGCGACTTGATAAGCCCCGCCCGTCGACAGACGAGTTGGATGAGTGCCCTGACGAGCCCGTTGGCAGAACGAGTAGGTATTCCTTTAAAGTCCTATAACGCAAACAAAAAGATAACCTGTCTTGAGCGTGGTCGAAAGATTAGAATGGAAAAAGCGGAATTACTAATATCAACCGAAGTACCAAAAAGCTTCACAGATGTTTTGTACCTGACAAATCAGGGGCAGATACCGCCTGAAATAAAGCGGCTTTTGAAAGCGAGAAAGCTTTCCTCTGCAATAATACCGATGGACAAATTTATTCAGATACGGGACCGACTCGACCTAATCGGAACTGTTATTATCGATACAGAAGGTTTAGACAGGTTGCAGCAGAAATTAGCTCGAATAATCGAGTGTCTCGAGATAGAGAATATTGGTGTAATTTTGCTCACTAACCGCGTGGATGTGCCCATAAAAAGTTTCTCTTTAGCACCTACAGAGACCAGTTTCTCTTTGACCAGCACAATGAAGTTGGTATCCGTAGATGAATTGTGGGTTAGAGTCAGCGTCAATCTTGCATATCGTAAAAAGAGTTTTGGAATCGCAGTAAAACCTGCAGGCCTGCTAAAGCAGGCGCAGACAATTCACAGAAATAAACTTGCAGAGCAGCTTCAAATGACAAGTGCCTTGGTGGACAATCTGGCAGAGCAGCTTCGTTTGGCTGGACTTGTTCAGCAGGATTTTCTGCCCACTGCCTTGCCTCATACCGATGAAGTACGATGGGCTACGGTTTTTTTGCCGGCTGAATGGGTCTCAGGTGACATTTACAATATCGTTCGTATCGATGAGCAGCACATTGGTTTTTATGTAGCTGATGTCGTCGGCCATGGCATGCCTGCGGCGCTTTTAACGATTTTCCTGAAACAGTCCCTGGTTATGCGGGAGACCATGGAGAGAAATTATCGCGTATTTTCACCGGCGGAAGTTATGAAAAATCTCAATGAACGAATGGCCGCACAGAAATTCTCCGGCTATCAGTTTGCTACCTGCTGCTATTGTCTGCTGAATATAAAAACACTCCAGCTAACCTATGCTCGCGCCGGACATCCATACCCGATTCTTATCAGGTCCGGACAGCAACCGGAACAATTGGAAATTCGGGGCTCACTGTTGGGGGTATTTGATAACGTCGAATACATCCAACAGACCATTCAGCTTCAAGCTGGCGATAAGCTGTTGTTGTATTCCGATGGTGCAGAACCATTTATCGGCAGGTTCGATGACTTAACCGGCTTTCGTTTCAAAGAACAATTTTGTCAGGTCAAAGATTTACCTATTGTTGAGCTGATGGATAGACTCGGCGAGTTTGCGCAGAATCAAAAAGTCGACCTGGCCGAAGTTGACGATATTACAGCAGCCGGCCTTGAAATCCTTTAATCTTCTCGATACTCGTTTCTCGTCGAGTATTGAGCATCCAGTATCCGGTTCACATCTTTCAGGAAATTGCTTGCTAAAACGCCTCTTGTGGTTATACTTACCTGTAGCAGAGCTAACGACACAAGAGCACAAGGGCGCTTATGACTTGTACTCTTGCGGGTTGTGCACTCTTGTCTGGGCGAAGGCCCAGCCGGGAGTCCCGATTATTGAGAAAGGATGCGCAAATGGCAGAGAAAGATACCGATTTGCAGAAAATAAAAGAGCTTATTGAAATA
>CAZMSP010000142.1:0-4512 GCA_964568985.1 uncultured Pirellulales bacterium
AATCGCTGTGAGAAGTTAATCTGGTAAACATCGCCGTCATAGATATATCGCTTTATTTTCTCGACCATCCGCAGGTAATAGTCTTTATTCATATTGCATTTAATTTGCGAAAAATCTATTGTTTCAAGGTCAGCAGGTGCAGGTCGTTTTACGCGGATTCTCTGGGATTGAGTTAGTAATTTTTCGAGAGCTGCTAATTTTTCCTGTGGTTTTTCGATATCGTCCGGCAATTTTATGGCAATCAGCCAGAAATTGTTTTTTAGGTGGTCATAGGCAATAAGCCGGTCGTAAAAGCCCAGTCGAATCAGCGGCATTTGAAGGTCGTCTATGGAGGTCTGCGGCAGCTTTTCGATGTATCTGCCAAGTTCGTAGCTAAAATATCCTATCCATCCGCCGCAAAAAATTCCTTTCGGCAATTTCGTTCCTGCGTATCGCGTATTGCGTATTGCGTCTGGTTCAAGGTTATATTTCGTCAGGGCCTTATGCAATTTTTCGAATGGGTCTTTTTGGCCTGTTTTGAATTCAAATAATTCTTTGGGTTCGGAAGCCCAGTAGCTGAATCTGTCTGCATCAACTTTGGAGATATTACCGCCAAGGATGGATGCACTTCTTTGGCGGGCGAAAATCTCACTTAGTGCCGGTAAATCTATGACCGCGCGGATTTTTTTGTAGTGCAGTTTGCAAAGAATGCTTTGGCGTAAGCCATCTTGATGATTGTCTGTCTCGACAACTGTCCCTGTTGTCATTTTAGCAGACCTTTCTTGAACTCATTTATAATCTGCACTCCTGAAGAAGTGCCTATTCTATCTGCCCCTGCTTCAATCATATCCAGTGCCTGTGTTGCGGTCCTAATTCCGCCGGCTGCCTTTATTTTACATCTTTGAGCCGATTCTTTCATCAGTTTTATGTCTTCGACCGTTGCTCCGCCAGCCGGGTTCATCCCTGTGCTTGTCTTTATAAAATCAACACTTGCCTGCTGTGCAACTTGGCAGGCAAATATCTTTTGTTCGCGCGTAAGAGCTGCTGATTCGATTATCACTTTCAGCACAACAGCAGGTCTCATTGACCGACAAACCTTCAGTATCACCTGCAGTTGATTGGATAGATATTTTGCATCACCTTCGATTATCGCTGCCAGGTCGGCGACCATATCTATTTCGTCGGCGCCGTCAAATATAGCTTCTTTTGTCTGAGCGACTTTGATTTTGGTGGTATCGGCACCGAGCGGTAAGCTGACCACTCCACTAACTTTGACTTTTGAGCCGTGCAATTGCTCCGCCGAGAAGGCCACCCATCGTGGATTGACTGATACCGCACAAAAGCCATAACTTTTCGCCTCTTCGCATAACTGTCTGATTTGCTTACTTGTAGCTGTTGCACTTAGCAGCGTATGGTCAATACGACCAGCCAGTTCATTATCTGATATTTGATGGTTGGTATTCACCATTTGTATTATGTGTCTCAATAATCAGTGTTTTATGTATTCTTGTTCTTTGAAGAAGTTTATCGCCTCAGCCGAATTACTAAAGACTTTTGTAGCTGTCTGTGTAACGAATACCGAGGGGGCCTGTTTTGCCGTCCAGATGACGAAGACCTCTTTGGCGGCTTCGTGGGCGTGCTGGAGCTCTCTTTCGACTCCGCTGGATACTGCAGCCCGGCCGTCGGGTAGTGTCGGGATGAAGCTGATTATCATATCCGACTGGTCGATGAGCATAAAGTCACGGGCGTATATCTGGCTGTTGATATCGCGTTCGATTTGCTGGACTTGGGCCAGCTCAAGACGAACCTTTCGTCCTAATGATGACGTCTCGACAAAATATGAACCCTGCTCAGCGGCCTTGTGTGCATAATGCGGCAGATAAGATTCCTCTAAATCAGCAGGGTCGAAGCAGATGAAAAGTTGTTTCATCAGTCGCCGAAATTCGTTGATTTCCTCTCGAATGGTTTTCATATCAGCAACGTGGGTCATTGGGAAACTCAAATATGCTTTTTTGCATGAGCGGTCGAAGACGAGGTTATAAAATGTTTCGATGGTCGGCTTTTCGGCTCCACGGGCAAGGCAATAGAAAGGAACTGACTCATTAACTCCTTTGCAGAGCATTTCTGTGCCGATAATTTCCTCTTCCCGCCAGACGATTAAGTCTTTAAGGGAATGTTCGATAGAGTGCTTATCGATGAGCCGGCTGTGCAGGGCGATGATGCCATCAATCAGGCAGATATACATGTCGGCGTTGAGTTGGCGCATTTGGTCGAAGTCCACCGCTGGAAACAATCCATGCCGCCAGCGGAAAGTTGCGTGAGTATTGACTATAAGATTGGGTGCTTTTTTGGCCTTTGCGACGATATCCTTGAAGACGCTGCGGCGAAGCGAACTCAGCCGTTTCATTGGTATATCAAGGATTTTGCCGGCCGGGATATCGGGCGCTTCGGCGTACATCATTTCGCCGACGTTACATAGCAGCACTTCCTTGTTTTTGTTGGCTGCGAATTGACATACTTTTTGAAGGTAGCTTTTCTTGTCAACGCCAACCATTCCGGTAACAACGACTATCATGACAGACTCCAGACGCCAGACTACAGACCTCAGACTCAAGTATAGGTTTTACTCTTTGGTTTCTTTCCTTACGGAATTTATAAGCCCTTGTAATGTTTTGGCTGTTTCCTTTCTCAAGTTTTCTATTTCTTTATAATTATCGTCTTGCAAATATCCAAGCCGTCTTGAAAGGTGCAAAAGATATTCTGTCTCTGCTAATGAGCCTCTGGCTATGTATAGAAAATTAAGATATTCCTTTTTGTGTTCTCTGCTTGCACCTTCAGCTATATTGGTAGGCACTGAAACTACAGCCCTTCTTAGTTGAGATGTAATTCCGTACAATTCTTCCTTGGGAAAAAATCTGGTTTTAGAATATGCCAAAACGGCCAAATCATCAGCATGCTGCCACGCCTTTATGTTCTTAAAATCTCTTCCCATTTATTTTTGCTTGAGTCTTTAGTCTGTGGTCTTTATAGATTTTTTAATCTTTGCTCTCTGTCGTAATCTTTCAGCGCGGCGATAAGCTCGCCCATATCGCCGGCCATTATTTTATCCAGGCAATAAAGTGACAGGTTAATTCTATGGTCGGTAACGCGATCTTGTGGGAAGTTGTATGTCCTGATTTTTTGGGACCTGTCGCCTGAGCCGATCATTGTTTTGCGTTGTGAATCCCGTTCTGCCCTTTTTTTGCTCTCGTAGTATTCATAAACCCTGCTTCGCAGAACTCTCCAGGCCTTGGCGCGGTTTTTATGCTGGCTTTTTTCATCCTGCATGCTGACGCTGATACCCGTCGGTATGTGCTCGAGTTTGATGGCGCTGCTGACCTTGTTGACGTTTTGTCCCCCGGGTCCGCCGGCCCTGCTGACATGCTCGATGACATCATTGGGATTTATCTGGATATCCAGCTCTTCCGGCTCAGGCAGCACTGCCACTGTTGCAGCGGAGGTATGGATTCTGCCCTGCGATTCGGTCTGCGGAACTCGCTGAACACGATGGCCGCCGGCTTCATAACCTAATTCAGCCCATACTCCGGGGCCTTTGACACTGAATATAGCTTCGCGAAAGCCCCCCATTTCTGTCGGGCTAAAATCGAGCTGTTCGACCTTCCACTTGCGGCTGTCAGCGTATTTCATATACATATTGTACAGGTCCCGCACAAATAATGCCGCCTCTTCGCCGCCTGTGCCTGCTCGTATCTCCATTATGACCGAATCGATAGCCAGCTCATCAGCCATTACCAGCGTGTTTTGGATTTCCGTAAATATGGTATTTTTTTTATCTTCGAGCTGTTGTTCCTCTTCTTTTGCAAGGGCTTTGAAATCTTCATCAACCGTACTGTCGTTTAATATGTGCCGGGCATCTTCGATATCAGCGACGATTTTTTTGTACTTGCGATATTTGGTAACTATCGCTTTTAGTTTGCCCTGCTCTTTAGATATCGCTATAAGCTTGGTATGGTCACGTGCAATTGCCGGTTCGGCAATCTGCTTTTCGATTTCGGTAAAGCGTGCCTCAAGCTCATCGAGCTTTGTTAGTAAGCTGTCTTTTTTTTCAATCATAAATGTAGTCCGCTAACTTGTCGGGGCGCTCGTCACGGCGGCTCGTCTCTGCGAAGTGCTCCGCCGAAGCAGGAAACGTACCGCAGCCGGGAAGTCCGACGAAGTCCGAAAGTAAAAATAGCGAATAGCGGGCAGCAAATAACGAGAAAACAGAAGCCAAATGCTAAACGCTATGCGCTATTATACGTGGCAAGGCAGCTATTGTTGCTGGTCTTTTCTGTTCTTTTTGGGGTCCCCATTTTCCGGTTTTTTACCTGCACCCGCGTCTTCCGACGCAGGTCGGGGCGGCGGAGAAGATAGGGTCCCTTTGATGTAACTTGTGCCGTATTTCTTTTGGAATCGTTCTATTCGGCCGGCGGTATCAACATATTTTTGTTTGCCGGTATAGAACGGATGGCACATAGAGCAGATTTCTGCGTG
>CAZMSP010000143.1:0-4504 GCA_964568985.1 uncultured Pirellulales bacterium
GGCGAGCCGTTCCTGAGAAAGGACCTGGCTGAGATTGTCAAAATCTTTCATCGCAACAACAAAGCGTTAAACGTAGGCATACCAACCAATGGCAGCCTCACTGGACAAGTGGTCAGTACGGTTCAGGATATGTTACACTCCTGCCCGGACATTGATTTACATATCGATGTTTCCATCGATGCCTTAGGTGAGGAACACGACCGGATACGAGGCTTTAAGGGTTTATTCGAGCGGGCCATCCAGACCTATAAGGAACTCAGGCAGATGGAGAAACACTACAAAAATCTCAGCACTTGCGTGGAGATTACCGTCTCGGCCTTCAACCAGGATAAATTGACTGAACTTTATGATTACCTGACCAACAAGGTCGGCGTCAACACGGTCTTCACCCTGCTGACCAGAGGCGCACCCCGAAACGCAGCCGCCAAGGACTTTGACATCTCTAAATATGAGGAATTTCACCGCCTTCTGGAGCGAGATAATAAGGCCAGACTCCTCAGTGGTTATTACAAGATGCCCTTCAGCGACATCCTCAACGCCAAGCGCATCGTCAGGCCAAAGCTAATCGCTAAAACTGTCCGGCAGAACAAGTACCAGATACCCTGCTACGCAGGGTCTTTGGGCGGGGCATTATTCAGCAGAGGGCAGGTGCTGCCTTGCGAGCTCCTGGTAGACAAGGTTATGGGCAATGTCCGGGATTATGATTACGATTTCAAAAAGATATGGTTCAGCGAAAAGGCCGATGAGATAAGAAAATGGATCAGGCAGAACAAGTGTTTCTGTACCTACGAATGCTTCCTGACCATTAATATCCTCTTTAATCCCGTGATGCTGCCTCATATCTTCAAGGAGTGGGGGACGCTAAAATTATGCAAGTTAAGGCACATGTTCACGTCGTTAGGAAGGAGCAAACAAGATGTATAAAAATTGTAATATCTCGGTAGTGATACCTTGTTATAACGAGGGGGATGGTATCAAAGCCGTTATGGCCGATATGCCCCCTTTCGTCGACGAGGTGGTGGTCGTGGACAATAACTCTACCGACCGTACGGCGGAAATCGCACAGGGATTAGGTGCCGTTGTGGTCCTCGAGCCGAAACAGGGCTACGGCGCCGCATATAAGACAGGGCTTCGAAAGGCCACAGGGGACGTCATCGTGACTATGGACGGCGACGCAAACTATCCCCGCAATTTCATCCCAGTGCTGCTCGATATCATGTTTGACGAAGATATTGACTTTATCTCCTGCGATAGGACAGGACATAAGGACCGACCCAGCCCATTTTTGCGCGTATTTGGAAACTGGATATTGAGTACCGTCATGGCACTGTTGTTTTTCGTCAGGGTCAGGGATTCCCAATCAGGGATGTGGGTCTTCAAGCGGAGCCTGCTTGATCAAATGAAGCTTACCAGTGACGAAATGGCTTTCTCCGAGGAGATAAAGATCGAGGCCTTTACTAATAAGAACATCAAAGCCAAGGAGCTACCAATTTATTGTAGAAACAGGGTGGGAGACAGTAAGCTTCGCATGTGGCGTGATGGCTTTGCCAACATGCTTTTCCTGTTTAAGAAAAGGGTTATGAATCTGGTCCCACACCGCAGGAGATAAAATTCGTGCACACCACAGTATATGGTTATATGTCAGGTGGGCGTATTTTGATAGCGGTAAGGGGTAGGTAACAATAAGTGCTTAACCAGGCAAAAATAATCAAATATAAGCTAAGTAGAGGAATGTTATTGTTTATGGCATCATTCCTCTTGTACAGCCTGACAAGTCCCGGCAATCTTCCAGGTGACACGGAGATTCGCTGGTCTGTTGCGCGACAGATGGTAAGCGGGAAAGGAGTATCTGTTGAAGACACATTTAAGAAAACAACCCAGTATGCATTAGGGATTGACGGCAGGCGTTACTCGCTTTGGAATATTGGTCAGTCACTATGTCTGTTGCCGTTTGCGGGGATAGCTCTGGCTTTGGAAAAATTAACGCCAATCGGTCCAGAGATATCGGATTTAGTGGGGCAATTTTTAGCTTCGGTGGTTTTTTTCCCAATAGTTGGTGCTCTGGGAGTATGGGTTTTCTATCGACTTGTCCTTTTGCTGGGTTACAGCGAGCGAGCGGCTTTTTGGGGCGCGGCGGTACTGGGCTTTGCTACAATGCACTTTCATTATTCGGTCGTGACACATGAGCAATCCCAAGCGGCACTTTTATTATTAGTGGCCGTTGTGCTGATAGTCAAAAATTTGTCGAAGCCACGTTTCGTTTATGCTTGGCTGTTATGTGTTGTGCTTGGGTTTTGTCTGTTGCTAAGAGCGACAATGGTAGTGACGGTCGTACCTGTGTACGTAGTAGCTGCGGTGGCAGAAGTTTGGGCGGCAAAAGCGCCAAACAGACTTAAGGTAGTTGGCAAGTGGATTTGTGCCGGTTTTTGTGGAACGGTTGGTTTTGTTGTAGTAACACTTTGGTATAATTATATCCGGTTTGGCGATGTTTTCGATATCGGGTACAAGCGGGCGTTCGACTCACCATGGGTGAAGTATGATGTGTTTGCCAGTTCCCCTCTGCCGACTCTTGCAGCTATGCTTTTCAGCCCCGGCAAGAGCATATTTTTGTACAACCCTGTTCTTTTACTTGTGCCTGTGACTATTTATGCTTTTTATAGCAGGCATAAGGTCATAACGTTGGCCATAACAGCTGCGATTATAGGGAATTTTATATTTTACAGCTTTTTCACGGCCTGGGCCGGTGATTATGCTTGGTCAATTAGATACCAGGTGGTAGTATTGCCATTTTTGATTCTGCCGCTGATAGAGTTGTTTAACAGGCCGTTAAAAGTTTTGGCAAAAATAGCGGTAATATCAATTATAGTTGCAAGCGGCGTCATACAGTTGGCATCGGTGGTCTATAATTTTAATTTAGAGTTTGTGCAGAATCCTAACCACTGTATTTTTCCGGACGATTATGTGTGGGAGTGGTCGCAGTCACATTTACGGAAACGATTTGAAAATATTGTTGAGCACGTAGCTGATAAACGCGACTTCAGCTCTGTGGAAGTAATGGATGAAGAACGGAAGCTGTTGAAGTATAACCGCAGCGAAGAGGGCGTACGAGTTGCATATTGCGTAAATTTCTTTCCCTTTAAGGCCAAGGGCATGCTACCCTCAACAAAGCTGTTTTATCCACTACTGTGTTTTTGGTCAATTTTGTTGGTGGGTTTTTGCGTTGTAGTGTTGAAGCTAATTCGCTTTGACACAGGCAAAAGACAAAAATAGCGGCTTGCTTGTAGATACCTTAAGTTGTAGCTTGTGCCACAGGTAATTTTGCATTTTGGCTGTATTTTTAGGATATGACGCTATGAAAAAGGCATTGATTACCGGTATTACGGGGCAGGATGGTTCATACCTTGCGGAGCTGCTGTTGGAAAAAGGTTATCAGCTCTGGGGCATTATGCGGCGAAGTTCGTCGTTTCACACCGGCAGGATTGACCATTTATATAAAGACCCACATGAGCAGCCGCGACTTAAACTGATTTACGGGGATTTGACCGATGGCGGAAATCTGTCAACAATTCTAAATAACATTAAACCCGATGAGGTTTACAACCTTGGTGCCCAAAGTCACGTTCGGGTAAGTTTTGATATGCCTATCTACACGGTCAATGTAGATGCTCTTGGGACGCTTCGGCTGCTTGAAGCGATTCGCATGATGGAAACACCGGCGAAGTTTTACCAGGCTTCCAGCAGCGAGATGTACGGCAAAGCTGTCGAAACACCGCAAACGGAAAAGACGCCGTTTTATCCGCGGAGTCCGTATGGCTGCGCGAAGGTTTACAGCTTTTGGCAAACAGTAAACTATCGAGAAGCTTACGGCTTGTTTGCCTGCAATGGAATTTTGTTTAATCACGAATCACCAAGGCGTGGCGAGACATTCGTTACAAGAAAAATAACGCGGGCAGCGACGCGAATCAAACTGTCTCTGCAGGATAAACTTTATCTGGGTAATCTGGATGCAAAGCGTGACTGGGGTTTTGCCGGTGATTACGTTGAAACGATGTGGCTTATGCTTCAGCAGAATAAACCTGACGATTATGTTGTAGCCACAGGCGAAAGCCATTCGGTTAGAGAATTCGTGGAGGAGGTTTTCAGCTATCTTGATTTGGATTGGCAAAAATATGTCAAGGTTGACTCTCGCTATTTCAGGCCGACCGAAGTAGATTTTCTCCAGGGTGATGCGAGCAAGGCGAAAAAACTCCTCAATTGGCGGCAAAAAGTAACCTTCAAAGAGTTGGCGAGGTTGATGACCGATGCTGATATGAAGCTCGCAAAACAAGAAAGGATATTGAAGGACCACGAAATGGGGTAGAAATGAGTGGTTTTTTCAAGGAACGTAGAATTGTTGTTACTGGTGGCGCCGGTTTTCTCGGCAATTTTGTTACCGAAGGTCTGCGAAAGCGCAACTGTAAAAACATTCTTGTACCGAAGATTGAAGATTATGACCTGGTAAATC
>CAZMSP010000144.1:0-4438 GCA_964568985.1 uncultured Pirellulales bacterium
CCAAAGGATTGCTTAATGGGCCTTGTGGTGGGGCTAAGGATGGAAAGTGTGAGGTGGATTCTGAGAAGGATTGCGGCTGGCAGTTAATTTATGAGCGGCTTCAGAGAGTTGGGCGGTTGGAGAACTTTAGGAAAATTCGCAAGCCCCGTGACCATAGTAAGATGCTGCCGTCGAGTCAGCTACGTAATACGTCCTTTTACAATATAGAAGCAGTGTAATATCGCTGACTGGTAATTGGTTAAATGGTTATTGGTTAAATAATTACCAATTAGCACTAACCAATTACGAGCCAATGGAGGCGTTTGAGGTATGAAGCTTAGTGAGCGTTTTGAACAAGGTAAACCCGCCACACGTATGGCGGGTAAATTCGTAATCACTTGTGAGGTCGGGCCGCCCAAAGGCATAGAGTTAGAAAAGCTGTTGGATGAATTAGAGCCCTTAAGGGACAAGGTTGATGCTTTCAATGTAACTGATTTGCAAAGCTCCGTAATGAGAGTCGGCTCATTGGCAACTTGCCGTCTTTTGAAAGATAGAAACCTTGAGCCGATTATGCAGTTGACCTGCAGAGACAGGAATCGTCTGGCTTTGCAGTCGGATGTGTTAAGTGCCGCGGTTTTAGGCATTGAGAATCTATTGTGTCTTACAGGTGACCATACGAAATTGGGTGACCACCCTGAGGCGATGCCAGTGTTTGATTTGGATTCGGTACAGTTGCTTGCCGCAGTTAAAGGATTAATGGATGGAAAAGATATGGCCGGAAATGATTTGCAAGGTTCGCCACCACAGTTTTGCTTAGGTGCGGTGGTGAATCCGGGTGCAGACCCGTTGGAACCCCAGATTATAAAGATGGAGAAGAAGGTTGAATCTGGGGCGGAGTTCTTCCAGACTCAGGCAGTTTATGAGGTGGATAAATTTGCAAACTTTATGAAGAAAGTGAGTCATCTGAAGGTGCCGGTTATGGCCGGAATTGTGTTTCTAAAATCGCCAGGTATGGCTAAATTTATGAATGCAAATGTCGCGGGGATTCATGTACCCGACGAGATTATCAATGAGCTGGCCGGCGTGGACAAAGAGAAAAGAGTCGAAAAAAGCCTGGAAATCTCTGCCCGTATAATTAAAGAGCTGAGAGGTTTGTGTGAAGGTATTCATATTATGTCTTTGGGCTGGGAGCGGCATATCTCTACGGTTTTGGAAATGGCCGGGTTATAATGGCCAAAAATTATGTCCGGGGGGGGCAGGGTTCCTGGATTCATGTCTTCTTTAGATTCTTGTGATAGTTTTTAGCCATATTCATTATTGTTCTTGGGGTATACGATATTCTTTACCTACCCCAAAATTTTGGCTGGATTTACTTGACAAATTATGATAAATGTTGGATAATCTAAATAAGATGATTTAGACATACGAACCTTCTCGTCTTGGCGTAGGTGCCAAGCTGTAGCCAGAGAGGAGAGAAACCATGCGTTTGATTCTAAAAGAAAAGGATGGCAGTACCAAGGAATATCACTTTACCGAGGGGCCTATTTCCATCGGCAGAGCAGCAAACAATCAGATTCTTCTTCCTAATAAATCGGTTTCAAGAGAGCATGCAGTTATTCATTGTACCGATGAAGGTAAATGGATGATAGAGGACATGGACTCAACGAGCAAAACATATCTAAACGATAAGGCAATTCATAAGTCAGAGATTAAAGCTGGTGATTGCATTCGTATAACTGATTTCACTATCGAGTTCAATCCCGAAGAGCAGGTCGAAGCAGAGAGAGAGATTCAGAATGCTGATACCACCTTTGATGTGGAAGCCGGATTGGCGACACCTCAGCACGAAACATTGGTAAGAAAGCCAGATGCCAGTCACGCACCTGCTATGCGTTTAGCCGCCAGAAGATTAACTGATTTTTCGCAGGCAACCGAGGCAATCTGTGAAGTAGGTAGTCTCGAAGCGTTGCTGGTGACTTTATTGAATACTATGTTGAAACAGTTCAGCGCATTTCATGTTTGGTGTGCTCTTAGAGAGCAGCCTTCCGGCCCAATGACCTATCACGCAGGAAAAAGACGAGACGGAAAGACAGTAAACCAAAGTGAAATAAACCTTATGGACAAGATTGAGCAAGCAGTAGAAAAAGGTCAATCTATGGTTTTGCCCCGAGTTGCAGCTGGGTTGGAAGAAAAAGAGAGGATACGCTCTGCACTGATAGCACCTATTAGCCGGCCGGGCGGATGTTATGGCATCTTATACGTGGACAACGCTATGGTGCACAAGCACTATAGTCTTAGCGATTTGGACTATTTGATGCTGGTGGCAATGCACACGGCGGCGGTACTAAAGAAGTTTCTGGATTAGTTTACCCTGTTAAAAAGGAGATATCCTGAATTTGACCTTCTGGCAGCAAATTTTCTAACGGGGTGAATATACGTGGTTTGTGTTATCCTATATATTGGCTTCTTGTCTCTGCGATGAGCTTTAACATTTGGTCAGCCTGGTCTTGAATTGCAGGATTGGGATTTGTTACCCTTGAATTCCATTTACAGTACAGTTTATTTAGCTTTTGACGAGTCTTCTCTTTGCTCATATCAGCGGTTACCCCGAGGATAACTTCTACATCCTTGACTTCGTGCATACTGACAGGAAGGATTCTTTCTGTCATTTCTCGAAACCTGTCAGTATCAACTTCGAGCCAGTTTGCCAGGTCCTTAAAAAGAGCAAGTTCCTCAGCGGTGGCGAAGCCCTTGGCTTGTGCTACATATAAGCAAAGCTCCAAAATATCATAGCGGTCTGCGACGGGCGCAATTTGGACAATTTCTTTGCAAATTTTATAAGTGTCAAGATGGTTGCCATTACGGAAAAAAGCGACTGTTTTGTTTAATGCTTTGTCGAGATTGCGTTTGGCTTTATCAGAGGTATCAGCTGCGTTGATGTTGTCTCTTGCCCAATTTTTTATAAGTTCAATCTCACAGTTATATAGTTTTTTGTCTATGGCGCTGACAGCGAAAGCCAGTGCGACCGTCAGGATTTTTGTACGCTGGATATTTTCCTGTAAGTCTATATAGCCAAACTCGGGATTGTCATAAGGAAAATTGCAAACGGCACAAGCAAGCTCCTGGCCACTCTGGCGTGAGGATATCGACATGTTAAACTGTAAGTTCCCTTTTCCTTTGCGAGGGAAAATTAGCCAATCAAGGCGTATTTGGGCAACAGGGGTCCAGTTTGGCAGTGTAGTAATTTGGTTGGGAAGCTTGCCAAGGTCGGTATAGTAGCAAAACACGGGCGTGTTTTGTAATTGCCACTTCCTGGTACAGCTGTAAACCGGCTTATCATCTGTTGTGTCCATAATCGGGATTTTCAGGGTGGTATCTGTATGTATTAGGGTATCGGGTACGTGAATTGAGCCGCAAATTTCTACGGCAAAAATATCAAAAGTGGCGTTGTCCTTTTGCTGTTTTGTCAGTTTGACTTGGCAATTAAGGATTTGAAGGTCCGGCTGTGTGGAAGAATCAACAGATAGGTTAGAGATTTCTTTTTGCGAAACTATCAAGTTGACGTGGCTGCACCAGTTGAAAACCCGAAGGAAAAGGTTTCTAAAGAGGCTGATTAAACTTCTATAATTGAAATGACTCGGCACGTTCTATCCCTCTGCAGAAAATGCTATCCGACTTTTGATTGTTTTAATTGGGTGTTCTTTTCATTTATGTTGCTTTCTGACATTTGGTTGTTTTGGTTCAGGCAAAAATCAACTTCAAGGACTTTGCCTGATTCGATGTCCTCGAATTTACAGTGCATTCTTTGGTTTACATCGTAACTGTAAGTGACCTTTATTGGGCATTGGGCCGGCCTGTTGGGTGGGAGCTCGAATTTGTGTGTCGCAATCTTGTTTACGTACTCAGGCGCGGTATCTTCTCCCTGGGTTATGGTTACTTCAATGTTTGTTTGCCCTTCGGTCATTGTGTAGAACATTTGTGATGCTTCGCAGGGCAGCGGTGTGTTTTTCCGAAGAATGATACGGTTGGCAATTACCCGTCGGCCGGTTTCCTTATCAATAGGAGCGCAGATAGTACCGTAACTATGATTACAAACATCTGTGAGATTAATATCCTGTAATCCACCGCCAATTCCTGCTGGTACCTCGCTGGGTTTTTCTCTGAGCATTGTCAAACCGGCGTGCAAAGCGGAACCGAGAGCAACACATTCATCTACGTTGACTGTTAGTTCAGGCGCAAATCCAAACATTTTTTCGAGGCGTTGCTGAACTAAGGGTATTCGAGTGCTGCCGCCGACCAAAAGCACCTTATCGATGTCGGGGGGGGTGATGCCTGCCTCTTCGAGGGCCACTTCCAAGAGGATTTCAGTACGGGCTATCAGTGAAGAGATAGCTTGTTCAAATGTCTCACGAGTGATTTCCACTCTCATATTGCCCGCCGGGCCGTAAAGCATCTTCTT
>CAZMSP010000145.1:0-4437 GCA_964568985.1 uncultured Pirellulales bacterium
AAGCAGATTTAGTTCGGGCACAGGCCGAGGCAGAAAAACGCAGGGCCATGGCATTCGCACGCGAACAGGAAATGCGGGCACTGGTAGTAGAAAACGAGGCAAAAGTACCTCTGGCTATGGCTGAAGCATTCAAGAAAGGCAATCTCGGCGTTATGGACTATTACCGGATGAAAAACATTATGGCCGATACCTCAATGCGGGATTCCATCGCAAAACCGCCGAAGAAAGAGTGATTTTGATGCTCTATGCCTGCGTATCATTACGAGCCCCCTGCCTGCTTTCGAAAAAAAGCAGGGGGGCGTGGTAATCTCAATCTGTCGCGTTTTAGATTGCTATGAGAGAAAAAATATGAAGATATTTTTGGCTCAGGTTGTTTTTGTCGCGAGGAATGACGACTTTGAGGGCTGGATGCAGATACTGGTCGTCGTGATAATGGTGGTCGTTTATGGGCTAAGCGGGATACTTAAAGCGGCAAAATCCAAAAAGTTCGAGGGCAAAAAAGACCAGCCGGCGCCACCTGAACAACCTGTACCGACTGTAGCCATAGAACCGCAGAGTGAACCGCAATTAGTTGTACAAACACCACAATTAAAAGAATTAAAAGAAAAAATTCAGGGAGTTCCGGATATTAAGCCCGAACTTGAAAAACTGTCTGAATTTATCAGTCCGTCAAGGCTCGGCCTTGCCGAGACTGATGAAAAAGTCAATAGATTCGACCCTTCGACTGCGCTCAGGGCAGGCAAGCTCACTATAAAAGGGCTGGAAGATCAGCGGCCTCGTGCAGCCGTTCCGATGGAAATATCCGAGGTAGCTTATCTTGGTAAACCATTGATTGATGTAAGCGACCCGCAAGCACTAAGAAGGGCAATTCTACATTACGAAATCTTAGGCAAGCCATTGTCACTTCGAGATTCGGGCAAATAGAATATCATATCTTAAATTATAAGCAGCCATAATTGCTTGGTGCGGAAAACCGAAGTGTAAGAAAAAAGCCAAATAATTAACGTCCCATAAGATATGTTATGTTTCATTCAAGTTTAGTTTTAGCGTCAAAAGACGACTTCTACAAATTTTGGCTTTTTGGGCAAAATAGCTTCGAAAGATGATAGTTATAAATTGTAATTCATTGCCTGGTTCGTTGTATCTGCAAGATTATCCCACATCGTTGTTACTCTGTCCAACAGGCCCAAATTCTGTAGAATCACCGAAATGTTTGCTGTTGAATGCGAGCAGGTGAAATTGTTCTCCAGGAAACGGTTAAAATTCATAAGTGATGATGCAAATTTTAATTTATCACAATAAAGCAGCGCTGTTTTGTAGTGCAATTCTAGAGTTTTCTTATCAAGACAATCAGCCTGGGTAAGCTGTTCGAGAGCAATATCTTTGCGGTTCATTTCAAACAAACAAACAGCTAACTTACTCTTGGCACGATGATAGGTTGGGTTTATATCCAAGGCGGCCTGAAATGACTTTACTGCCTGAGCCATCATTGTAGAACCCATCATCAGGATGCCAAGGCGATAATGAAGTTCCGGATTTTGCGGCTGCTGGGCGATTTGACGTTGATGCGCTGCGATAACAGTTTTTAGAAGGTCGCTTTTGCCCTGTTCGTCGTAAAGAGAGGAACCCTCCTCAAAGCCAGCATTGAATTGCAAAATGGCAGTTTCAGAGAACAATAAGGAACTATTTGGCTGGATTGCCGCTGCCAGCGATAATGTAACCAAGGCATCGGAGGCACAGCCGGCTAATTTCTGGGCAATTGCAAGGCCGATGTAGGCATCAACTATTCTGTCGTTTATCTCGACCGCCTTGTTGAATTGCTGTGCGGCAGGCTGGGCGGCGCCTATCTGCAAGAACTGAGAGCCGAGCTTTATTGTTGCTTCGAGGAAATCCGGGCAAATGCGAAGAGCCTGTTCATATTGCGAGATGGCCTGGCCAGTTGCACCCAACATACTAAGAATATCAGCGTATTTTAAGAGCAAATCGGGGCTTTCGGGCTGGTTCTGCAACAAATCCTCAATCGCTTCGAGTGCCTCGTGAAGCTGTCCCTCAGCTATAAGCTGGTCTATACGGTCATTTTGAGTGCTGAAATTGTCCGGATGCATTAAAATGGCGGTATTAAATGTTTCAACGGCTTGTGAATACTGGCCATTAGCAATATACAAGTGTCCAAGCGTAACAAGTGTTGAGATATCGTCTGGATATTCGTTTTTCAGAAGCTGGTATTGCTGTATAGTTTTTTCGAGCTGACCATTTTTGAAATAAATGGCGGCGAGCCGCTGAGCAGGAAGCTGCAGATAGCTTTTAAACTTCAGACAATCCTGATAAAACTCCACGGCTTGAGCTTCCCGGCCGAGTCGTTCGTAACAATACCCAAGAGCATAAAGGGCCATAATATTGTTCGGCTGGCGCATATAGACTGAGTTAAGCTCTTCGATTGCACTTTGTATTTGGTTGTTATGAAGGCAAATGCCGGCGGCTGCCACTCGGCCATATATGCAGGATGGATTGTCAAAAAGATATAACCTTAGCTGTTCATTGGCAGCATCGAGCTTTAAATCGGCCATTAGCTCAATGACTTTATTTAGCTGCTGATACTGCGCAGATTTGCTGCTATCTGTTTGAATTCTGACAGTATCTAACCAATGCCATATAAGATCGGCGGTGTCGATTGTTATCGCCCTGCCGAGGATTTCGAGAAGCTGACTCATAAATTCGTTACTCGCTACTTGTTACTCGTCGCCCGTATTCCATTCATCGAGGAACGAATTACTTTTTTATAAAGGTCATTCCCGTATGGATATCGACAAAAGGTGCAGGTGTGTTAATTGCGGTTTCGACTATTGGGTATCCTGGTTTTTATTTTGTGCCGAGTTTATGGCGGTTGTGTGTGCTGTAGGGGTTTTCCCGCCCCTTCGACTTCGCTCAGGACAAGTTGCGCGGGACTGACAAGGTTTGCAGGCAAGACAGTTATCGGATTTTGGCAGCCCCCCTGCCCTATCGATTTGTTTTGCTAACCCGGTTTTGCTATCTGGGCTTGTTTTTCTATCTCGCTTAGATATGCTAATGTTCGCTCGAGGGTGTCACTCAGGTGTTTTAATTTCAGCATAGTTTTTACCCGTGTTAATAACTCAAGCTTGTTGACGGGCTTGCTGATAAAGTCATCTGTTCCCGAATTGATACCCTGTTCTATATCGCCGAACTCGTTAAGTGCGGTTACCATTATCACGGGGATGTCGCTGGTTCTGGGGTCGTTTTTTATTTTTTTACAGACCTCAAAGCCGCTCATTTTAGGCATCATTATATCCAATAAAACTAAATCAGGTGGGGTTTTACCAATAATTTTCAGGGCCTGCAGGCCATCGTGAGCGGACACTGTCTCACAGTCAACATCCTCAAGATATGCCTGTAAGAGCTCGAGACTCGGCTGGTCGTCATCAACGATTAATACAATTGGTGTTTTCTGCTGTTGGTTTTCTGTTTTTGGCTTAGCCATAAAAACTCCTATGCTTACTTATTACTACCTAAGGCCTTTAAGATTGCTTTGCAAAAGGCGGGCAAGTCATCTGGCTTGCGTGAAGTAATCAAATTGCCATCCACGACGCATTCGTCATCTACATACTCGGCACCGGCATTTTTAATGTCATCTTTAATGGCTATAAAACAGGTTGCCTTTTTGCCTTTGTAGATATTCGTGCTGCATAGCAGCCATCCGCCGTGACATATAGCCGCAATCAGTTTGCCGGCATTAACCATATCTTTTGCGAATTTTATGACAGCGGGGTCTCTTCGCATAAAATCTGCGGCGAACCCCCCCGGCACAATCATACAATCATAATCATCGACATTTGCCTGTTTAACCGAAATATCCGATATACAGGGATAACCTTCCTTCGAATGATACTGTTTTTTTGCCTCGGCTGCAACAAAATCAACTTCCAAGCCGGCTTCTTTGAGCCGATAGTACGGATACCAGACTTCGAGGGTCTGATACATTTGGTCAACCATAATGGCAACTTTTGCCGTCATTTTCACTGCTCCTTTTTAACGTTAGTGTTGCTTTCAATAAACTGGCGGACCTGTGGTTTGATAAAGACGTTTTCAATGTCAACGACTTTCGTAACGGCTTCAGCGCAAAGTGCAGCGACATCAGCGGACGCGGCCTGCGTATCAACAAAGAAGATTTGCTCGCCCTTTATAGTGCAAAGTCCCCCGCCACTGCCGCCAAGGGGCTCATTGCGGATTGCAACATCGTTCGCTTCCAACAAAGCTAAAAGCTCTTCTAATATTGCCTGCTCGTTCACCCCGTTAGAAACCTTTCTTTTTTGTATTGTTTTGCCCTATTTGTATTACCCCGTTTTTCATTAAGTTTCTAACGGGGTTCATTGTTCAAGAAAAACTGCGTTAGAAGTCGATATAAAAAGACATAAGACCCAA
>CAZMSP010000146.1:0-4426 GCA_964568985.1 uncultured Pirellulales bacterium
TCTTGATGGGAGATTATGTTGTTTCGACCATCCAATACCAGTTTCGTGGACCGCTTATCGAGCAGGCAGCCGGGTTTTTAGAGGATGTCGATACATTCTTAACTCCTCCCAACATTGGCCTTAAGCTTGACAAGGATGGAGTATTGAGTCTGGACACAAACGATTTTGATGAAGCAATAGCCGAAGATTATGCGGGCGTTCTTGCTTTAATAGGGGCCGACAAGACAGGCAGCAGCACCAGCGATGCCATCGAGTTCTATAGTGCCAGTACAAATTATACAACAGCAGGCGAATATAACGTACAGGTGACAGTAAGCGGCGGTGTCATTCAGGAGGGTAGTGCCAAGATTAAATTGTCAACCGAATCGACATACCGTGATATGACAATTAGCGGTAATATTATTACCGGCAATAACGATTTTGACGATAATGGCGACCCACAGTATGCTGAGAATGGCCTTCAGCTAAGTGTCGACTTGACTACGGATGACACTTATACCGCTACAGTCAGGGTCAAGCAGGGTTTTGCCGGTAAAATAGAGGGTGAAATCGACAGAATGCTAAAGGCAACCGTAGGTTCTATCATAGTTGACCAGGACCACGTCGAAGACCAGATAAAACTGCTCCAGGACAGAATTGAAAATGAAGAATACCGTCTGGATCAAAGAGAGAATAGGTTGATACTTAGCTTTGCCCGCCTCGAGAAAACATTGACCTTAATACAACACCAGATGGCCGCTGCAAGCATAATATCTACGTTATCATAGATCTTTCATCAAATGGTGAGCAAAGTCGAACTACTTGTTTTTTTATACTTTTCTGTGCCGCAACCGATAGATCATAGCCAGAACCTCTGCCACTGCTACATACAGGATTTCTGGTATAGCGGCGCCAAGCTCTACTGTTGAATATATGGTTCTGGCCAATTCAGGTTTCCTTACAATCGGCACACCGTAAGCCCGGGCGATTTCTTTTATCTTTTCTGCCAAGTGGTCAGCACCTTTAGCTACCATAATGGGAGCTTCCATTGTCTTAGCATCGTAACGCAGGGCAACGGCTACATGTGCCGGGTTGACAAGTACTACCTTGGCTTTAGGAACCTCTTGCAGCATACGCTTGGCGGCCATCGCAAATTGGATTCTTCGGATGCGACTTTTAACTTCCGGTAAACCTTCTGTCTGCTTGCGCTCTTCTTTTACCTCCTGCTTTGTCATCTTTAAATCCTGGATAAACTTCCATTTTTGATAAAAAGTATCAGCGGCGCCTATAATCAGAAGAGCGATGCAAATACGTATGCACAGGCCTAATGTCATTTTTGCAATAAGCACAAGCATACCCAAAGACCAGGCCCACCGTAGAGTGGCAAGCACCTCGAGCTTATCCTTGAGGTAAAACCAGACGATGAGCGTAACAAAGAAAAACTTTGCGATAGAGGCCAGCAGCTTTACCACAGAGCGCCCGTTTACTAACTTGCCGAACCCTGTGACCGGATTTAATACATTGAACTTTGGTGACAAGGCTCCAGGGGA
The DNA here is from genome assembly GCA_964568985.1 of uncultured Pirellulales bacterium. GTDB lineage: Bacteria > Planctomycetota > Phycisphaerae > Sedimentisphaerales > Anaerobacaceae > CAZBWE01. Next base: position 1,530 of record CAZMSP010000146.1, read on the forward strand.
GAAATTTAAACCACCGACAATAACACCGCCAACAACGGAGCCTATACATAAAGCTATAAAAATAGGGCACATGATAAAAACAGAATCGATAATTTTTCCGTTTATAAAGTTGATAAAACTACCTGTATCAGCAAAAGGCTGAGCTTGGCCGGACATTCCCTCCCTCATTATTTCGGTAAACCATTGCATTAAATATGATGCCGAAAAAGCTATCGCAGCTATCAGAACAAGTATCGATATAAAGGACATCAGTTCCTCGCTATGAGGTACCTGTCCCTTTTCTTTGGCTTTGGCCAATCTTCTTGGTGTTGGCTGCTCTGTCCTTTCGGTTGCCGGTTTATCTGCCATATTTCATACCTGGTATTAGTCCATAGTTCGCAGCAGGATAATATACAATTAACTAAGGGGAAGTAATTTGCCCATCCAATTGGCAAATTCAGCTACAAATCCGGAAATTATTGGTAAAAATATTCCAGCCATTAACAACCCCAAACCCACTCGCAGCGGGAAACTAACAAATAAAATATTCATTTCCGGCGCGATACGCGCCAGCACTGCTAAAACAACCATTAACAATAGAAACGCTGCCAATATCGGCCCAGCTAACCTTAAACCAGCTATTAACAGGGTTGAACCGGCCTTAATTATCCCACCGGTTAGGATTGGCATGCTTGGCGTAGTACCTGCTGGAAACGCTTCGTAGCTTCGCGAGATAATTAATAGAAGCAAGTGGTGACCATTGGCGCTTAAAAACATAATTATAAATATCATCTCCAAAAGCATACCAAGCGGCTCAGCCCTTTCACCTGTCAGGGGGTCCAAGATATTGGCCATCGCCAGACCCATTTGCCGTTCAATAATCCGACCGCTGAATTTAACCGCAGTAAATACAAGAACGACCATCAATCCTAAGGCTAAACCATAAATGGCTTCATTACTTATTAATAGTATTGCCTCTAACACACGAACATTGTTGGGATTGGCATCAGCAGGTTTTATCATAAAGAAAAAAATCGTTATTAGGAGAGTCATAGCGGCTTTGACTCTAAGTGGTATGGTATTCCAGCTAAAGACAGGTGCTACCATAAAAAATGCTGAAATTCTTGTCAGCACCATTACAAAACCGAGCAGCTTTTCGGCCGTCAATTCCATAAATCAGTGCCCAATATTCCGGATATGACCAAAAATTTCATTAGCGAATCTAAGTAGAACCCCCAACATCCAGTTGCCGAAAAGCAGTGTGACCACCCCCACAGCCAGAAGTTTGGGCACTATCGTTAAGGTCATATCGCGTATGGAAGTAACCGCCTGAAACAGTGTCACAACTATTCCTACTATCATACACGTCAGCAGAATTGGCGCAGACAAAAGCAGAGCTGTCTCAAGAGTGTGTCTGCCAAGATAAAGAATGAAACTGCTATCCATCTGACAGGTTCCTAAATTGGTAATCACTCATTTAAAACCCAGACTAAGACTCCTTGCCAACAATCCCCAGCCGTCGACAAGAATGAATAATATCAGCTTGAAAGGCAGAGAAATCATAACAGGCGGAAGCAGCATCATACCCGCACTGAGCAAAACACTTGCAATAACCATATCCACTAACAAAAACGGGATGAACAAAAGGCAGCCTATCTCGAACGCAGTTCGAAACTCACTAATAATAAACGCCGGAACTACTATATGCATACCGATATCCATCGGGGCCGAAGGTGGTTCTATCTTGGCCATCTGTACGAAAACAGCCAAATCAGATTCTCGGGTTTGTCGAAGCATGAACTCCTTGATACAGTCGCTGGCTCTGGTGCCGGCCGTTTGAAAGTCTATCTCGTCCGCAAGGTAAGGCTGGACGCTGATTTTGTTGATATTGGAAAATGTAGGCGACATCGTATATAAGGTCAGAAACAGTGCTAAACCCATAATAGCTATGTTAGGCGGTATTGTTTGGGTAGTCAAAGCCCGGCGAACAAAAGATAAAACAATAACTATTCGAGTAAACGATGTCATCATTACCAAAAGGCTTGGCAGAATTGCCAGCCCCGTAAAGATGATTACAAGTTTGATAGGAGTTGACCAATCTTTGCCTTTGGTTTCTGTTGTCGTTGCTTTATCTATAACTGTCATTAAATCGCCAATACTCGGAATAGCTTTGACCTGAGTATTCGTTGTGGAGGTATCGTTAGGCAGAGCAGGTAACCCAATTTGCCCAGGTCTGTTTTCTGCCTGTCCGAACGATGCACCAGTTGGCAACAAAATGACAAATGCCAAAAAAAGTATTCTAATATTGCTGGCCATTTATATCGTTACTTACCATTTGTCTCTTTCGGTGATAAATTTGTTTCGGCCAAAGTATCCGTTACATCAGCTATTTTGGTAATGCTCTCATTAGTGCTGCCTATAAGAAGTCGACGATTGCCTATTTTAATCAGATGTACCGCTTTACGAGGCCCAAGGTGGACTGTTTCGGAAACCTGAATCTTTTTGCCGGACAGGTTGGTAATTCTTGGCACAAACTTTTTAGAAATATAAATTGCCGCTGTTCCCAGCACAGCTACGAGCAAAACCGCAAGCATCATTTTGTAGAACAGTTCCCGCGTACTAAGACCGCCACCTGTTCCCGCCCAGAAATTCGGGTCATTTGTAAATTGCGGAGAAGAAGTAGAACTATCAGACAGCGACTTACCTGGCTCATCCACAGCAGATTGAGCGCAACATACTGAAATTATGCTGCCACTTAGCCCGACAACTATCAGAAACACAACAATTTTTTTCTTACTCTTGCATATTACCATGCTAATGCATCTGCATATATTCCTTACCTACTGTATGGGTTAGCAAACATCGTGCCAAACATATAAACAGCGTTTTTTGGCCTGATTGGTGGGTTTCTAACGTGA
>CAZMSP010000147.1:0-4423 GCA_964568985.1 uncultured Pirellulales bacterium
TGCTCAGGTTGCATCTTATCAGCATTAGAATGATCGAGACAGCAGAAATAACCTCTCAGGCCATTTTCCTGGCAGACGAGAAAATTGCAGAGACACTGGCCGCTGGCTACCCAAAAGTAGAAAGTAACTGTGGCACTGTGGAAAGAAACGGCTTAACGTTGAACTGGCAAACTCAAGTTATAGATGTGGGCTTGCCCCAATTAAGCCGTGTGGATATTACCGGCTTGCGAAGTGTACTTGTCGATGTAAGCTGCAAACAAGGCACGGGCAATAAGCACCTGCAAATGTCAACTTACGTTGCTGAGAAGGAAATTAAATGAATTTTAAGTCTAATCCATTCTCCGCTCGTTGGGGGCTGCGAAGGACGAACAAAGACGGGTTTACCCCGTTAGAAGCAACTCCGCCGAGTCGTGGTGCCTGCTTTCGATGGGGGTCTCTAACGGGGTTTACGCTGCTCGAGATTCTCGTGGCAATGGCGATAATCGTTACTATTGTTTCTATAGTATACGGGAGCTATTTTGCAACATCAAAATCAACACAAGTATGCAAGGCCAGAATGACACTCTATCAACAGGGACAGAATGTTCTGGAGCAGATGGCCCGACAAATACGTTGTTCATATTCCGGCACAGGTGAGAAACACACATACTCGGTGACATCAATTTCTCAGCCGGAAAAGAAAATACCAGAGAATGAGGTCAATTATTATTTTGAGGGCAACTCGGACGAACCAACCGGAGAAATTTTGCATCTGGTAACTACAAATGGGATTTTAGGTGAGCAGAAGCTGGCAGATGGTTTATTCGAGGTCATTTATAAATTTGATAAAAGTACAGGCGTACTTTTTTTTAGCCAGGCAAGATTTATCGGCGCACCTAAGAATATTATGGAAAAAAGAAATTGGCGGCCGATTGCAAGAAACATCAAGTGTATCGAATTGTCATTTTTTGATGGGCAACAGTGGCTAAACAAGTGGATTTTTAGAGATAGGATGAAACTGCCATCTGCTGTAAAAATTGAAATCAGCTGTGAGAACGAAAATTATCAACAATGTCACTGCAGCACTGTTGCATACGTATGCTGCCAAATGAATCAAAGTAAAGGAACTCAATCTGAAACATTAGTATCAGTTAACAAGCGATGGGACTGAAACGAGCAAAAGCAAAGCGAAGGGGATTTATAGTTGTAATTGTCCTATGTATGGTCATTATGCTGGGGGCTCTGCTACTTGGTTTCAACTATAAATCCCGTACCAATCTCTGTGCGGTGGACGATTTTCGAAAATCCAAGCAGGCGCTCAATTGCGCAGGGGCAGGACTAAACATTGCAATTGCTGCTATCAGGGATATCAACAATTCCCATACGAACAAGACGTTACCGGATATATTTTCAGGGGAAAATATCTTTGAAGTTGATGATGGAAGCTGCTCTGTAAATATTACCAAGGAAAGCGGCAAATTGAACGTGAATCTGCTAAAAGACAAGAACGGCAAGTTGAATCGAAACAGAATAGACCAACTACTTCGGCTAATCGACCTGATTAATCAGGAGTATACCGGCCATTCTCGTATTGGTTATGGCTTAGTCTGCTCAATTATTGACTGGACAGATAGCGATGATAAGATTACGTACCTGCCCTTTATAAAGCACGAGAACTCAGGAGCAGAGTCGGGTTACTATGCCAGGTTAGAACCCCCTTACAGATGTAAAAATGCCCCACTTGATACAATTGAAGAACTTCTGCTGGTCAACGCAGTAACACCAGATGTTTTTGACCGTATTCGTGATTACCTAACAGTCCACGGCGATGGAGAAATCAACATTAATTGTGCTTCGAAGCGAGTGATTGAGAGTTTGTCAGAAAAAATGGACCCTGTATTGGCACAACTAATCATTGACCGGCGAAAAATTAAACCCTTTGATAGCATCACGGAGCTACGAGATATTCCCGGAATGACAGACAGCGTTTATTACACAATTAAAAATACAGCCACTGTTAATCCAAAAGGTCTATACTATCATGTCATGGCACGGGGAAATGTTGGCCACCTCAGCCGTGAAATATCTGCGATACTCGAAAAAAATATGAAAACGAAAAACGTCGAGGTGATTTTATACAAAGAACTTTAAGGACCAATAACTACGGTACCTATTAGAAAGATGTCGAAGAAAAATAATGATTAAGCAAAGTATTGGCATAGATATTGGCTCTTCCTGTTTGCGTGCGGTACAAGTCTCGCGAACAGCTGGACAGTTCCACATTGAAAAAGTCTTTAGCACACCAGTCCGACGAAGTGCGGACTCTATGCCGGATATACTCGTGTCATTGGTCAGCCGACATGGTTTTGACCGGCATGCGGACGTGGCAATTTCAATGCCTCGTAATAGCGTTTTCTTTCGAAATCTGGCAGATTATTCTGTTGATGCGGAACAAAACTATGTGCTTACCGAGTCCGCATTGGAATACAATTTCCCCATGCAACCGGATGAAATTGTTGCCCAAGTATGCTCGTACCATCAGTTACCGGGTGAAAAATATTCTGTTCTCACGGCAGCGGTTGCGAAGGAATCGCTGCACGAAAGAATAAACACGTCAACTGGCGCAAAGATGCATCCCATTCTCGTGGATACCATAATTTTTGCGATCCATTCGACGGTTATGGTGAATCATCCCGAAATAACGACCGGCCAAGCCATCATTGCATATATAGATGAATGTTACCTTACTTTGGCAATTACCAAAAACAATAATATTTTAATAGTCAGAAATATTCCGATTATTTCCCCTTCTGAAAACAATGCTGATTCAGTTCAAGAACAAATTGCAGATGTGTTGTCACGTGAAGCACAAATTACCTGGCAGAAAGTATTCGGGGGTGCAATCGAGGAAGATACTAAAATTTATCTGGCAATTGGAGAAAGTGCCTATGATAGTCTCGAAATGCTTGTTGAGGAAAACCTGCACTGTCAAACAATCCCTGTGAATCCCTATGCCAGGGTAGAAAATCTCTCAGATTACAATGGCGATGCTTCAATATGTGTCGCTGAGGGTCTTGCTTTGAGGGCGTTGGCACCTGAGGAAACTACAGGCGTCAACTTTCTCGGGGCTGATAACGCTGATGTAAAGCCGGCATTGGATTTAAAAAAGGAGTTCACAATTTGTGTAACACTCGTGGCTGCAATTGCCGTCATCTCAGTTATTGGGCTGTTTATGCGATTGTCATATTTAGAAGCGAAATACACACATATAAAAAACGAAAGTAAAGAAATTTTTCAACAAGCACTGCCAGAGGAAAAAAATATTGTAAACCCGCTTGTCCAGTTAGAGCAGAAATTGCAATCTTTGCAAAAAGATTATATGCTGTTCGGCCCTGTCTCTGGAGCTGTCATTGGGCCGGTTGAAATCCTGCATGCGATTACTAAAAGCCTTCCTCCAGGAGTAAATATTAGTATTGAGAGCATGCTGATAACTACTGAGTCTGTTCGATTGGCAGGGACTTCTCAGTCTTTTGAATCTATATATAACTGGCAACGACTATTGCAAGATGCCCCGCAATTTTCAACTGCTGATGTCCAGGATATACGAAGGGAGCCTAACAGCAAGCTGGTTCGCTTTTCTATTTTATTATCATTAGCGACGCTGGAGTAAAAATGATGCGGCTGACACATAGAGAACGTTGGTTGACTGTTGGTCTGCTGGTTTTTGCCGCGGTCTGGGCGTTATTTGCGCTTAGCATCAGGCCTGCTATTGAGCGTACAGAGACGCTCAATCGAGTAATCCCGGAAAAGCAAAGAGAGCTTGATAAGCTTCGAGCAAAGAGCGCACAGTACCTTGTTTTGCGAGGTAGATTGGATGATATAGAAAAAAAAGTTGCTTCGGAGGACAAGGGATTTGAACTGCTTACTTCTTTGGAGTCAATGACTACTGAGTTTGGGCTGGTAGGAAAAGTTGCAACGATGAAACAAGAGGTATTGCAACTGGATTCAAAATATTGCGAGGTCATTGTTGAAACCAGATTGGAAAATCTGACACTTAAGCAGCTTATTGAGTTTCTTCTTAAAATCAAATCTTCAAACCACTTTTTGTGGATAAAAAGTTTGTACACTAAAAAGAACACAACTAATCCGAACTTGCTTGATACGGTGATACAAATATCAACTCTTAAACCAAGTAAGACAATGTAACCTTAAAATAGTTTCTGCTCATCTCTATTTTATGATAATATATCTTCCCTGCAGTGCCGGATAAAAGCTCGCATTTTGAACTTGCTTCTTAATAACATAAGTCTTTGCAGAAACTTTAGGCTGCCGTTCTCAATACCTGATGAAAAACAACAATTATCCCCTCAACTCGGGGTGACTGGATTCGAACCAGCGGCCTCCTGCTCCCAAAGCAGGCGCTCTAGCCAAACTGAGCTACACC
>CAZMSP010000148.1:0-4287 GCA_964568985.1 uncultured Pirellulales bacterium
AAGCAATCTGGCCAGCTTGGCTCTATCAGCGGTAAATGCCAAGGTCGTCCAGCTGCTCGGCAATACCCACTTCAATCAGGCCTGGGGAGGGTCTATGGCTATCCGTGTCGATGTCTTTCGCAAAGTGGGTCTTGATAAAATCTGGCCAAATGCTTTGAGTGATGATTTGTCATTGACCTATGCAGTTAAAAAGGCCGGTATGAAGCTGGCCTTTATCCCTGCCTGCCTTGTGGCCTCATACGAATCAACCACCTGGGGCGAGCTTTTTGAATTCGGCCGGCGACAGTTTCTAATCACCCGGGTAAGCAGGCCTGGAACCTGGTGGTTTGGACTGTTCAGCAGCTTATATTCGGTCTTGGGTTTATGGGCGACAGCAGCTCTGGCAATTTATGCGGCAATAATTAAAGATGTGAACTTGACACTTTTCGCTGCCGTGCCGATTGTGTTTTTCATAGGTCAAATGATACGGGCGATGCTGCGCCAAAAAATGGCTAACCAGTTGCTCAAATACAAGTCACGAGTCACGAGTCATCCATCCTCCGAAGCAGGGCTTCTGCGGAGGACGGACGAGTCACATGAAATGAGAGCTGCTTGTGTTGCTGACATCCTTTTATCCTGGCTTTGGTCGCTGCTGCTATTAGTTTTTATTATCTCTTCAGCTTTCGGCAGAACCATCTGCTGGCGTGGTATACATTATAAACTGCTCGGCCCGACAGAAACAATTGTGGAGGGAGGAAATTAGTTACTCAAACTGACCGATTCGATAGCATTCATAGTCGTAATTCTTTTGTTTACAAGTACATATTGTAGTTTGTCATTCTAAGCGAAACGAAGTGGAGCGAAGAATCTGGCTTATAAATGATAGAAATATTTACCACGATTCCCAGATACTTCGCGTAGCTCAGCATGACAATTATCAAAAATCGAGTATCAAGCTTTGCGTCTTTTTCTCAACGCCAGTCCCCCCAGACCAAGCAACAAGACCGTCGCCGGCTCAGGAGTCAGTACGATACTGGCACTGCCGCCAATATAAAAATCATTATCAATTAGCTCGCCGCTTAAAAGCGTTCCGGTCAGGTGCCTGCGAGTTTCTGAAACATAGCTGCCACCAAATATACTGGTGAGTTCTCCATAACCAAATGGCTGGCCATCGACGGCAAAATCAAAGCCATATATTTCTATCGTGCCTATTTGACTTAGCAATAAACGGCCTTCCATTGAGCCGCCGGAGATATCCACCCGGCTGGTGTTGGCGATGTAAAGGTCGCCATTTATTGAGCCACCGGAGATATTTAACTGGCTGGAACCAACGCTGCTAAGCCGGTCTATTGAGCCCCCGGAGATATTTACCTGGCCGGAATGGGGGCTGAAAAGCTCGCCTATTGAGCCGCCGGAGATATTTAACTGGCTGAAATGACTGTTCTCAAGTCCGCCTATTGAGCCGCCGGAGATATTTACCTGGCTGGATTGTGAGCTGTAAAGCCAGTCATTTATTGAGCCGCCGGAGATAGATATCTGCGAGCTATTGTAGGCATAGAGGTCGGTCTCTATTGACCCGCCCGAGATATTTATCTGGCTGTGTTCATGTCCTTGCAGCCCGTACGGATAGCTTATGCTTCCGCCAGGCAGCAGGTTTACTGTGGTGTACATCCACGGTGCGCCATAGTCCACCCGCACAACGTCGGGGATGGCGTAGTCGATGTCGTGGGTCCCGCCATCTTTGAACTCGACCAGCCCCAGTGCGGGGCAAGCGCACAGAAACAATACTATCGCCACAAGACAGATTGTTCTTACAATTTTCATTTTTACTCCTCCTAAAAAAGTTAAGGTTTTTAATTTCTTCTGTCCTCTCGTCTTGGCGTAGGCACCAAGCCGTAGCCGGATACGCAAGGGCAGTTACGATACGAAATTAGACTGTAATCACAGCATCCATGCGGGAAATAACGAGATGCTCGCCGCAGCGTAGCTTTGACGAAGCTGGGCCGCTCCTCCTGTGAACGACTTGCCTGATTTATAGTTTTCCAGAAATACCGCGAATCTGCTATTTATTATAGGGCGTTGTTACAGAAAGTCAAGAAAAAAACCTGCTTTTTTCCACTTTTTTGTCCTCTATTATCTCTCGTCTGTCGTCCGTTCTCTCTTATCCCTAGGATTTTCTACTTATGGTCTTTTACAGGTTCGATTTTCTCCTGTTCATCAGTTGAAATTGTTGGCTTGCTCGTTAGTGATACTTCGGTAATCGGAATGGGCCCGCCTTGGGCGGGTATTTGCTGCATATCAGCTATAGCCTCGGGTTTACCTTTCGGAGGTAATTCAGATATTGGAATGGGTGGCTGCTTTTGTTGTTCAGTTTGAACAGTTTTTTGATTTTCAGATTTAGCTAAGGCAAGTATGGCCTCTTGCACAGCTTGTTCTGCGGGTTCTTCGGTCAACGGCCTAAGATATATAGAAGACGAGGATTTCGGCCCCTCGACTTCGCTCGGGGCAGGCTGTTTAGCCCAAACCAAACCCTCTCGAATCAATTCTAATAGTGCCAGAAATAATCCAACCATCACCACGCGGTTCGTTCCGGTTCCAAAGATATGCTCGAGACTCATCGGGCCTTCGGTCTGCAGCCGGCGCAAAACCTCTATTTGATATAAATCAATAGGCGTGTCGTCTTTGATATGACTTATATCAGGCAGGGTTCCTGTGGCTTTGCATATAGAATCGAAGGCCTCGAGCAGGTCCCAGATACTTACTTGTTCGATGTCAATCTCAGGTTCGGCATCGGGTTTGAATCGTTCGATGATGGTATCCGGGCGAGTGAAACGCTCCTTGTGCTCATCGGCAACGGCTTCGAGCAGATTAGCGGCATCTTTGAACTTTTTGTATTCCAGAAGCTGGCGGATTAGTTCTGTACGCGGGTCAGCCAAATCATCAGCCTGGAGTTGCTCCGCTTCTTCTTGTGGAAGCAGCATTGCTGATTTTATCTGCATCAATGTTGCGGCCATCACCAAAAAGTCTCCAGCCAAATCAATGTCAAGACTTTTCAGCATCTCAATATAGCGGATGTACTGGTCGGTTATCCTTGCGATGGGAATATCGTAGATATCGACTTCCTCTTTGCGGACCAGATATAACAGCAAATCCAGAGGCCCTGCGAATATATCAAGGTTTACGCGATAGCTGGACAATCATTGCTCCTGTTTTTTCTGAGATTCCAGAATTTCTCGTGCCTGCTCTGCTTGGCTTTCGAGGGTATGCAGCTTGCAATATCCTCCCAAAGCAGGTACACCGGAATATATATTCGAAGCATTCTCACCAGTCACAACTGCTTCGATTCCATAATCGGCAAGTAACTGTTTCGCCATCTCTACTTCGATATAATTTGCAAACTGTGCGATTGTGACAAGCTTATCGGCCACGGTCAATCTCCTAACCCAACGGCCTTTCTGGCTTCAGCAAGAGTTTTAGCTGCTACAGCTTTTGCTCGCTGGGCACCTTTGGCAAGAACTTCTTTGACATAATCAATGTTGCCTTCGAGTTCGGCTCTTTTTTGTCGGAACGGCTTGAAATATCCTATCATTAGTTCAGCCAGACGTTTTTTGACCTCGCTATAACCCATACCACCTTTGCGATATCTGTTTTCCCACTCGGCCAGTTCATCTGGCGAGGCAACCAGCTTCAAAAGTGCAAAGACATTGCATTTCGCCGGGTCTTTGGGCTCTTCGACGGGTGTGGAGTCGGTAACAATTTGCATAATCTTTTTTCTTACGTTTTTTTCCGGCTCAAATATCTCGATAGTGTTGTCATAGCTTTTGCTCATCTTTTGGCCGTCGATACCGGGAACAACTGCCACAGACTCAAGGATGTACTCCTTGGGCAGTGTGAAGATTTTGCCATAGGTATTGTTGAAGTAGCCGGCGATATCGCGGGTAACCTCGATGTGCTGTTTCTGGTCGGCACCTACCGGTACTAAATCAGATTTGTACATCAGGATATCCGCCGCTTGAAGAACCGGATATGCAAACAGGCCGTGATTAGGCGACAGGCCCTGGGCGACCTTGTCCTTATAGCTTGTGCACCGCTGCAATAGGCCCATCGGGGTTACACAGGAGAGTATCCAGGCAAGCTCGGTAACCTCCGGCACATCGGACTGACACCAGAAAACCGTCTTTTCAGTATCCAGACCCAAAGCGATGTAATCCATTGTAGCGCTGAGGGTATATTGTCTGAGCTGCTTGGGCTCAGGTGAGCTTGTAAGGGCGTGATAATCACAAACGAAGTAAAAGCAATCGTGCTCGG
>CAZMSP010000149.1:0-4274 GCA_964568985.1 uncultured Pirellulales bacterium
ATCATTACCCGATGGTGCGAACTGGCTGTGGTATGGACTTTATCAATCGCTTCTGTTGCGGTATTAACGGCGGTATTAAAACCAAAAGTGATATCCGTGCCGTAAAGGTCATTATCAATTGTCTTGGGCACACCCATAACAGTTAAGCCCTTTTTGGCAAATCTGGCAGCTGATGTCATTGTGCCATCACCACCAATACAAATCATCGCATCGATGTTACGGCCCTTGAGCGCCTTTATACATTGAGCAGAGACATCCATGGTTTTAAATTTTTTGCCGACCTTGATTTTATAAGCAGAAGGATTAGCTGTATTAGACGAACCCAGAATCGTTCCGCCTGCGGTCAGAATATTGCTTACTTCATTGTAGCTGAGCACGTGCATTCGGTCTTCTATCAGGCCTAAATATCCATCTTCAATTCCCCATACCTCAAGGCCGTATTTGTTTATTGCAGTTTTGGTTACGGCCCTGATAACAGCATTTAGGCCCGGACAATCTCCACCGCCGGTCATTACTGCTATTGATTTAATGCTCTTTGCTTTCATAATGTTCGGTATCTTATGACTATCAACTCATAGCTTTTTTTGCGGCTTTTACTGCGTTTTCTACCGTAATGCCGAACTTCTCGAAGCAAGTCTTAGCAGGCGCTGAGGCACCAAACCGAGACAAGCCAATAAAGACTCCCTTATCGCCCAGGTATTTGTGCCAGCCTAATTCGACGCCGGCTTCGATACCAACTCTTGCCTTGACATTCGGCGGGAGAACCGAATCTTTATATTGTTGACTTTGCTTCTCAAACAATTCCCAGCAGGGCATACTTACTACCTGGGCTTTTATCCCTTCTTTGGATAGCCCTTCAGCTGCACATAAAGCCACGCTAATCTCCGAACCGCTTGCTAAAAGTAGAACATCCGGTTTATCCACTTCGAGCAAAACATAGGCACCCTTGCTGAGATTCGCCGCGGAAGCATATTTGCTCTGGTCGATAACAGGCAATCCCTGTCGGGTAAGAAGCAGAGTGACCGGCCCTTCCCGATACTGAAGCGCAAACTGCCACGCGGCAGCTGTCTCATTGGCATCAGCGGGTCGGAATACAAGCAGGTTTGGTATCGCCCTGAGTGCTGCAAGCTGTTCTACCGGCTGATGTGTTGGGCCGTCCTCACCAACACCGATACTGTCGTGAGTGAAAACAAATATGGTCGGATATTTTGAAAAAGCCGCAACGCGAATCGCTCCCCGCATATAATCGGAAAAAACCAAGAATGTTCCGCCATATGCCCTTGTTAGGCCGCTTACCGAAATACCGTTCATTATGGCTCCCATTGCGTGTTCCCGGATACCGTAATGGATGTACCTGCCATCGCGAGCATCTTTCTGAAAGGCCTTCGCACCGGCGAACCTTGTATTATTGGAAGGCGTCAAATCTGCCGAGCCGCCCAGAACCAAAGGCAGCTTCGGCATCAACGCATCGAGCGTTTTACCAGAGGCCTTGCGAGTCGCAACAGAGCTGCCCACTTCAAAGTTTGGTAGAAACTCATCAAGGTTGACAGGCAGCTTGCCTGCCGCTGCATCAAGGAACTGTTGTGCAGGCTCCGGATATTTTTTTGCGTATTTGTCAAACATCTTATTCCATGTTGCTTCTTGCTCTTTGCCTTTATCAACCGCCTTTCGCATATGAGTTAAAACTTCATCCGGCACATAAAAGGACTTTTGCGGGTCCCAGCCGAATCTTTCTTTGGTCAATTTTATTTCATCTTCACCCAGGGGAGTACCGTGCGACTCGGCTGTATCCTGTTTGTTTGGACTGCCGTAAGCGATATGTGTACGAAGCTTTATAAGGCAAGGCCGCTTTTTTTCGTTCTTCGTGTTGTTCATCGCCTTTTCAAAAGCAGACATATCGTTACCGTCACCACTAACTTCCTGAACATACCAGCCGTATGCCTTGAAACGCCCGGCCCTGTCTTCTGTAAAAGCAAGCTCCGTACTACCATCAATAGTTATGTAATTGTCATCATAAATGACAATCAGGTTATCCAGCCCGAGATGCCCGGCTAATGAGCAGGCCTCCGAAGCAACTCCTTCCTGCAGGTCGCCATCACTGGCAATTACATAGGTGCTATAATCAATAATGGGGAAACCATCCCGGTTGAAGTAATTAGCCAGGTATTTTTCGGCTATAGCCATTCCAACCGCATTGGAAATTCCCTGCCCCAAAGGGCCGGTGGTAACCTCAACGCCGCACTGTGGGTCTCTCTCGGGATGCCCCGGTGTCTTGCTGGCCCATTGGCGAAAATTTTTCAGGTCATCAAGACTTAAACGATAACCGCTCAGATGCAGCAGGGAGTACAAAAGCATACTGCCATGCCCTGCTGAAAGAACAAAACGGTCCCGATTATGCCAGCCAGGGTTGGCCGGGTTGTGCTTAAGATACCTGTCCCACAACACAAAAGCTGCCGAGGCCATTCCCATCGGCATACCTGGATGACCGGAGTTTGCCTTCTGTACAGCGTCAACCGCTAAGAATCGAATCGTTTGGACACAGAGCTCGTCAAGCTCGGTAAAAATCGGATTCTTTACAGATTTACTCATCGCCAACTACCTAAAAAAAGTTTTATAATACAGTTTTGATGTAGAAAAGAAAAAGATATAGTAATCCCAAACATCTGTTTTGGCAAGCTTTTTTATGCCATTGTCGCAAGTGCAGAGTTGCAGAGGACCCAACCATTTAAGCTCAGAAGCTGTAGCGCACGGCTGTATAGATATTTGTATTATTCTGGAATTGGCCGAAGAAGGTGTGCGGGTAATCACCAAAGAATATATTTGCGCCGGCCTCCATTGCCAGGTTGTCGCTTACTTTATAATGGACATTCGGCCGCATATAAACGTCCTTGTCCGTCGGGCAATAGTATGTAAAAAGCGAATAACGCAGATTCTGATTCATTAAAAGTTTTGTCAATCGCAGTGTTACGACGTGTCTGTCTCTGTCCTTTGTAGGGCCTGTTGTTAAATTTCTCTTGTATCGGCTGTAATCAAGCATCTGCTCAACGTAATACTGAAGACCCGCCGTGAAATCCTTCCCGATTTCCTGCGTATAGCCAAGCAGGTATCGCATCTGGGAATTGTCAATCCGAGAAATCTTTCCACTTAGGTCGTCCGCTGAATCATAGTACCCAATTTCGAGATTTGCTATCCCCTTACCAAACGCCCCACGAACACTTGCCCCATAGACATTCAGGTCGGGAAATAGTGCCTGAGTCATCGCTTGATTCTGCCCGGCAGGACTTTTCCAAAAGCCATGATAGCCATAAAGAGCAAACTCATAATTTTTAATATTTTTATACAGACGGGCTGCAATTTCAGAATCCCTGAACCAGCGATTGGGTTTATCGGTATGTGTTATCGCATCCTGACCGGCCAATCTGCCGAGATTCGAATTCCAGTATGAAATCCGTTCACCGGATATAAAACGGTCCGGGTCAAATTGAGGCGTATATACAATATCAAGATTGGCAAAATCGCTGAACAAACTTACTTTCACCGCGTCCGATGGTGCCTTGAGGTACTCGGTATCTCGGCCAATAAAAAATGACTGCCAATCCTTGGGAAATAAATCGTTGATAAATACCAAATCGCCTGTTCCCCAGGTCAGAATCTGCCGCCCGACCTTCAAGTCCATAAAATCGAATGGTCGAGTAAATATGTTGGCTTCCCTCAGGTCGAAGTCCGCCTGCTCAGTAACCAAATCACCGAACACATCGCCTTTAAACTTAATATCACCCCAGTCAAGATATGAAGATAAATCGAGCTGGAGACGGTTTTCCATAATCGACGTATCTTTTTCGTATCTGTCTTTCCTGAGACGATACCCTGCCCGCATCTCATAAAAGCCGTGGATCTCTACCTCCGGCAGCTTAGCCAAGAATGAACCGTTGGCGTTTTTGCTGTCACTCGCGGCTTTAACAGGAGAAAATAAAGTCACAGCTAACCACAAAGCTACAAATGATGTAGTTGCTGTTTGGGGCTGAATCATCTCATTGCCTCTCTCGGCGGGCGGCGCAGGTAACGCTCCGTAAACATGTCTTCGTCAAGGCCAATGTCATATTTGACGTCACTAAATTCCATTTCCGTTTTGCTGCCGGTCTTCAAATCCGAAGCTGATGATTTTACAACTGTTGGAAAGCCCTGAATAACCTCGACCTTTTCGGACTCGATGACACGATGTAATTTGCCCTGCTTGTCGTAAAATTCCATCTTCATCGGCACGAAGTTTTTGC
>CAZMSP010000150.1:0-4128 GCA_964568985.1 uncultured Pirellulales bacterium
CCGAAGTTACCCACATGCAGAACTCATTGTTTTCCAGGCCGGCTTTAAAGTAGGGAACTAAAATATCAATCAAATCTTTCTCGGTTTCGTAAAACAGACAAAGATGTGTACCCCAGGGAACATTGCCTAAGATGTCAATTCCAGTTCTTCTGCCGGATTGTTGCCTTCTGCTCAGCATCCTTGGTCTTGCAAAAAACCTTGATAATAAGAATAGGATACCACGTGGGCAGCAGTGGCATACGCTACGCCGTGTGCCAGTATCCCACTGTGGTTGGCCGGGTTATTTTCTCAAAGGAAGGGCATTGCAAATGCATAACAGCTCGCTGCAAAAAATTTACCGTGGGATTGCCCTTTCTATGTGTCCCCAAACGCTAACTAAAAGCCGCCCCATTTTCGACACATAGGTAACCGCTAAACCAGCAATATACCTATTCCCCGCCATATTTATTTCCAGTTACATAATATATCGGATTATATGGCCCGGAAAGAGTAAGTCAAATAAAAATCCCCATTAATTGGGATAGCCAAGGAACATCGTACACCCCCTGGTGAGGATAATAAGATGTGTGGCCTGGGACCAGCAGCTCGAGACTTGCGACTGGTGTAAATATCGCGTTCAAACTGTATCAATTAATGCAAATGCCAAAAGCATTGGCCCTGCCGAAGTGAAAGGAACAGCCCCATCTCTGTGCCCCCAATGCGGCGGACCTATGCAGTTCAAGAAGGCGAGTATGGTAATTTTTGGTCATCCCTTAGCTATCCAGAATATAAAGGGATGCGTAATCTACCGGAGGCAGATACGTGTTCAGCTCGGTGTCAAAAAAGTGTCAGTCGCCACCGGTAAACCACTACTAGTTACACTTGTTACTTACTTGTTAACCACTTGTAATCCTCATTTTTGGCTCAAAAAAGCCGCTGTAAGCCATTATAAGAAAAGCACTTATAAGAGGAAATTTGGATTCGAAGTCCGGCACTCTATCCAATTGAGCTACGGGCGCAAAAGTTCATAAACTCAAAAAATGACCAAATCCCCTTTAATTAATATCTATCAGGTATGAATTCTTATCGCATAATCCAGCGTTTATCTTTGTAAGTTAGATTAGCCTCAGACCGCATCGCCGGGTCGCTTGTCAGGTCATAACTTAATTCAAGAGTCCTTCTCAGATAAACTTTGACGGGCTTACCTGTCCGTTTGTCCTTCGCTACCGGATGGTCTATCGCCACCGTTTCATTGCTCAAACCAGCTATAAATATTTTTATATTGCCGGCTTTAGCATCAAAATCATGCCATACGACAGCAATATCTTTGGTGTTATCCTCACCTTGAAGAATCTTATTGCTCGTATTTTCCAATGACTCAAGAAACGGGTATTTGTCCTGATGCCGGTTTTTTATTTGCTCAAAAACCACAGCCGGCACCTCTTTGCCCGCTGGTATAATTTGAAATGTATCCGTCATCAAGTCGCACTCAGGATAAAAATCAACGTCTTGGCCTGTTTTATTCGCCAGTGTCAGTATCGTATACCAGAATCGTATCGGCCTGCCGCTACTACTTCTCTGCAACACAATCTGCTGCGGATGCGTAAACGTTGCATTTACCATCCACATACCCGGCCCGGGCACAATAGAGGGCTGCGGTGCAGCTAAACACACACAAGCAAAAACTGCCATAGCTAACATACTTATACAAACCAAAGCTCTCATTGTATATCCCTTTCTATAAGTGCCTAAAGTGAACTAAAGTGAACTAAAGTGCAAAAATAATATGCCATAGGCGTATAAATCCACAATTTTAGGCACTTTACATTTTAGGCACTTTTAATTTTAGCTAATGTATTCTATACAAAAACCGCCTGATTGCAAGGACATTTTGCCCATAATCAGGCTAAAACGAAAGCAGAAAATCATTGCTCAACAAAAGAAATTAAGCTATTTTATGCTGGTATTTGTGAGAGCTCACTGGGAAAAATATAAGCTTTCTACCTGCAAAAGCAGGTATCTGTGGTTAGAAAAAGGCGAGGTGAGATATTCGGGCAGAGCAATTAAAAAAGCTGTTAGAGCAGGTCAAAAGCGGCAAGATTGATGTCAATGAAGCAGTTGAAAAGCTCCGGCATCTGCCGTTTGAGGATTTGGGCTTTGCGTGTATAGACCACCATCGCCAAATCCGACAGGGTTTCCCGGAAGTCATTTACTGCCCCGGCAAAACAACAGAACAAATAATCAAAATCTTCGAGAGCTTAGCGGCAAAAGGCAATAATGTCCTTGCCACGAGGGCTGAGCCGAAAGTTTTCAGGGCGCTGGCTAAAACAAAAAAGTTCCCCAAGGCACGATACGAAAAATCAGCCAGGGCAATAATCCTTGAGCAGAAAAAACTGCCTGTCTCGAAAACCGCCCTTCCAATAGTTACTGCCGGCACTTCCGATTTGCCGGTCGCAGCCGAGGCAAAAGTAACCGCGGAGATTATGGGGCAACGGACAGAATTGATTTGTGATGTTGGAGTAGCTGGCATTCACAGGTTGTTCGGACATCTTGAGAAACTGCAAAAGGCAAATGTCATAATCGTTATAGCAGGAATGGAAGGAGCTTTAGCGTCTGTGGTGGGAGGTCTGGTTAACTGCCCGGTAATCGCAGTTCCAACCAGTGTAGGTTATGGCTCGAGCTTTGAGGGGCTTTCTGCCCTTCTGACAATGTTAAATAGTTGTGCTGCGGGCGTTACCGTGGTAAATATTGATAACGGTTTTTCTGCAGCGGTAACAGCGACACTTATAAACAGAAAAATAGAAGCAAAGAAATAATTAAGGGACAAAGGGACATAGGGACAAAGAATGCGGATAATAGAACAAATTCCGAAATTAAAGCCGCGGGTGGTTGACGCCCATAAAGGAGACTTCGGCAAGGTGTGTATCATTGCCGGCAGTATTGGAATGAGCGGTGCCGCAGCCCTTGCGGGCCGAGCGGCCTTGCGGGCTGGCGCCGGCCTTGTGCGAGTGGCAACGCCCAAAAGTGTGCTGCCAATAGTCGCTTCAATCGAGCCGTCCTTTACCACTATCGCTCTTCCCGAAGATAGTGCCGGCAGAATATCTGCAAAAGCAATCAATGCAATTCTTGACGCTGTGAATGAAAATGACGCTGTGGCTTTCGGTCCGGGTATTGGCGTCAGTGGCGCACTAAAGACGATACTTCAAACACTTCTTGAACAAGAAAATCTCCGGCTGATTATAGATGCGGACGGCCTGAATAATCTTGCCGGTATAAAAGACTGGCCTGCCAAGCTGAAAGCAGAAGTGATTTTGACGCCGCATCCGGGCGAAATGAAAAGATTATGGCAAGGGCTGTTTAGAGAAGAGCTGCCATCTGAGCGTCAGCAACAGGCAATGCAATTAGCGCAACAGACTAAAACCATTGTCGCCTTAAAAGGTGCAGGGACGGTCGTCAGCGGCGGCGAAAAAGTTTATATCAATAAGACAGGTAATCCCGGAATGGCTACAGCCGGCTCAGGTGACGTCTTGACGGGGGTCATAACGGCACTTATGGGTCAGAATCTCAGCAACTTCGATGCAACGGTTTTGGGCGTTTACATACACGGCTTAGCAGGTGACATCGCAGCGGAAAAAACCGGACAGGTCAGCTTGATAGCAACTGACATAGTAGAAGCATTAAGCAATGCCTTTATAAAAATTAAGGCGGATTCTTAGGATAGGGCAACAGTAGCAGGATTTAAGCGGGACGATATTTTTATTGTGATTAGCAGCAAAGATAATATAATGACATGCGATTTAGTGATATGGGCTAAAGAAATAAACCTCTTACTAATGGGGCAAATTACAAGTGATAAAAAGTGAAATGAAAGGAAGGTATATATTATGGAACTAACCTGGCTTGATATTAGTGTATTTCTGGCATTTTTCGGTGTGGTGGTCGGTGTCAGTATGTACAAGAGCCGACGAGAAAAGACAAGCGAGGATTTCTTTCTGGCCAGCCGGGGTTTGCTCTGGCCTTTCATTGGGCTTTCACTGATAGCAGCCAATATTTCGACCGAGCACTTTGTAGGAATGGCCGGCCAGGGAGCCGGTATAGCAGGTATGGCTATTGCCAGCTACGAATGGATGGCAGCGATTGTGCTGGTTT
>CAZMSP010000151.1:0-4110 GCA_964568985.1 uncultured Pirellulales bacterium
TAAACACTGTGTCGATGCCACTTTCACGCTTCTTCTGGCCGCTCGTGATGCCGGCGTAAAGCGCTTCGTATATGCGTCAAGCTCATCAGCCTACGGCGATACCCCAACACTGCCAAAGGTCGAGGCGATGCCGCCACGGCCCCTTTCGCCTTACGCAGTAGGCAAACTCGTCGGGGAGTACTATTGCACTGTATTTTATAAGGTTTTCGGCCTGGAGACGATTTCACTGCGTTATTTCAACGTATTCGGCCCACATCAGGACCCAACCAGTCAATATGCCGCGGCGATACCGGCTTTTGTAACGGCTATTTTGAAGGATAAACCGCCGACCGTCTTTGGCGATGGCCTGCAAAGCCGGGATTTCACATATGTTGACAATGTTGTGGAGGCGAATCTATTAGCTGCAAGGGCTAAACACACAAAAGGCGAGGTTATAAATATCGCCTGTGGCCAGGTCGTAACTGTCAATGAGACCATTTCTATAATTAACGAACTGCTTGGCAAGGATATTAAACCGAAATATGACCCGCCTCGCCCCGGTGATATAAAACATTCTCTCGCCGACATCACGCTCGCCCAAAAGACAATCGGCTTCAAACCAAAAATCCAATTCAAACAAGGCCTGCAAAAAGCAATCGACTGGTATCGCGAGAACCTTCTGTAACTTGAACGTGTGTTATTCTTGTGTGATAGGTGTAGATTCTATTTGTGCTTAGCGTTTCGGGATCTGCTTTTTGAGTTTAAGTAGATATTTTAGGTCTTCCATGTCTCTGGGGCGGGCAGCAGCTTTCTTCATTTTTATAAGATCATCAAGCGATGCAAACCAGGCAAGGGTTTTTCCAAATCGGGCCTTTACTTTGTTATTCCATACTTTTTCAAATGTCACCCCTTTGACAACGGGGTGAATATCGGTTTCTATAAGATATTGACGAATTAACAGCTTTTTTGTGAGAAGGTCATCTATAGTTACATCTGACACATCGTATCCAAATTGTTTTAGGGCCTTCCTTGTTCTTTGGGCGTTTGCCTTATCCGGTTTTATAAAAATATCTATGTCCAGTGTGGCACGCGAGTAGCCATGAACAGGAAAAGCAGTAGCACCAATTATAACAAATTTAACCCGGTTTTCTTTTAATAATTTCAGTAGTTTTTCTGCGTTCATTTCTGCCAAGCAAACTCAACATTTCTTTGGTTTTTCTGAACATCATTTCGAACCGCTGCCGGGTCGTAAGAGACGTAAGATAATCTAACTCGAATTCGATTTCTTTTTTCTCGTTATGTTTATCCAGTTTAAGGATAGCCATACAATGCCTTCCGCAAAACATTTAATCAACACCATTGGCTTATATGTGCATTTTAACTGATATGTATAAATATTCAATAAAAAATTATAATTAAGGCCTGCAAAAAGCCATAGACTGGTACCGCGAGAACCTTCTTTAATGTCATTCCCGCGCAGGCAGGAATCCATTCTCGTCATCCAGAGTGCAGCTGCGAGGCGTTCAACTGGAATACAGGGTCAAGGCCATCAATAAGGGTGGCGAGAGCCAGCCGAGTAATACGATTGCGGTGGTATTGTGATTAAATGAATGATTCCGCGTAAATAAACAAGTTTCACATCCTGCCCAGCTAAACAATCGTTGCGCAAATTCTATTGTATAGTTTTTTTCGAAGGTCTTTAGGGGTGTCATATACGATGTGATTATATTGCCTTGTGTCGAAATGTTCTTTTAACTGCCCCTTATCTGCCTCTCTAACAGTGAAAATAACTTCTCTCCCAAGTCCTTTGGCAAAGCCTGTTTCAAAAAACACCCCACTTCTCAGTCCTGAAAAATCAGCAACCATAAATTTAGTCCGTCTAATTTCGGCAATGATTTCGTCACAGATTTTTTCATTGAAATCCTGTAAGTCAATTCTTACCGGCACATAACCAGCATCTTCAATTGCTTTCTTAATACCGTCTCTATAGTAAGCATTCATTGATTCGTCAAACCACATAGCAACAAATACACGCTCATTTCCCACTTCTTCTTTTTTTAGGTTCTCCACTACCTCCCAGAATGTAGTAGTTAGGAAGAAAACACCCCATTGAGGACCTCCTGCAACTTCATTAAATCTAATGTATTTCTGCTCCGCCAACTCGCGTAAGAAAGCATAACATCCTTGTTTGTCCGGCGTAAAAAGATGTAAGCGATCCCCCATGGCCTCCATGTTGAACCTAATAACTTCGAACGGTCTTTCACGTAATCGGCTCAAATTAAGAAGCGTTCTATTGAGAAAATCACTGGCTCTGCTGGGAAATGCATCCAATATATCATTCACTGAAATCTGAGGAAAGCCACAAACCTTATCATCCTTATCTGTCTTATTGCTCAATACTATGCCGCCCAGCCCCTTTAGTCGCCTTTCGTTCAAAATGCACGCTATTTTGAACTTATCTAACGGATCTTGGACATCACAAATGACGATTAATCCGTCTTCAGGCAAAATGTATTCTCCGCAATAGCCGCATCTATAAGTATTCAGCAGATGATGTCTTGGCGTATTATATACTTCGCATTTAGTATCACACAAAAAACATTTGTTGTCGGTACTCATTCAATATCTCCTTGCAGGTTAGATTACAAATCTATTGCCTGACAAGTCCGTGTAAATCTGTGTTAATCCGCGGTTAATTTTTCTGTGTCCTTTCGACACTTCGACAAGCTCAGCACAGGCAAGCTCAGGGCAGGCTTTTTGTGGCTAAAAATCCGTTTAATCCTTCGACTCGGCTCTGCCTTGCTCAGGACAGGTCCGCGTTAATCCGTGGCTAAAGTTGCTTTTTCAGTTTTTCTGCGTTTTGGAGCAGTTGTTCTCGGCTGATTTGCTTTTTCTCTTCGAGTGTAAATGTCCAGTGGTAGGAATCGACAGTTCTTTTTGGAATCAGCATAGCGAGTAAATCAAACGGAAACTTATCATGCAAGGGGGCTTTCAATTTACGGTGGGTTTTTAAGGTTTCGTAGCCCTCTTGGCTTATCCTGACATTATAATCGCCGTACCATTCGAACGAGACCGTAACCGGCGATTCGCCTATCTCCTCGTCATTTAATATAACCAGCGCTCCCTGTGGTTCGGTATTAATCGTTAGCTGACGCTCCACACAGCCGGTCAGCAACACAGTTGCAATTAAGCTAACGACTATCACGGTCGATACATTGCATTTTGCCATAACGGTTCTCCTTTCTCCGTAGCAGCCCCGACAAGTCGGGGGCTACTGCGAAGGATGAATCCTTGAATTACCAAATGCGGTCAATTTGCCATATTATAAAGAAAAGACAAAAGGTTAGAAAGCCCAAAATTTACCCCGTTAGAAATAAAGCTCCGCCTTTCCCCGCTTCGCCATAGCTACGCGGCGGCGAGTGGGTGGGGTAAAAAAAAGCATAGCGAGTGGGGGGATGTGGCCCCGCCGTACATATGGGCGAATTTCTAACGGGGTAAACCCGTTTTTTTGTTATAGTAAATCAGTTCTGATGTTGACAGCGGCACATCCGGCAGTTAAGTTATTGGCAGAGCTCGATGCTCGATTCTTGATACTGGATTCTCGATTTTTTAATCGGATGTTCTTTGTGCCTTAATGGCTGTTTTGTGATGGTGCTTTCGCTATGAAAATCTCACTAAATTGGCTAAGTGATTATATCGAAATTGAGCACTCCGCAGAACAAATCGCAGAGATTTTAAGCGATTCAGGGTTTCCCTGTGAGGCGATAGCGCAGGTCGGTGATGATACCGTAATCGATATCGAGGTAACCAGCAACCGCGGCGATTGCCTCAGCTACATCGGTATTGCCCGTGAGCTTGCCGCCGCAACCGGCAAAGAATTAAAGATACCGATGGTTGAACTGGAGGAATTAGATAAAGACGTTAAGGAATTTGCCAGTGTTGAAATCACTGAGCCGAATCTGTGCTGTCGATACACCGCCCGAGTAATCGAGGCCGTTAAGGTTGGGCCGTCGCCGGATTGGCTAAAAAAACGCCTTGAGGCAGTAGGGCTGCGAAGCGTAAATAACGTCGTTGACGCAACAAATTATGCGATGATGGAGACCGGCCAGCCGCCTCATGCCTTCGACTACG
>CAZMSP010000152.1:0-4092 GCA_964568985.1 uncultured Pirellulales bacterium
TATTTCATGAGTTCGCACATCAAATTGACAGCTCCGGCGGCAAAGGCGACAGCACTGCGGTCCTAAAAAAACGCTCCAGCTATATTGCATGGGCGCGTGTGCTGCAAAAAGATTACGAAAAGCTCAGGCACGCAAAGACGCAACATCATCCGACTTTTTTAAATAAATATGGTGCCACTAACCCGGCTGAGTTTTTTGCTGTTGTCACAGAGTTCTTTTTTGAAAAACCCAAAGAACTGAAAGAAATTCACCCGGAATTATATAATGAATTAAAGCGGTTTTATCAGCAAGACCCAGCCGGTCACTTAACTTGATATAAACTTGTCGGACGAGTCCGATTGCCATTGAATTCGAATATCTTGAAGCAAAGGTAAATAAAGCTATAATAGTGCGCCAATAATTTCTAAGTGGCATTGAGAAAAACAGCATAATTCAAAAGAAAAGATTTTATCTTTCTGGCAGGAGAATTTTTTGTGGAGAACCCTCGCAGGAGCAGAATAAAAAGGTTGCGAAAAGGTGGTTTTAGAGCACGCATGCAAACCAAAAACGGACGTAAGATACTTAGCAGAAAACGCCGGGCAGGACGCTCAGTTAATCCCGCTTCGAAATTATAACTGCCTGATGACCCGGCAGTCGCCACTCGTCTCGGCGGAGGCTCGCCGAGCCGGAGCGGGACGGCGCCCAGCCAGGGTGGCTTCGTTCTTTAAGGAACTTCGTAAGGCGATTTGTTCCTCTTTTGTGTGCGTAGCCAGTTCACTGGCGCCCGGTCATCAGTAAGAACTTTTACGCTCGGGTACGGATGTATGTTAGGTTGCAGCCGCTTCGCAACCGTCAGCATATCAAAGGCAAACCTGTGCTGGCGTTGCAGCACCATTGCCCTGTCCACGGCTTCTTTTACGGTAAGCGACTGGGCAGCCGGTCCGGGTGCTACCAGCATAGCATTTGTGGAATAGGTGCCAAGAAACACCTGACATCGCCCGAAGGCAGCCAGGAAGGTCTTGAGTTCCGCATCAAAAAGACGGTTGCTATAAAATACATTCGCAATGACCACGCCATCCTCAGCGAGGACACCTTTTACCTGCTCGAGGAACTCTTTCGTCATCAGGTGGAATGGGATGTAGTCACTGTTGAATGCATCCAGAATAACAAGGTCGTATTTCGGCACGGGGTCACGGTTGAGCTGTTTCTTGATAAACATACGACCATCGGCAATATGCACCTTTAGCTTATCACCCTCACGGAAGCTAAAAAACTGTCCTGCTATCGTCGGAACCTCGGGGTCTATTTCTACTACATCAATCTCGAGCGCCGGCAAATAATGGCGCATCTCTCGCGGTATCACTCCGCCGCCCAACCCCAGCACAAGCATCTTTTGCGGCTGCGGCTTGTATAGCAGCCCACAAAAAGCCAGGCCGGTGTATTCCAGCATGTGCCGCCGAAGATTGCTCAGATTGATTTGGCTTTGCATCCCTGCTGCAGCCCGCCTGCCAAATTGAAGAGTTACAACAGGCCCAAGTCTGTAAACGAATATGCGGTGATAGAGCGAATCCTTCTGGTGAATCAGTTGACCAAATTCTTGAGCGGCTGCCACACTAACAAACAACACTTGGCAAAAAGCCGCAACGCAAAACACTAAAGTTAGAATGACCTTACGCATCCTGCTTTCCATCGTCAGTCTCCTAAACCCCGCTGGCTTTGTGAAATTTGCCCCTTCTACTCTGCACGACCGCCTGCAATAAAATCATTATGCCCAGAGCTATTAAGGCAGCCCCAGAGGTACATATCGTGTGTCGCAAAGAAAGGAGCACAAAGTAGAATGCAGTTACCACGCAGCCCACGAAACTGGCCACAGTAGAGAAGGCAAGCACCAACCCGGTGTTAAGTCCGGAATCGCTCGCTTGTGTTGTCAGCCAGCGTACTGCGGTCGGCGAAACCGTACCAAGCAGTAAAGTCGGTGTGCCGAACAGAATAAGAGCAGATAGAAGAGAACCCCATTTTTCGCCTAACCCGGCATTGAATATCCCGTCGCACACCGGCTCTACGAAAAATGGCATAGCGCACAGCCATGCGCCAGCCACCATCAGATTAATTCCCAATATCCGCTGGCTGTTAGCTTTTCTGGAAAGCCATCCGCCGAGCATATATCCGGCTGAAAGGCTGAGCAGGAAAACTCCAATCACGCTGCCTGTTACTACGTACACAGCGCTACCAAAATACGGAGCGAGCACTCTTACTCCCAATATCTCCAGTTCCATCACAAACCAGCCACAGACGCACGCGATGAGGACTATCTCCACAGCATGAAGCTTGTGGCCGTTTGCCACCTTTGGCTTTTTGGATGACTGGTGACCCATCAAATTTAGAATTCCTCTTTCAATAATAGAGTTCTATATCGGCCCTTGCTATGTATGGCCCGGTTTCGATAATAGCCGACAAAAGACGTCAACAGGAAGCATTTTAGTCCATCCTGTCCAAATATCCACATAAATCATCAAACGATACAGCATCATAGCGCTATTTCTCGAAATTTCAAGCGTTTGTGATAAGCTCAGTTTCGGACGTTTGAACTGAGTTGAAAAACTTGATTTTTAGAAGTGACAATGGCTAAGGTATATAAAAATCCACAGCGAACAGTGTTTTCGAGTGACTTTGAAGGCAAAAAAAATGAAAAAACGCCTCAAATGCTTGAAATTCGAGCAAGATTTTGGTATTATATTGGTACTGTAAGGAGACAGGGTATTTCTAAGAGTATTAGATGGTACATGAGCGATTAGTCAGTACTCCGGCTGGGTCTATGGCTGCGGCAATGCCTTCCCTGCTACGGCGCGCTCCGCCGTGACGAGCGATTAGCAAGTACTAACCAACTTAGTGAGGAGGTAGATGGAGAAAAGAAGCGGCTTTACATTGATTGAGCTGATGGTCGTAATTTTGATAGTTGCCATCCTTGCAGCTGTGGCGATTCCGATTATGCGAGCCCGCACTGATGCAGCCAAGTGGACGGAAGGTCTTACCGGAGCGGGCACAATTAGAATGTCGATACGGGCCTACATTGCTGAGCATGGCCCTGACCACGACTACAATGAACTCTTAGGCTGTCTTTGTGGAGGCCCCATCGCGCAGGTGTTAGGCTTTACAAGGGGTGACCTTCATGGCAAATACTTTGACCAGGATAGCTATGTAATCACTGACATCGATGTTGATCTTGAAGAGGCAAGCTGTGTCATTTCAGTAACGCCTTTAGATGTACTTGGAGCACCAGCAGGCATTGGAACGCTTGACGCAGACGGTCACTGGTCTGTTGAGTATTGATTAACATAAATTGAATTGGTAATACTGCAGACTGAAATGGAATACTTTCCGTTATGTTTGCTTTTGCTCATCGCCTACTTCATCAGGAGATTGCGGCTCCTCGACTTTTCCTGCGGCGGCCATTGCGCGGTAAAAGCACCATCCGAGGCCGCCTACGATAATCAAAAATGCTGCAGCAAGGATTATATACGAAACACCGCTTAACTCGTGGCGAATAGTCGCCTCTGTTTCGTCAATTCCTTCGACCTTGCTCAGGACAGGTTTCACTGTTCGAGTCAGGCCAATCAGGATTATCGCGATAAATGCACTTACGTCCATCGTTGCAAGTATTCCCGCCCATCTTGCCAGCCATGATGCCTGGGTGGTCGAAGTGTTATACTTTTCTACAATGTAGTTGCTTAGCACTATCGCGGCAATCCCACTAATCAGCAATACCGAGAGTGTGACATTTTTTGTCAATGATAGTGCGGCAATGTTGTGCGACGTTATATACAATACTACCGGAATTAGCGCCAACACAAGTGCCGTCACCCCCCCAAACCTGGCCCTGGTCTGCAGTGCCCTTTCTTTTTGCGGTATCATTTCAACATCCCGACGACCTTTTACCAGGCTGAGAACAATTGCAATCACAGGTGCCAGCACTAAGACACCCATACCAATACAGTTCTCTGGTATCCATTCGCCTTGTGGAGTTCTCAAAAAGCCGTTTTCATTGTTTATATCTTCTAAAAGCTGCCAGAAGAAAAGCGTACCCAGTAGTATCGGAATCACCAGTCGAATCAT
>CAZMSP010000153.1:0-4091 GCA_964568985.1 uncultured Pirellulales bacterium
ACTGCAGCGCAGTTTCGTATTCACTTATTGCGTCCTCAAACCTGTTGAGGGAATCTAAGGTCAGGGCCTTATTGAAATGCAGCGAACTGTTAGAAGGATTTATTTCGAGAGCTGTCTCCAATTCGTCGAGGGCCTGTGACATTTTGCCATCCTCATAAAGCTCAAAGGCCTTATATGCCTTTCGCTCGGCTTTATCATAGGAGCCAAATGTCATATCTTCCAAGGTCATACAGGAAATCCTTTGTTGCAAGTTAAATGGTTAAGTAATCACCAATCACAAATCACCTATCGCCCATAAAATAGCCTCGAGTTAGTGGTTTTTGCCGGCTTGCCACCTTTTTGTTTGCCGCAAAATTTTACTGGGATTTTTTGTTATAAGCTCTTACAATTGCAAAAGTTAGCAAGTAGCTCGGCTGATGAATCAAACCGAAGCAGTTGTTTTTCTGGAAAGCTGCTGTCAATAGTCTTATAATGTGCGGTTGCCATAAGGCTCGTGAACTAACCTGAATTCGTTCATACTATATCGGTACGGAACGTTGTTTCGTCCTTCGCAGCCCCCAAGGGGCAGAGAATGGACTGGAGAAGTGAAACTATGATAAAAGAGATAAAAGGCCAGGTAGCAGCCGGCAAGGGCAATTACGCTATCGTAGTTAGCAGGTTCAACGAATTTATAACTTCAAAATTGTTTGAAGGTGCTATAGATTGTCTTCAGCGTCACGGTGCTTCCGATGAGCAGATAACTGCAATCTGGGTGCCGGGTGCCTGCGAGATTACGCAAGTGGCTAAAAAACTCGCACTAAGTGGCAAGTACGTTGCGGTGCTTTGTCTCGGTGCGGTCATACGAGGCCAGACTGCTCATTACGATTATATCTGTCAGCAGGTATCGCGGGGTATCGGACAAATCAATTACGAGTCAACCACGCCTGCTGTATTTGGCGTGCTGACCTGTGATACGCTCGAGCAGGCGGCCGAGAGGGCTGGCACGAAAATGGGCAATGCCGGTGCCGACGCAGCAAGAACAGCTATGGAAATAGCCAATGTAATCAAGCAAATATAAGTAGCTCATTGATTATGAACTACGAACTATGAACTTTGACAAGAGAACGAAGGCCAGAGAGCTGGCAATACAGGGATTATATCAACTCGAGGTGCAGGGTTCAGACCTGCTGGAGTTTTTAGATGAGTTCTTTACAGAAGCAGAAACCGATGAATTCGTTCGTAAGCTTGCCTCGGATTGGACAAGGCAGGCATGGGAAAACAAGGCGCAGTGCGACGAACTGATAGCTAATTCAACGATAAAGTGGCACTTCGACAGATTATCACCTGTTGACAAAAGCATTTTGAGGTTGGCGGTTTTTCAATTGAAGTTCTGTCCTGATATTCCGCCTAAAGTTGTAATAAATGAGGCAATTGAGCTTGCTAAAAAATTCAGCACGGATAAGTCGTCCGCCTTTGTCAATGGAGTGCTTGATGCCGTCTTTAAAAAACTAAATGCAGAGACGCAAAAAGCCTGAAGCCCACCCCTTGTAGGGGCGGGGCGTGCACCGATGATATCTGTTGCTCTATAATTGAGAGTCAAGGATGAGAATAATCGCGGTGTTAAACCAAAAAGGTGGGGTGGGAAAAACCACAACGGTGGTCAATACCGCAGCAGCCCTTGCTGTTATGGGTCTGCGAGTTGCCGTTATTGATCTGGACCCTCAATCGCACCTGACCATACACCTCGGCCTCGAGCCGCAAAATGTCAAGTCCGGCTCTTATGAAGTCCTGGTCAAGCAAGCCAGTTTTGAGCAAGAGCTTCTAATCGTGCGTCCCAATCTCTGGCTGCTGCCCGCAAATATAAACTTGGTTGGAGCCGAAACCGAGCTTGTAAGTGTGGTCGGCAGGGAAACCATCTTACGGGAGGCCATTATTGAGGTTGAAGACAAATTCGATTATTGCCTTATTGATTGTCCTCCTTCGCTTGGTTTGCTGACGCTAAATGCCCTCGCTGCTGCCAAAGAGGTTTTGATTCCGCTTCAACCGCATTTTTTGGCGCTTCAGGGGTTCGGAAAACTGCTGCAAACCGTTGAGCTTGTCAACAAAAGGATTAATCCAAACCTGAAAGTTAATGGGGTATTGCTGTGTGTGTTCGACAGCAGGGCCTCTCTTCCAAAAGAAGTCAAGGCCGATATCGAGCAATTCCTTGAAAACGCACGCGAAACCAACTGTGCCTGGGCGCAAGCTACGATTTTGCCAGTTTATATCCGAAGAAATATCAAACTGGCCGAAGCACCCAGCTATGGCAAAACGATTTTTGAATACGAGCAAGATTGTCACGGTGCTGAAGATTACAAGGAAGTAGCAGAATTTATACATTCTCAATCCAATGTACCAACACAGTCGGATAAGCAGCTTACCACCGCTACAGAGAATCAAGCCAAGCCACCCATAGAAATCAAGTCAATTTCAACTTCTGATTCACAACCGCCTATAGAACTTCCACAAACTGGTCAATCGCAAGAGTTACGAAACTTGTCTGACCCGCTGCCCCCCCACTCTTGTCTTCGACAAGAAGACGTGGCGGGAGACGCAGGGGCATACGACAGTCAAGATTCAGATTTGTAACAGGCAATGTAGAAAACTATCGTCTTATAAACACATAAGAGAGCATTTCAATTCGACGGTGAAGGTAATTTTCGATAGGGGCAAGGGTGGGGGAAATTTTTCAAATTGTTGCAATAAAAAGCGACGCTATCCCGTCTTAAATGGTGAAATTGGTCACAATATTTAGTCTTTGGAAATTTGGTTTCTAATTTAAGAAAGGAGCATAAAAATGAAAAGGGCATGTTTATTAATTTTGGTGGGTTTAATCGTTGCTTGCATTTCGATACCTGTGATTGCCAAGCCCAGAGGTGGGCGCGGCTATAGGGCCGGCAAGGCGTTTGGAGGCCCCCGCATGGAGTCTGGTAGTATAGTCGGGATGATTTTGAAAATGAAGGAAGAGCTTGGTCTCAGTGACAGTCAGGTTGAACTGTTAAAAGCTCTTAAGGGCGAAGTTAAAGAGCAGATGAAGGCTGGCCAGGATGCTGTTAAGGCCAAGAGAGAAGCCCTGCAAGAAGCGGTAAAATCAGGAGCTGAAGAAAGTGTAATTCGCGCTGCAGCGGCTGAGCTTGGTAAAGCGCTCGGTGACCAGGCGGTTCTTAAGGTTAGCACCAAAGCAAAGATTGATGGAATTCTGACGGAAGACCAGAAGTCCAAGCTAAAAGAGTTGAAAGGACAATGTGCCAAGGGCAAACCTGGAGCTGGTAAAGGAGCAAAAGACCGCAAAGGCCCTGGAAGAAAAGCAGGGCGTCCAGAGGCAGCATTTGCGAGGATTGATTCTAATGGAGATGGTGCTATCAGTCTTGAGGAGTTTAAGACTCATAGAGAGCAGATGAGAGGGCGTTTTGGCGATGAAGGGAGAAGAGGGCCAATGGGGCAGGGAGGGCCAGAAGGCCGCTGGGGACGAAGGGGTCATTGGGGACGAGAGCCCAACTGTCCTATGAAGCAACCAGAGGATTAACAGTTCGTCGTAGACTAAGATTCTGTTGTTGGTTTTAGGGGGAGACGGGTTCGGCGATGAGGTGCCGAACCTGTTTTTTTGTATTAAAGAATGGGCGATATAGGATTTGAACCTATGACCTCACGGGTGTGATCCGTGCGCTCTAGCCAACTGAGCTAATCGCCCTGACAATTGAAATTATAACTTACTGGTTGCAGATTATCAATTGGAAATCTTGACTGTCGCATGCAAGTTAAGCTGGGACAAGGTTAACGCGTCCGAGTTTAACGCCCTTTAGACTCAGGATATTTTCCGCTGTTCTTTTGATTTCGTCCACACGTCCTCGAAGTACAATAATCTCCATGCAGTTGTGCTCGTCCAAGTGAATATGCATAGAAGAAATTGTTTGCAGAAGATGGGAATGTTGCAAATCGGTGAGCTTCTGCATCAGCTTTGTCGAATGATGGTCATAAACGAGAAATACGGCAGCTATTGCCTTTGTTTTCGGATGGCTTAAGCTCTCGGTACTTAGCTGCTGGCGGATTAAATCGCGTATGGCCTCCGAGCG
>CAZMSP010000154.1:0-4081 GCA_964568985.1 uncultured Pirellulales bacterium
TATTCGCCGAATAACTGATAAAGCGTTTACCATCCTGACAGGGACAAGCGTTGTGTGGCTTACATTTGTGCTGCTGATTGTTCTTGGTCCTATGGTTTGGCGTGGCGCAAAAGCTGTTATATTCAAAGATACGGTCGAATTTCGAAAAATGCAGCTTGATCTTTACAATAGAGGTAATTCTGCAAATCTTAAGGCCGAAAATGCTGAAACTGAGAGTATTCGTAAAACTGTGTATGAGATCGTGGATGATTTCAAACATGGCATTGATACCGAAGGATTAGTAGACAGAACAAAACAGATTTACCGTCAACTTGGCAAGGAGCTGCGATATAAAGGAATAACCAACGAAGAGTACCAGAGAATTCGTTCACTTGCGAGAGAGTTGAGAGACAGGCTGCAGGTAGCCCTTGAAAGTAATGATAAAAAAGTAATAAAAGAAAACATCGACTATATTCTGCAATATCGCCTGGATAAAGATTTGGCTGATACTACTGCTGTTGAGTTTTTTACGTTAGCCGAAGATTTTCAGCAATCCGTCGAAAATATCGATCTGAATAAACGTCAGCAATATGCCGGCTCACTGCAGCAAATCGAAGAGATTGTTTTTCGTCTCTTAGGCCCTAAGCTAGGTGATCCACTGCCTGCTTTAACTATGGATCGATACGGTGCCACACGCTGGGACCTTGCTCAAAAACTTCTGGATAAATTACTGTGGTCGCAGCAATGGATTCAGCAGGAAGTTGGGCAACCATTGGTTAAAATTCGCGTTTCAAGAGCAGAAGAATTTACGGGGACAAAACTAGAACCCCTTTTTGGATACGTTGAAAACAACCTTGGCAAAATGCTGAAACCTGAATTTACAGTTTACTGGCAGTATTTTATTGATGACAGCACACCAGGGCATTATTTTGGCGGGGTAGGGCCTGAGATTTTAGGGACATTGCTGCTTACGCTTTTAGCAATGCTGTTTGTATTTCCTTTGGGAGTAATTTCGGCAGCCTATCTGGTGGAATGTGCCTCGGATAATATTGCTGTCAGGATAATTCGTATGTCCATAAACACGCTTGCTGGTGTTCCAAGTATAGTTTTTGGACTGTTTGGGCTGGCATTCTTCGTTTTGTTCTTTATCCCTCTTTTTGAGGGACCGTCCAAGCCATGCATCTTGGCAGCCTCTCTGACGTTGGCGGTACTAACTCTGCCGGTGATGATTAGGGCCAGCGAGGAGGCGATTCGTTCAGTCCCGCAGAGCTACAAAGAAGCCTCTTTGGGACTCGGAGCAAGTGGATTCAGGACATTTATGAGAGTAACTTTTCCTGTTGCGCTGCCGGGAATCCTGACGGGTGTAATATTGAGCCTCAGCAGGATTGCCGGGGAAACCGCTCCTATTCTTTTTACCGGAGCGGTTGCACTTGGGCCCTTACCAAAATCGCTATTTGATCCGACCAGGACATTATCCTACGGCAGTTATGATATTGCAGTCGGAGACAGACTCGCAATGATGGTGCCGCATAATCAGTATGGTATGGTTGTAACGCTCGTTTTGCTTATACTTTGCCTCAATGCTATTGCAATTGTTCTGCGTGCAAGAGTATCCAGAAAGCTAAGAGGACAGTAAACCAACAGAGGGATTTAATTATAATGCAAAAAGGAAAAGATAACATGCCGATATCCGCTTTGGAAAAGGAAGCGAACGTTGACCACATCAAATCTGTCGTGAGTTTGGGACAAAAAGCAGGCTATGCAGTTAAAGGGAAAGAGCAGGATTGCAAATGTGCCGTAATAAAATCCGAGAACTTCAGTTTCTATTATGGCACCAAAGTTGGTGTCAAAGATATAACTATGGAGATTTACCCGTGCAGTGTAACGGCGATAATCGGGCCAAGCGGTTGCGGCAAAAGTACTTTCCTGCGAAGTATCAACAGGATTAATGATCTTATCCCGCATACCCGCGTTGAGGGCAGACTGCTGGTGAACAATCATAATGTGTACGATAAAAGCACCAATCTGGTTAATCTCCGCCAGCAGGTCGGCATGGTGTTTCAAAAGCCGAACCCTTTTCCTAAAAGCATATTTGATAATGTTGCTTATGGTCCAAGATTACATGGAGTAACAAAACGTTCTGCACTACAACAAATTGTTGAAGAAAGCCTCAAAGCCGCTGCTTTATGGGATGAGGTAAAGGATGATTTGAAAAAATCAGCTTTAGCTCTGTCCGGCGGCCAACAGCAGCGATTGTGTATTGCCCGTGCTTTAGCTACCAGGCCTAATATCATTTTAATGGACGAACCCTGTTCAGCTTTGGATCCGATAGCCACAGGTAAGGTAGAAGATCTGATAGATAAGCTTCAAAACGACTATACAATCGTTATCGTTACCCACAATATGCAGCAGGCTGCAAGAGTTAGTGGAAGAACAGCTTTTTTCTGTCTGGGTGAGTTGATAGAATATGACTCAACAGCTAAAATATTCCGTAACCCAGGCAAAAAACAAACCGAAGATTATGTCACTGGAAGATTTGGATAAAATGACTGAGCAAAAAGATAAAAAAATCTGGAAAGTTCGTGCGGTAAAAAGTTACCCTGAAGCACACAATCATTTATTTATTGGGGAGGTTCTTCAGTTAACCCAATCTTATGTTCGATTAGACTGCCGAACATATCACTTTGGCAGAACTATTAACAGTGCCAAGGACATCAGGGCCGGTGCTAAAGGTAAAAGAATTTTACCATGGAATCGAATAGAACTTATTAACGAACTTCCCTCTTCTTTCGATTATTCTAAAGGCGATCTTATCTCTAACAAAGATGGGAAAATAGCATTGAGTGACGGGAAAATCGACTGTGTGCTATCATCTTCCTATGACAATAAATACTAAAAAGGGAGACTGTAAAAATGCCCAAACATCTACAAAGAGAAATCGAAAATCTGAAAAAGAAATTACTGGCCTTAAGCGCAAAGGTGGAAACTTCTGTAAAAGATGCTACCTTGTCCATCGAGAAACGAGATGCTGAACTGGCTCAAAAAATAATGGACGATGATGTCAACATTGACAATACAGAAGTTGAGATCGAGGAGGATTGTTTGAAAATCCTTGCACTACACCAGCCGGTAGCTATTGATCTGCGTTTTATTGTTGCTGTTCTGAAGATAAATAACGACCTTGAGCGAATCGGCGATTTGGCCGTTAATGTGGCAGAGCGAACAGTTTTTCTGGCGACACAGCCCAAACCAGATATATCTTTTGATTTTGTCGGCATGGCCCGTGCCGCACAATCAATGTTAACGAAAAGTCTTGATGCTCTTGTTAATCTGAGCATTGAGCTTGCACACGAAGTCTGTGCCAGTGATGATGCAATTGATGCTATGAATCGCGAAATGTATATAAAAGTGCAGCAGGCAATTCGTGCCCATCCTGAACAGATGGAGTCTTTAATCCATATGCTTTCTGCTTCACGACATCTGGAGCGGATAGCAGACCACGCGACAAATATTGCGGAAGATGTAATTTATATGGTTAAAGGCGAAATAGTCAGACATAAAACAGAAAATTATAAATTATGATAGCCAGTCACCAACAGGCAATTGCTCAATCGCACTTCTCAATACAGGGTCAACGTTGGTATAGACTTTGTTGGTGAGGTTGAGGCTATAGTAGGTGGGCAGAAGGCTTTACCCGAAATAGAATCTCTTACTCTCGAAGGAATTGTCCAGGATGATGAGGTTGATGAAGAAGAATAAAGCGTTTGGCATGTATACAACATAAAAAATCTTCCGCAACGTAGCGGGGAGAAAATAATGGAATTTTTTATTGAAAGGATTTAAAAATGGCAAGATTTCCAAGAACCGAACCAGAAGTTGTAGCGTTGGCCGAGGCGATGATAACCGGGTTTACCGCCAATGCCGTGCTCTACCCAGCGCCGCCGGTAGCTGTGCTGGACCTGACGACAGCGAAAACCGCCTATATCACGGCACTCAATGCCGCGATTGCAGCAAAGGCAGCGGCCGAGGCAACCACTACCGCTAAGGACGATGTGCTGGAGGACCTGGTTGACGCTATGAAAAGCGATATTCGTTACGCCGA
>CAZMSP010000155.1:0-4080 GCA_964568985.1 uncultured Pirellulales bacterium
GTTGCGATAATTGGTCGGCCTAATGTGGGCAAAAGCAGTCTCTTAAACGCTTTAGCCGGCGAGAGGATAAGTATCGTCGAGCCGACAGCGGGCGTTACAAGAGACCGCGTGAGCACTATCATCGAACGAAACGACAAATACTTCGAGCTTGTCGATACCGGCGGATACGGTTTGCTTGACAGCGAACAGCTAAGAGAGCATATCGAGCAGCAAATCCGTCAGGCAATTGAATCGGCAAATCTTATTGTATTTATGGTGGATATCCGCGATGGACTGATGCCGTTAGATGAAGAAATAGGGCGGCTTCTGCGCAAAGTGGTTCGACTTCGCTCACCATCCCGAGCCTGTCGAGGGGAAGAGTTAGATGTAATCGGAGTCGCCAATAAGGCCGACACGGCTAAATTTTTCCCGGCAGTGGCGGAATTTATCAAGCTTGGCTTTGGTGAATTCCTGTGTATCTCAGTAAAAAATAATCTCAATAAAAACGTGCTACTGGATAAAATCTTTGAAAAAATAGCGGATATAGAACCTACCAAGCCGGCAGAGCCAACAATGAAGCTCGCGATAGTAGGCAAGCGAAACGCCGGCAAAAGCACCCTTGTAAACGCTATGGTCGGCTCCGAAAGGGTAATTGTCAGCGAGATACCTGGCACTACCAGAGACGCTGTGGATGTGCGGTTTGAAAAAGACGGTAAAACAATAATCATTATTGACACCGCTGGGATAAGGAAAAAGGGCAAAATAGCCGACAGCATCGAGTTTTACAGCTACGTCCGAGCGACACATTCAATACAGCAGGCTGATGTGGTGCTATTTATAATTGATGCAACCGAGCCGATTTCGCAGGTGGATAAAAAAATAGCCAATTTCATCGCCGAAGAATACAAAAGCTGCATTATAGTTGTCAACAAATGGGACCTTGCAAAGGAGAAAGCGGTTACCGGTGACTATGAGCAGTATTTGACAAAGGTGCTGACCGGCCTAAGATATGTGCCGATCGCTTTTACGACTGCAACCGAGTCAAAGAATGTTCAGAGTGTTTTGGATTTGGCGGCTGAGATTTTCAAACAGACAACAACGCAGATACCTACAGCCAAATTAAACAAGGCCTTTGAAATCATAAAGCAAGGCAAAATCGGCGCAGCTAAACGCAAAATGGGCTTGCCAAAAATTTATTATGCCACACAGATTGCGACAAGACCGATTACAATACTTATGTTCGTAAATAAGCCGGAACTATTCGAAGAGAATTATCGCCGATTTATTATTGGCAGACTACGAGAACTCTTGCCGATACAAGAAGTACCGATAAAGTTACTGGCCCGGCCGCATAGAAAATAGGAAATGGGAAGCTAAAAATGAATTCTTTATTGGTTACAGGAATTGCATTTTTTTTGCTACTTCTGGGGTACATTTTCTACAGCCGAAAGATTAAACAGTGGATAGGGCTTGATGATAACGAAATTCCACCTTCCGTAGCAATGAACGACGGGATTGACTATGTCCCGGCCAAGCACTGGACTATTCTGTTCGGGCATCATTTTGCTTCTATCGCAGGCGCTGCACCGATATTAGGACCAGTAATTGCATGCCTTTACTGGGGATGGCTTCCTGCCGTTATCTGGATAGTAGTTGGCGGAGTTCTCTTCGGAGCGGTACACGATTTTACAGCCCTTGTGCTGTCGGTGCGGCACAAGGGCAAGTCAATCACTACCGTTACAGAATCCGTTATGGGAAAAACAAGCAAGATTCTCTTCAGCATATTCGCATTTCTATCTCTTATCCTCGTGGTTGCGGTTTTCGCCGCCGTCGCCGGCAAAACCCTGACAACAACTCCTGAGGTCGTGATTCCCACCTTCGGGCTTGTAATAGTCGCTATTTTTGTCGGGGTCCTGATATACCGTCTGCAGGTGAACTTGTTTGCGTGCTCGGTAATTGGAGTAATACTGTTATTCGGGCTAATTGTTGCCGGATACTATTTTCCAATTGAGCTGCCTGTGGAAAATGCTGAAAAATGGTGGACTGTAATACTGCTTGTCTATGGTATGATTGCCTCTGTAACACCCGTAACTTTGCTTCTTCAGCCAAGAGACCACCTTGCCGGTTCAATACTGTATGTGGGGCTGTTCTTCGGGCTTTTGGGAATCATTCTTGTCAGGCCTGATATGAAAGCCCCCATCGCTATCTCTTTTTCCACGAGCAAAGGGTGGATGTGGCCGATGCTGCTTGTTACCATCGCATGTGGTGCCATCTCCGGCTTCCATAGTTTAGTCGCAAGCGGTACCACGTCAAAACAGCTTCCCCGCATGCGTGACGCCCGCGTTATTGGCTACGGTGCCATGATTATGGAAAGCGCTCTTGCGGTTATGGCTGTCATAGCAGTTTCAGCCGGCCTGTATTGGAAAAACGCTCCTGACGGAATGGAAGGCCCCGTATATCAAACACTTTTCAAAGAGGGCGGCTGGATAAAAACCTTCGGAGCCGGATACGGGCAGCTTACAAGTGTCTTTTTCGGCGGCCTCGGAGTGCTCGTAGGAATAACAATGCTCAAGACGTTCATTATGACAACCCTTGATACGGCGACCAGAATTACACGCTACTTGTGCAATGAACTGCTTGGTGAGACATTCGGCATACCGTTTATGAAAAATAAATATGTTGCCGTGATAATTGTCGGCGTTCTGTCAGGCACTCTGGCGCTGGGCAACTGGCAGGCCATCTGGCCGATATTCGGTGCCGCGAATCAACTAATCGCCAGTGTCGTTCTTATTGTTGCAAGTGTGTATCTTTTGCTCCATAAGCGCAGGTATCTCTTCACAGCCGTTCCAGCTTGTCTTATGCTCGCAACTACAATCGGCGCCCTGGTCTACAACACGTACGTTTTTGTTTCCACCGAGAAACCCAATATTATGCTTGCCGCAATGAATGTGATACTCATAATCCTCGCGATATTCCTTGCCTATACGGCCATGGTCGTCGTCGTAAAAACCAGAAAGGCCCGTTCTAGACAGAGCGCAACAGGATTAAACTGAAGAAATTTAGTGTCCCCCGCCCTACGGGGCCTCAGAAGATATAGGCACCAGCTTAAAACGGGCCTGCACGGGAGTCTGATTCAGCACTAACTCCTGCTCGCTGACAAATTTCCTCGGAAAATTGTAAACAACCTCTCTGCGACACTCTTCGGCCTTGATATCCTTGTCGTCTATTTCCAATATGACCTGATATCGCATACTTTCATAAGCCTGCTTCGCCTCGGGAGTTGCCCTGACGGCAACAGGGCTTATCACTTCATTCAAATTAGTTACCTGTACTTTATATTTACCCTGGAGATTTTCACTTAAGGACAGCCCCAACGTTGCGGTTGTTATAGTGTAATCTTTCAGCCGCTCTTCAGCCGGCGGCATTTTTACTTCCACGGCGGTGGTGGCTTGTCTATACTGGCCGGCAGGCAGCTCAATGTAAGGCGCTTTAGTAATGGCCGAGAGCATTGCCTGGTTGATTTCTCTGCGTGTCAACTGAACCTTTGCGATGAGTTTTTCGCCCTCCCAGCGCTCAGGCACAAACATATCAACTTTTAACGGTTCGATACTTTCCGTTTTCAAAGGAATTCCGCTTTCATCAAAACATTGAACGGTTAAAGACTTTTTAGCCAGTTTAACAACGTTAATGGCGACATTTTCCGGCTCACAGGTTTCGACTGTGAGACCATGCTTTTTTATCTGTTCGCTTTTTCTAAGGAAATTTGGTATGTTTAGAAGGTGGGCGCCAGGGTCAGTCACTCCTTCAGCCTGAGGGTCTAAAAAGAATTCAAACTCTAACAAACCAACGTTTAACTTTCGCCTGACATCGGCCATTTTTGACGCCGGGCCTTTGAGCACAACATTGTCGACGGAGAAAGATGGCTGATGCTCGTCGGTGAAACTCACCAAGAGACTACGGTCGGTAGATTTAGCAACACTTATAGTAACATTGGAAACAGAGTGCTTCTCATCCAGCGCCAAATCTGCCCAGACCCATATCAAGACAGTAATGAAACTCACAATTGCTACTTTGCCATATTTGATATTTTTAAACGTCTTC
>CAZMSP010000156.1:0-4045 GCA_964568985.1 uncultured Pirellulales bacterium
GTCGAACCATTAAAATGGTATATCATCTGTCACTTCTCTGTCTGCGGTGGACTCCGTTTGAGAATCTGCAACGCCTGCATTCTGGCCAACGTGGTCGACACCTGCTCCCGACGTGCCAGGCAGAAACTGAAAGTTTTCAACCGTAACTCTGTGCTTGCTGCGCTTCGTTCCGTCCTGGGCCGTCCAGCTATCAAACGTTAATCTGCCCTCCATAAACATCGGGCGACCTTTGGTCAGGTACTTATTTATATTCTCAGCCATTCTGCCGAACGCCCGGCAGTCCACAAAACAGGTCTCCTCCCGCTGTTCGCCTTCCCTGCTCGTCCATTTGCGATTCGTCGCCAGACCAAAATCAACTACCGCCGTCTGGTTCGGAGTATATGACAGCTGCGGGTCGCGGGTCAGATTCCCCATCAGAAAAACCTTATTAAAACCAGCCATACTTAAGCTCCCTAATCAATCGACTCTACAGTTTCCTTTACAAGCTCATCGTCGCCTGTCTGCTTTGCTTCAGCCTTCTCTTCCGGCTTGTGAGTGCTCTTTTGCCCTTCAGCTCTCGTCGCAGGAGTATCTTTTTCAATATCTTTCTTCTCTCTCGACTCTGCGCTCAGAATCAAAACACGCATTATTTGTTCTGAAAGCTGAACGGCCTTTTCAATCTCACGCACCTTCGTGCCATCGGCCCTGAAGTAGCAAAGGATATACGTCCCCCTGGCCTTGCCATTAATCTCGTAAGCCAGCTTTCTATCGTCCCATTTTCTTATCGAGACGATATCGCTATCGGCTTTCTTTAACACCGTCTCCAGGGTCGCAATAACTTTATCCCAATCCGACGCTTGAGCAGAATCAATAAGAAACATTGCCTCGTACAATTTCTTCCTAACCGCGGTTTCCATACCAATACCTCCTGTCTAAATTAACATTTTCTTTATCACAACACATTACCTGATACCCTGATTATCCCTGCCACAACTAATTTTCTAAACCAGTGTCAATTCGTGTCTCTTTCTCTTTTCCAACATTAAACCGATTCATCGCCGCCTCGATACCATATTCGACCCAGCAAAGCACGGCATCGCGCGCCTTTTCAACCGCCTTATCCAGCAGCGGCTTCTCTTCTGCCGGCCTATCAAGAACAAAATCCACCGCCTCTTCTTCCGTGCTTCGGCCGATGCCTATCCGCAAGCGTGCGAATTCATCCGTGCCAAGCTTCTCTATAATGTCCGCCAGGCCGTTATGGCCGCCCGCAGAACCTCTCGCCCTGAGCCGAATCCTGCCTGGCTCCAGGTCCATATCGTCGGTTACGACAAGCAAGTCATCTAACGCAAGCTTATAAAAAGCAACCGCCTTGGCGACCGGCTGGCCGCTGCAGTTCATCCACTGCCCCGGCTTTAAAAATATTAACTTTTTATCTGCAAACTCACCCGCTCCTGTGTAGGCGCCAAATTTCCTTTTTTTTGTCTCTATCTTCAATGTCTCAGCCAGCAAATCAATCACCCGAAAGCCCATATTGTGCCGCGTATCAGCATACTCACCGCCGGGATTACCCAGCCCGACAACTATTTTAGCCCCGTTAGAAATAACCATCTCTATACCACATAAACCACGTTGGGTTTATGGCCGTGAACCACACGCGGTTCACCGTTTCTCTTCTTCCGAAGGCTCTTCATCCCCCTTAACTTCACTAATAACCTCAGGGGCAGCCGGGACCTGCTCCTCAATCTCCTCAGTGGTCTTGGCTGCTGCAACCAAATGACAGCTAATAAGGAGGGTCTCTGGTGGGCTTATCAGCTTCACCCCTTCTGGAAGCTCGACATCGCCCATGTGTAAAGCATCGCCGACGCCCATCTCTTTGACCGAAACAATAATTGTCTCCGGAATATCAGTTACTCTGCACTCAATTTCCAGATGGTCCATATTTTCTTCAACGATACCACCCTCATGCGTTCCCTTTGCCGTACCTTTAAGCTCGATAGGAACCGATACTTTAACCCTCTCAGCCACGTCAACTCTCATCATATCCACATGAATGACATCTTGACCAAGGTGGTCATATTGCAGGTCTTTAACCAATATTTTTTGCTTGTTTTTACCAATCTGTACATCCATAAGCCGACGCCCATGATGAAGCCCTTCGATAAAGCTACGCGCATCCAGTGAAATGGCGACCGGCTTCTGCTTATGTCCATACACAATAGCAGGTATACGGCCGCTCTTACGCACTATGGCGGCATGCTTTGTTCCGGTTTGTTCCCGGATTTCTGCCTTCAGAATCAATTCTTTTTCCATAACATCCCAACTTCTATCAGTCTCGGCGAGGCCGAGCCTCGACGGATTAGTATATATTCTTTCTTCATCTATATATTATGGACTGTAATTGTCAAACAAGCCACTCACTGACTCGTTCCTGTGAATTCTCTTTATCGCCTCACCCAACATGGACGATACCGTTAAAACCTTTACGCAGCCTGCCTTTTTGACCTCGTCGCTCAA
Source organism: uncultured Pirellulales bacterium (assembly GCA_964568985.1). Taxonomy (GTDB): domain Bacteria; phylum Planctomycetota; class Phycisphaerae; order Sedimentisphaerales; family Anaerobacaceae; genus CAZBWE01. The sequence continues at coordinate 2,494 of CAZMSP010000156.1, forward strand.
CGGTATTGTGTCAGTAACGACTATCTCATCAATTGGTGCCTCTTGCAGTTTCTCTATCGCTTGTCCTGCAAAAACGCCGTGTGTAGCACCGACGTATATCTTTTCAGCCCCACGCTGTTTAACCAGTCTGGCAGCGTTGCAGACTGTCCCAGCCGTGGCGATAATATCGTCGCACATAAGGATGTTTTTGCCCTTTACTTCCCCTATTATCTCCTGTGCCTCAACATCACTGCCGCTTATCCGTTTTTTATGTACAATTGCCAGTTCCCCGCCGAGATGCGCCGCATACCGGGATGCAATCTTCAAATTACCCACATCCGGCGAAACCACCGTTAGGTTACGAATTCCTTTGTCTCCGAAATACTTGCTCAATACCAGCTCTCCCAACAGGTGGTCAACTGGTATATCAAAAAATCCCTGCAGCTGCTGTGCGTGAAGGTCTATCGCCAAGACCCTGTCGGCACCGGCCGCAACAATAATATTCGCCACCAATTTGGCCGTGATAGGCACTCGTCCCTCAGCCTTTCGGTCCTGCCGGGCATAGCCAAAGTAAGGAATAACCGCAGTGATGCGCCTGGCACTGGCCCTTCGCAAGCAGTCCAGATAAATTAACAGCTCCATCAGATACTCGTCTACAGGATTACACGTTGACTGCACAACAAAGCAGTCCCTGCCACGAACATCATCCTCAACCCTGATGCCCTTCTCGCTGTCCGGAAACTTTTCGATTTTCGCACCACCGAGCGGAATTTCCAAATACCTACAAACCGCAGCAGCTAACGCAGGATTACTGCTGCCGGAAAAAATCTTTATGCCCTCATCTATAAACATCTGCTTTAGTCCTTCTCGTCGAGCTGCGCTTTCGACGCAGCCGGCTGCCCCAGTTTATTAATGCTTTTTTGAGAAACCACTGTCCCCGCATCTATATGCGAGCCATCTTTCAACTCAAGTGGTGCTACCAGTATTGCGCCGGAGCCGATGTAGCAATCGTTGCCTATAGTCGTCCGGCTGACTGTTTTGCCGTCGTAATTTGCCGTTATCGAGCCAGCTCCCACGTTGACGTTGTGTCCCACAGTAGCATCACCAATATAGCTGTGGTGCCGGGCCCGAACACCATCGGCCAGGGTGGAATTTTTAATCTCCGCAAAAACACCTAATACAACATCATTTTCCAAAACCGTGCCGCTCCTCACATAAGCAAACGGCCCAACTCGACAGCCCTGGCCAATTCTAACTTCGCCGTGAATATATGTGAACGGCTCAATCACAGTATCCTGCCCTATTTGTGCCCTTGCGTCTATCCAGGTATTATCAGGGTCAACTATTGTTACACCATTTTCCATCAACTCCTGCTGAATTCGCCGCTGCATAATCTTGCTCGCTACGCTAAGCTCGCGCCTGCTGTTGACACCCATCGCCTCCTCGGGCCGCACCGCCGTTATCGCAACAATCTTATGACCCGTCGCAAGAATAAGACTCAGCACATCCGTCAAATAATATTCCTGCTTGACGTTGTCCGGCTTAACCTTTTCCAATGCCTCAAAAAGAACCT
>CAZMSP010000157.1:0-4003 GCA_964568985.1 uncultured Pirellulales bacterium
CAGGCGGTAAGGCAGCTTCTGGCCGGGCCGCGGGCGCCAGTGAGCATTGCGATATGAGCAGCGGGCATATTCGGCTCCTGCTCAAGCTCACGCATCGGACTCATCCTGCCGAAGGCGACCTCCGCCCATTTGCCCCAGTCCATCTCATTTTTTTCAGCATTCCACGCCTGAACAATGGCATTGAAAAACACATCATTGTCCACAGAACCCTCTCCAGCACCCAGGTAAACCCCTAACCTCCTTCTATCAATACCATCAGCTGGTTTGTCTTCTTCTACGTCAATACCCGCCTGCCTGCAGGCCTGGGCAGTAGCACCAACAGCAAAGACGGAGCCACGGTTGCCGTGTTTATGGAGCTGCGGATTTTTTGTATATTTTGTAAAGTCGTAATCCTTTACTTCAGCATCGAAAGTCGTAGGAAAAGTCGAGGCATCGAAAATAGTATTTTTAGCCACACCACTTTTACAGGCCAAAATATTATTCCAAAGTGTATCGATATCATTGCCTAAAGGACAAACGATTCCCATTCCGGTTATTACGACACGCTCAGCCATTTATTTTACCTTCCTGCTGCGCTAAGTGCCCGCTGCGCCGGAGCGTCAGCGAGGCGAGCGTAGCACGGCGAGTGAAACTCTCTTCTATCCGTAGCATTTTGAATAATGAATTCACCAGAGGCTGTCCTTCGACATCCAACAAGGAATACCGAATGTTGAAGCAAACGACTCACCGGTCACAGGCTACGATTCACTTTTCCAGGGCAATTAAATCCTCGTAGGTTTCGCGTTTTCTAATGACCGAGAACTTATCGCCGTCAACGAGCACTTCGGCGGCTCGGCCTCGCGCATTATAGTTACTGCTCATACTAAAGCTGTATGCCCCTGCGGTAAATATAGAGAGCAAATCGCCTCGTTTTACCGGCGGTAAAGCTCTGTCTTTGGCGAAAAAATCTGCACTTTCGCAAATCGGCCCGACTACATCAACAACCTCAGTGCTGTCTAATTTCAGGTCTCTATTCCGCTGGCGTGGAACAAATTTTTCACCTGCCTTTACAGGCCAGATGAAATGAAAAGCATCGTACAATGAAGGACGAATTAAATCATTCATTCCGGCATCAACTATGACAAATTTCTTCTGGCCACCCTTTTTGAGGTACAAAACCTTCGTCACTAAAATCGCTGCGTTGGCTGCAATGCTTGCCCCCGGCTCCAGAATAAGCTTTAGGTTTTTTCCCGCCAGCATTGGCACGATAGCAGCGGCGTATTCTGCAGCCGTTGGTGCTGTTCCGGTTATATAATCTGCTCCATAGCCACCGCCAATATTTAATGCTTCGATGCTGAACCCATCGCTGCGCAATTTTTCGATTAGAACCAATACTTTTTCTATCGCCTCAACGTACGGCTGAACAGTCTTTCCTGCCGAACCCAAATGTATATCAATTGCGCAAAGGTTCACTGATTTCTTTCTACCATAATCAGCGAAGACCTTTCGTGCACATTCAATATCCACACCAAATTTAGATTCCTTTGTGCCCGTAGTGGTATATTTGTGCGTTTTAGGGTCCACATCGGGATTGACACGCAAAGCGGCTTTTGGGCATTTGCCTTGTTGTTTTGCCAGACGCATCAGGTTTTCCAGCTCGGCCTCAGATTCGACATTGAAATAGGCAATGCCCGCATTTAGCGCTTCGATGATTTCTCTGTCGGTCTTGCCAACTCCGGCGTAAACTATTTTTGCCGGCTCACCTGCTGCTTGCAAAACTCGATACAACTCCCCGCCGCTGACAATATCAAATCCACTGCCAGCTCCCGCCATAAATTTCAGAATATTTATATTACCGCAGGCCTTGACGGAGTAGCAAATCGTAGATGCAAGAGTGCTATAGGCCTCTTGAATCTTTCGCAGATGTCCTATGAAGGTGGCTTTACTGTAGATGTAAACTGGTGTATTGACTTCGGCGGTGATTTTTTCAATATCTACCCCTTCAGCAAACAGCTTACCCTTTTTGTAGTTGAAATAGTCCATATTTTTACTCTTTTCTTCCGAAGGATTCACAAGAATCTACCTTAATATCAACAAATAGTATATGAAATAGAACTCTTATTGCAATAGCGCAATCAATTATGTGCAACTGAACTATTAGTGGCAGACGTTGTGAAGAAATCACGTTCGATTTGCTGTGTATAAACGCTCAAACTGAGCAAATTTTCTTTATGATATAGCTGCAATCAACGTACACAGGGTACCTGTTCGGAATTTCCCTGGTAAACCGTAGTTTGATGGATGAGCGTAAGATACTATTATTATGGTAGTTACAGGAAATAAGGAGTGAACCTTGACCAAGTAAAACGGAAGGTTATATCCTAGTAATATAACCTTCCGTTTCCACATAGCTTGCCGCAGACATAAGTTTTACTTCGCGGCTGAGTTCCCATCTTATGATAATTTGTGAAGTGGAAACTCTCTAAAATCACCGGCTTTGCCGGCAGCCCACCAAATCCGTCACAAAAAACAATGGTGGGCCTGTAGCTAAACAAAGGTGCTGTCTCTATTTCTTCTTCTTAGCTTTTTTCTTCGTTACTTTCTTCTTTGCTTTTTTCTTCTTTGCCATTATTTAATCACCTCCTTTTCGGTTGATTAAAACTTTTCTACATTTAACTTAACATTGCAATACTGATTTAGTTTACTTTGTATTGAAGAACTCTGTCAAACAAATTATAAAAAACTTAAAAATCTTTTATATCTTTTTTATCGGTCAAATATTAAAAAATACTTGATAAAAACTTTTCATCATCAATATTTTATACAACTGCTCATTTTGTTTATCATTATTCTATAATGAAAATATATAATCTGTTTATCTGCGATTTGAATTTTTATTCGAGCTAACAGACAATTTTGCTTGATTACCGGCGTAAAAAGCATTTTATTTAACTTATTAGTCCGTTTTGATGTTTCTGATTGCAAGAGAAAGAATTCCTTTTTTTGTTACTACGTATATTGTGAGCATGTTGCTAAAATGTTTTAAGTATATGAAAGACAATTCGGATTCTAAAGTTCGTACTGTTTGTCAGTGTCTTTCATCAGCTAAAGTTTTTAACTTCATTTATGACTTCTTTTCACAGTTTACTTGTTAGTTTTTATGGCAAAAAGAAAAATAGTATTGTTTGGCGGAACGTTTGACCCGATTCACTTAGGTCATATCACGGTCGCTGCCGAAGCGGTAAAACAAATCGACGCAGAGAAAATTGTTTTCATTCCTGCCAAGCGTTCTCCACTAAAAGGTCCCTTCCCCGAGGCAGGTGATACCGACCGATTTGCGATGCTCGCACTTGCAATCGCTGACAACAAAAAGTTCGAGCTGAGTGATTGCGAATTGAGAAAACCTGAGCCGAGCTATACCCTCCAGACTGTAAGGCAGTTTCAGACCAACTTCGGCGGCGGAACTTTAATTTACTGGCTGATTGGCGCCGACAGTATCAATGATTTGCCAAGTTGGTATAAAATCGTCGAGCTGATTGACCAATGCTATTTATCTACGATGTACCGAGCTGGTTATGATCCCCCGGACTTTTCTAAATTTAAAGGTATTTGGGGCCCTGAGCGTGTTGAAAGGTTGCAGCGTAATGTTATCCAGACATCCCTGATTGATATAAGCAGCACCGAAATTCGAAACAGATTAGCTGCCGGTAAAAATGTGGCCGATATGCTGCACCCAGCCGTCGCCGATTACATCCGCAAACACAATCTCTACCAATCAAAAAAGACTAATTAGCTCTATACTATTGCCTGTTTTTTTCGACCGACCTTATTAACCAGTCGTACCAGTCGCTCATACCCTCTCCGCTTTTGGCTGATATCAAAAAAATTTCTATACTTTTATTTAGTTTGCGGGCATCTGCTTTCACTCGCTCGACATCAAAATCAACCTGTGCTCCTGCACTCAGCAGGTCAATTTTGTTTATAAGCAGCACCTTTGACTTGGCAAAGATAGAAGGATATTTGG
>CAZMSP010000158.1:0-3953 GCA_964568985.1 uncultured Pirellulales bacterium
CAAATCCTCCACGGGCAACATCAACTTCAACCTCGCAGATTATCCCTTCAATCCCCTCGAGAGTAACGCTATGAAGTCTGGCCAACATACTTTTCTTTCCTTATTATTGATTTGAGAGGTGTATTTTAAGGTCTCATTAGCCAGACTGCAAGGCTGGAAATTACCGCATGATACTCTTTTATTATTTTATCCTGCCTGGTACCTCAAGGCCGTGTTCGGTCATTAGCTGCGAATCAGACATTATCTTTTTAGCGTCACCGTCATCGACAATTCTGCCTTTGTCAAGCAGAACAGCTCTTTCGGCAAGTGCGGCTGCAAAATTCATATTGCACGTCGCTATTATCAAAGTCTGATGCAAATCCTTGAGCAACTTTATAAGATTGTTTCGGTTTCTCGGGTCCAGACTGCCGTCGGGTTCATCGAGTGTAATTATTTTGGGTCTCATAGACAGTATCGTTGCTATTGCAGCAGCTCGCTTTTGACCTGCTGAGAGATGATTAGGGGCCTTATCTGACATTTCGGCCAGGCCGACGGTTTTCAATGCATCAGCAACTCGTTCTTTTACCTGCTCGGCTGGCAGGCCCATATTGAGCGGACCAAATGCTACATCATCGAACAGTGTAGGCATAAATAGTTGGTCGTCAGGATTTTCCATGCAGCAGCCTAAGCAGGTGCGTATTTTTTTCAGATTTTTCCCTTTGATTTCCAAACCGTCGATGAGTATCTTCCCCTCACCTTTTATAAAGCCCGCCATCGCAAGCAGCAGCGTCGATTTACCGGCTCCATTTGGCCCTATCAGAGCGACTTTCTTGTTGTGCTCAATATTTAGCGTTATTTTGCTAAGGGCTGCTGTACCGTCAGGATATTTGTATGAAAAACTGTCTATTTCAATCGCTTTTGGCATTGAAAATTCCTACTGTAGGATTGGTCTTACAAAAAGATGCAATCCAAGCATAAAAACTACGGCAATAAAGGCGAACAATAAATCTCGTTTCCTGATTTGCAGCCTTGATAAGCAGCGCCAATTTCCGTCAAAGCCGCGACCTTGCATTGCAATGTTTATGCGCTCAGCGGTGTCAATACTACGGACAAATAATGAGCCCAGCATAGCTGCGGCGGTTTTCAATTCTATTCTTAATCCAAGGTTTCTCAGCTTTCTTCCCGCTCTCGCCCGCAATATGTGATGAGCTCTGTCAATAAGAACGAATATATAACGGTATAGAAAGCCAAGCTGGATAGTCAATACTTTAGGCAGGCCCAGCCGTTGCAGTCCCGTCAGCAAATTGTTGAACCGGGTCGTAGAGACCAGAGCTATTAAAGCCAGCATTGTGATAATGAATTTGCCGATAATGGCAAAACAGCGCATCCAGCCAAGCGAACTCTGCCAAACAAATGGCCCAAAGGCAACGGTAACTGGTGTTTTATCATACAGCGGACAGCTCAAAGCCAGAACCAAAACAAAAGGGCTAACTAAGAGTATCTGTTTGAAAGCAAATCTTAGCGGAATTTTGCCCAATACAAGAATGGTAAAGGGTCCGACTGCATAACAGGCCAGGATACTTAACGAAGTCCGCGGCAGGGAAATAACCAGTGCCGTAAAGACGACCAAAACGATGAACTTTATCCTGCTGTCAAGACGATGTATCAGCGAATCCTGATAGGCAAATTTGTCTATATGAGCGTGATGCATTTAATAAGGTACTACTCTATAGCATTTGATTTTATGGGTTATGACCGCAGGTTATACCGCAGACTAAATATATTTAGCCCCACGTTTTACGTGGGGTTTTCTGACCGTTTTTTTCTCAGAACCCATGCGGTCAGCCAGATGACGGCCATAGTTACCCCTGAGCCGACTACACCTGCGAAGCTGGTCCAGCCCAGTGATATTTTTGTTTCTTGCTGTGCCGCTTCTGCCGATACAGGGGTCCTGATTGAGTAGTCAGGCATTAAGGAGTATTTTGACTGGAATTTATCGACAACAACAATTCTCGGGTCCTCATTAGATACGGCAGCTTTGAAGTCCGGCTGGTCCGGCCTTTCGGCGTAGCTCCATTCCAGCCCATCGGGCAAGTCGGAGGCAAGTAAGGAAAGTCCTGCACCAATAATAATAGTGAAAATCACGAGTGTTACGAAAACCGCTTTTTTGCTTAATCTAACCTTACCCGACAGAGAATCAACAACGATATCAGGTCTGACCTGCTGTAAATATCCTAATACTCCAACAGTAATCAAACCTTCGATAAGGCCTACCAGAAGATGGACGCCAAGCATTGTTATCAGGAAAGTCGAGAAAGGGACCGCCAATACGCCTGATAGTGCTGCCTGTATTGGAACAAGAGCGGCCGATACTTGCATAGCAATCACACATGCAAACATAGCACCAACGTATGCACGTAAGCTGCTGAATGGCCCTGCTGTAACCGTCCTGTATAAAAAGTAGCCGAGATAACTGGGTACGAGAGCCATATTGATAATGTTGCATCCGAGCGCCAGAAGACCCCCATCCTGGAAAATAAGGCATTGAATAATTACCACAGATGATATGACTATTGCGCCCAAGTGTGGGCCTAATATAATGGCCAGCAGCACCGCTCCAACCATATGGCCGCTTGTTCCGGGCATCGCCGGCAGTTGAAAGTTTACCATTTGTGCAGCAAAAATAAACGCTCCTAAAATACCCATCAGGGCAAGTTTATCTGATGTGATAGTCTGCCTGACTTTTCTGCAGATAATGCCCAGACCGGCGGCAGCTATTGCCAATGTCCCGGTAGCAACCGGAACCGATAGTAATTCATTGGCCATATGCATAATAGAATCCTTCAAATGTCTTTAATTATATTAATTATATTGTTTATTTTTGCTTTTTGTTTTAAAAATTTATTACTGCTCGCATACCCAGTACCACGGCATCACTGGCGGTTTCTGCGCCGCCCGGGTTGGTAATATATTGAATACTCGGACTGATATTCAGCCAGGGTGTAACTCGGGCATTGTAGTAGACCTCGACAGCACTTTCATAATCATCTTTGTAGGTTGTAGATGCCTTGTCGCTGAAGAAGCCCTGAGCAAAACCTGCTCCGAGCACGTCATCATCACAGCCTTCTATAAGCCCCTGATACTGAAATCCAAAGCTCCAGAAATTAGTAATATCGTTTCTTTTGCTGTTTGCATAGCCATATCTGAAAAATGCGCCAAGGCCCTGACTGTCTTCGGCATCAGCGTTTTCCTTAATCAGCATCTGGTCGCAGCTAAGATAAAAACCGACATCGTCCCGATAGTTCTTGCTGCTGTCCGAATTAGCTTTCGGCTGTGGGTCATTCCACATACCTATCCGATACGCACCGGGCATTAGACCGTTAGCCGAATTGAGTTGTTTTGTTATGCCGGTTTCAAGGGCATAGAAAAAATAATCTTCCTGATGGAACGTGGTTCTAAAGCCGGTTTCTCTACTATCTGCCTGGGCGTCACCGATACCACCCATAATATACCACGAATCGGTTACGTCCCAGGTAAGCACTACTCCAAGACCTTGTTGCGGGAATGGAATAGCCGGGTCATCAACCAAAGACGCATTTAGAAACTGAGTACATTCGTCGTCAGCATATTCGCTTGCATCAAATATGCCGGTGAAGTCCAGCTTACCGATCGCCAGCGTAAGAGTGTTACTGAAGAAAGGTCCCTCGTAGAAGCACTCCACGATATCCATCCCGCGGTTGCTGATGGAGACGGCATTTGTGCCGAAATAACTGCCTACCGAGAGTCCGTCTATGCCTTCTTCGTCAGGCCAGCCGCCCCAGCCGTGTATGAAAAACGAGCCGCCTTCGATACCCAGCAGCTTTTCCAAATCTGCGGAAAGTTCCATATCGTATCTACCGACATGTCTGCCTTTATGGTTATGTGTGCTGGTGCCGCCATGAACATTCTGCTGATAGATATTTGTGACGCTGAGG
>CAZMSP010000159.1:0-3902 GCA_964568985.1 uncultured Pirellulales bacterium
CCTGTTCACTTTGGTCTAAATGTGATGAAATAACACCCATCATCCGGTCAAAATCTTTCTTCCGCAGAGACCCGTTCCTGGCAAGGCTATCCCTCAGCTGGCCATTGATTTTTTCCCGCTCTTCTCTCGTAGCAAGAACAGAGTCCTGAAAATCCTGAAAAATCTGACCGGTGGCATCAAAAAACGCTTCAATACTTTGTATTCTACTTTCGTATGAAGATATGATGCTCTCAAGGATATTTTCTTTATCAGTAGCTAAAAGCATTGTCATAATTTCCCTTTTGGTAAGAATCCGCTTGCAGAGAAGAGGTTCTTCTTGGCGAGTCATGCTTTCTGCTTCCCCCATATTGATGCATAAGGATGGCTCGGCAAGAACCCTCTGTTAGGTTGGGAGTTCGTTTCCTGCGGTTCCTTAGGCCGCTGTTGCGGTCAGACCTATCGCCTCGGCGTATTTCAGATAGGTCTCAACCGATGCAGCAACAACTCTGGCTTCGATGGCGAGCAGCTCAATGCCCACCAAAGAGACTCTCACCCAGGCATCGACAACGATACCCTTGTCCAGGATTCGGTCAATAACTTCAACCAAACTGCTGGAACCAATTGTTTTTTCAACTGCCATTCTAACTCTCCTTTTCTTTCCCCTTAGGGGAAACGATAAAAAATAGAAATAAAAAACGCACGTTACACACGTGCGTTTAAACTTAACTGGCTTATATCCAGGCCGGAGATTACAACTCGGTTGGCGACGATTCTATTGTTCATTGCCTTTCTGCTGGATATGGCATGTTTCTTAGCGGTTCCCCCTTGCAACCCCATTTTGCGCCCCCATTAAAAATCCATTTGTTAATTGCATCAGCCAAGAAGGACAAAGTCGCCTCTCCATAAAAGGCCACATCCACAAGGCAGCTTTTCTCGGACTTTAATATCAATATTTGTTTTTGCTTCGGCATCATTGCAGATAAGATTGAGAAGCTTTTACCTGCCTTCAGACTAACCTAAAGATAGGTAAACCGGGGGAAAGTATGAGTAGTTAAAGGTGATTTGGGGAATTAAAGTGGTTGAAGGGTATCTCTTTTAAAAGATTGGATTTTATTAGTGAGAGATTTTGGCTTTTTCAATACTGATAACTACCTTTACCACCAAAATCGTGGCAGCAAGCAAGATTATATCCAAAGGAGGGTTAAATGATAACCATTGGTTATTTTGAAACTCCTCTGGATAAAGCGGTGTGATTAATTACTTTGTCAGTAAGTCTGATTTTTGGGTTGAGGCAGTCGTCAGGCCCTGGCGGATTGCGTACTTAGTCAAATCCGCAAGGTTGTCAACCTCCGTCTTCTCCATAATCTGTCTGCGGTTCGATTCAATGGTCTTGACACTCAGACCAAGCTGCGAAGAGATTTGTTTTGCTGTTCTACCTTCTGTTAAGAGTTGAAGGATTTGCTTGTCTCTGGGGGAAAGAAGCTCATACCTGTTACTGGTAACATCGAAAATATTGTTTTTTGTAATACCCTCCAGAACAATGCTTGCAATCTGCGGGCTCAGGTATGATTGATTATTCATAACAGCCTTAACGGCCCGGACTAAATCGTCAAGTACGCACTCCTTGACCATATAGCCCGAGACACCTGCTTTTACCATATCGAGCACAAACTCTCTCTTGGCATGTACCGACAAAGCCAGTATTTTAACTTCCGGCAGTTCGCTTTTAATCTGGCGTGTCGCCTCAATGCCGTTCAATACCGGCATTGATACGTCCATAAGAACCACATCAGGTCGAAGCTCACGGGCCATTTTTACTGCGGTTAACCCATTATCAGCCTCACCAATTACTTCCATATCACTTTGTTTTTCAATCAAGGCGGTAATACCCTGTCGCAAAATTCCATGATTATCAGCCACCAAAATCCTTATACTCATAATAGACCTCCCTATCGAGTCGGTTTTTCCACATTTCTCCCACACTTTATTGGTGCTGCTAATGTAACCTGCGTACCCTCTCCGGGTTTGGATTCAATCTCTACACTGCCGCCAAGATAGCTTAATCTTTCTCGGATGCTGAATAGCCCAAAACCTGCTGTTTTGCCTGAACCAAATCCTTCTGTAGGCGGTTTGAAGCCGACCCCGTCATCGATAACATTAATGCGTACGTTGTTGTTATCTTTGCAAAGGGAAACCTTTACATGCTGAGCTTGAGCGTGTTTGACAACATTAATCAGTAATTCCCGCACTGCTCGGTACAGAATAGCACAGACATCACCGTCTAATGGCTTGGCTTGAGCATCATCTTCGAATTCGGTCTTAATCCCGTGTTTTTGCTGAATTTCCTCGTTAAGATATTCTCGCACCGCAGCTTCAAGGCCAAGCTCGTATAAGGTGGGAGAGCCCAAATCAAATATCAAGGAGCGCATATCACCGATTATCTGGTCGAGGTGTTTATAGATTTCATCCAATGGCTTAACCAATCCTCCTGATAAACTTTTATCCAGTAATTCACCTAAGTTGATTTTGAACAAAATCAGATTTTGTGTAACCTGGTCATGCAATTCGATTGCAAGACGCTTGCGTTCGCGCTCTTCGGTTAATGACATTTCTGAAGTAAGGTCTCGAAGTCGTTTCTGGTAAGCCAACAGTTTTCTTTGAGCCTGTCTTTGTGTGGTGATGTCCCAGAAAATGCCTAATATCCCCGCAACATTACCTTCTTTATCTCTAAGAGGCGTCTTGATAGTATGGACAATTACTTCTCGTCCGTTCTGAATGTACTTCTCGTTAACATCTTCTGTTCTGCCGGATTTCATAATCCTTCTGTCGTCGGCCCTGTATTTTTCAGCCAATTCCCTGGGATAGAAATCGTAATCTGTTTTTCCGACAATTTCCTCGGCCTTAATCCTCAAATCCTTTGTGTAATTCTCATTGCAGGATACATAGACCGAATTTTTATCTTTAAGGAAAATCTTTTGAGGAAGGTTCTCGAGAAGCGTTCTATACTTACTCTCAGACGCCTTCAGTCTCTTCTTTGCCTTTTTGCGCTGAGCGATTCTTCCTAATCGCTCAGCAATACCTTCTATTAATCCTCTCTCTTCATTTGAGAATGGGCCTTCGTCAATCTCCGGTCTTTTTTCTAGGTAATAGACTTCAAGAACACCGGATTTCTTTCCTTCTACCACAATATCAGCTGACTGTTTCCATTCGGTTAATTTGAAGTTATCTGTCTTAAACTCCCTGTCCTCAAAAACTATCCTTGCACAAGTAATATCCGGATATTGCCATGCGGGCGGGAGCAGATCCATCATCCTCCGGAATATTCCTTCCAATGAGATATTGGGTTCCTCGACTATCTTGGAGAGTCCGTAGAGGCAGTTGAGTTTTTTGGCCCGTTCTCCAAGGTTATGCGCTGTTCTTTCCAGCACTTCCTCCGCCTTCTCGTGCTCGGTGCTTTCAACAAGCTGCCACTTACCTTCCTGTCTGATAAGACTGGACTGATGGCTGTTAACCACATCTATAATTTCTGATGCACCACATTCATCAATACAATAGCTGCAAATAGCAATCATCCGATATTTGTCAATCGCCTTATTTACCTCTTTTTCATAGTCAGCAAACTCTTTCCAAACCCCTTTCTCAAACCCACTTCCACTACCTGTTACCCTTACGCCCTCAAAACCATTGTCAAGGGCTTGATTAACTTTATCAATCCAGTCATTAAGGGCTCTTTGCAGATTAAAAACACCATTCTTGAGATACCACTGATTATGTGGGATAATTTCTATCTGATTTGTTTCAACGTATCGATCAAACTCAGGTATAGCGGCACTCAAAGCGTCCCTGGCCTTTTTTTCGTTAAGAGGTTCCGAAGTTACCCACATGCAGAACTCATTGTTTTCCAGGCCGGCTTTAAAGTAGGG
>CAZMSP010000160.1:0-3895 GCA_964568985.1 uncultured Pirellulales bacterium
CCTTTATTCTTCTGGGTTCCTACATATTTCGGATTATTCAGGCCCTTATATATGCAGCAATCGGGCTGATTTTTGTTGGTTTTTGCAGGGTTAATTTGTCGTATGATGCACTTGTTCGCCTGGCAGTTATTGCTGTTACGCCGTGTATTATTGTTAGGACGATTTTTGAAATAGCTTCCGTACACGTTCCAATGGCTGGCCTATGGTTTTTCCTGTTAGCTATGGGGTATCTGTTTGTCGGAGTAAGAGCAAATTCTCAGCCGGTGGAACTATCTTCTTCGGAGGATAACATCTTTCCGGATAGTCCTCAGTCTCTGTAAGGGATTCTTCATATGGTGCTCATATCTACTTAACTGTTGGTTCTCACTTAAATTTTCTGTTCTGCATTATCTAATCCTGACCAGTGATTGACAGCATACTTGAGAATCTGTTATACTGTGAGGATAAAGATATGCGCCTGTAGCTCAATTGGATAGAGCGTCGGTCTACGGAACCGAAGGTTGGGGGTTCGAATCCCTCCAGGCGTGTTCTCTTGTCAATGTCACATGATAACAGTGCTCTTTTTGTTTAGCTTGGGTGTGGTGATGTTACAGAGCAAACACTACATTAGTGATAGGAATAAATGTATTGAAGCTACTGTGGAAGAACACGGCAGAACGTAGGTAAGTGAGGTGCGTATTAACTTATTTACATACATTAAGCAATTAGTGTGCAATTGCTTTTATTTTCAGGTCTGGCTTACTAGAGATAAGGCGTATTATCTCCATTTTCGTTGCCCATTTGTGAGAATCGAGCAGCGGATTTATCGTCATTTGTGATTTAATTATTCTTTTTTTATTGTTTAACTTTTTCATTATTGCCCCCTTACCTGTCTTTTATCGACCATCAAGAGCATCTGCTTAAAAGGAATTTTGGACGAAATTAGCTCCTGATAATGTTCTGTAGCAGATGCTGACAGGCTGCTTCTGAGTAGGGTAGATAATATATTGATTCACTCTTAAATATAGGCGGTTTTGTGTCTGATTATGTTAGCTATTACAAAATGGGCTTAGAGGTAGAAATATTTTGATTGGTGTTTGTGGATAACTACTTGAAGAATCGATAGCTTTCTTGAAACCGGAAACTAAAACAAAAAACACCTATAAGTTATCGGCCTGTTGGTAACTATTCACGTGGTAATATGTTGCATTTTTGCCGTTTTTCGTCATTGCAGGGAGTCCACTGCTCGTTTTGGCGCAGGCGCCCCTTGGCTGGGCGCCGTGGCGAACGCAAGTCGTAGCCAGGCAGGTGGAAAACAATCTCGATCTTTAAGCGTTTGAGTTTGCCACGGCTTTTACAAAAGACCTCTCAATGGCACAATACAACCCGAACGGTTGTGTCTGCGATTATTGGTTATATAATTGCCGATGGATTAGGGTATCCTCTTGTCGGTGAGTTTGCTTGGCTTATCTAATAGTAGTGCGCGGTCTATATCTGACATCAATTCCTGTTGATTAATACGAAGAACGCGCTTGTGCCTCCTCTGTCCTTCAGCTGTGGTTTCACCCAACTGCTTGGTAGAACATCCGAAAGGTAGAAAAACCAATGTGCATAAAATAAGAGCCAAGACTACTTTACATATGAAGTTAAAGAGACTTTTCATCATTTTTCCTCTTTTATAAATTCAGCAAATTAACTATAGTTATCAGACCATCTTTTTTATCGGTCGACCAAATCCCTTACTATATCGGGCGGATAAAAATATATTACTGATTGTTCCTTCATTATAGCAGCCGCGAGGACGATTGTCAATATAAAAACCATTAGTCGATTTGACACCGCCCTATAAATTTATGCTTAGTCTCACAACAATCGTTTATGACAGGTAAAATTCAGAGGTTCTGCATTCAGAAATATACGTGGAAAATTGCTAATATCGTTCAAAAAAAAGCGTTTTTTCTGAAATAGCCTTCGTTTTATGACGATAACCTTGAGGACTACGCAGAATATAAACAACCTTTCAATGGATTTTTTAATTGAAGGTGAGAAAACGTGTTGAGAAAGATACGATGCAATTCATCTTTGGCAAATACTCCTGAATCTCTGCATTTTTGGAGGAAGTTTCATAGAAAGTTAGAAGGCAGCCAGAAGGCAGCCATAAAGTGTATAACTGAAACGTTAAGACAGCGTAGAAAACAACTTGGGATTAAATGATGCCGGAGATAGACGAGCTGTGAGTTTATTGTTGTAGTTAATGACCTATAGATTTTGAAATACATCAAGTGCATAAATACAGCTGATGGGGGGGGTAGAAGGTACGAAAGGATTTAAATAATAAAGAAGGATGAGAATTAAAGTTTATAAGTTGATAGTTTTGGCTTTGGTCTTATTTATCGCAGCGATTGCGCCAAAGGCTTGGGCTAGTTCCGCCGCCAGCTCAGAGTATGAGGTTAAAGCAGCATTTTTGTATAACTTTATCAAATTTGTGGATTGGCCGGGAGAAGAGACTGCTGACAGCAGTGAGCCAATAAGTATTGCCATTATTGGTAAGGACCCATTTGGCAAAGCATTTAAGCCTATTGAGGACAAGCTCATTAAGGATAGGAAGGTTGTCGTAGAGCGATTTAAGGGTCTCGAAGAGCTTGAAAAATCCGGAGCGAAAGATAAATCTGAGCAGCATCCACAAATTGATGCTATAAGAAAATGCCATCTGTTGTTTATTTGCCGTTCGGAGGAGGAAAAGCTTGAGGAAACTATAAATTTAGTTAAAGGCCATAGCGTCCTGACAGTTGCAGATACGGAAGGTTTTCTCGAATCCGGTGGTATTATCAATTTCCTTATAGAGAAGAAAAAAGTTCGTTTTGAAATCAGCGTAGCTGCCGCCAAGGATGCTAAGCTCAAAGTCAGATCTCAACTTCTGCGACTTGCGAAAAGAATAGTCGGAGAAAAACAATCAGACGAGGCAAAGAACTAATTATGTCTATTTTGCAAAATATGGCAATAAGGCATAAGCTGATATTGATTATTATGCTGGTATGCGTCACCGGACTGGTGTTGGCAGGGGTCATATTTATCAGCTGGGAAAGCAGCGTATTTCGCAATAACATGGTGCAGAATGTATCAACACAGGCAGAGATGATAGCAGAAAACTGCAAAGCATCTCTGGCCTTCCAGGATGCAGAGGATGCAAAGGAAACATTGCAAGCTCTTCGTGTGGAATCTTCTATCGTCTTTGGTGCTGTTTATACCAAAGAGCGTAAAGTCTTTGCAACTTATTATCGTGATTATGCTGAGATGAAAGTTCATCCACTCGAGTTTCAAGAAAGCGGGTTCAGTTTTGATGAAGGTTTTCTGTCCGTATTCAGGCCTATTGTTCTCGACGGCGAAGTTATCGGGACAGTTTGTCTGAGGTCAGACCTCAGTCCTATGTACCAGATGCTCAAGCGTAATATAGGTATAATCATTGCCGTGTTGTTTCTTTCCTCTTTGGCAGCTTTTCTGATGTCATCACGACTTCAGAAGGTTATTTCCGAACCAATTCTAAGTCTGGCTAAGGTCGCAAAAGTCGTCTCGGAGGAGAAGGACTATTCTACTCGAGCTGTCAAGCGCGGTAATGATGAGGTGGGTTTGCTTATCGATGCAATAAATGAAATGATGGAGCAAATCCAACGAAGAGATACAGAATTAGTTGACGCTAAGGAAAAACTTGAAGTGAGAGTCGAGGAGCGTACTGAAGAGCTTACGACCGCCAATAAACAGCTAACCCAGGAAATTGCTGTACGCGAACGGGTGGAAGAGAGTTTACGTAAAACCGAAGAAAAATACAGAATTCAGTTTGAGGGAGCATTAGATGCTATCTTTGTAGCCGATGCCGAAACAGGCATAATAATTGACTGTAACCCTGCAGCAATGAAAT
>CAZMSP010000161.1:0-3887 GCA_964568985.1 uncultured Pirellulales bacterium
AGCCAGTGATTGGCTAATATCGCAAAGTCATAAAAGTTTACAATATCATCGTGGTCTATATCTCCAGCCGGATGTATCCGCAAAAATGGATATGTCTGCCTTTCGCCGGTATTCCAGATTTCTATAAAGTCCCAGCCGGCATCTGTAAACGTGCTTTCTGTCTGCATCTGTTCTGTTGGAAGCGGTGTTCCAATACCGTTGTCCGGTCCACCAGTCTCGATGTCCCAGAAGGAGGTGGAAACTGTCCCCCCACCACTTCCCACCAGGCCGCCGGTGTAATAATTTCCATCAACACTGGCTGTTGTATAGCAATTTGAGATTGTGCCAAAACAATTGTGTCCCGCCAGCCCGCCGGTGTACTGATCTCCTGAAACGCTGCCTGTTGCATAACAATTTGAAATCGTGCCATGACAATTGTGTCCCGCCAGCCCGCCGGTGTCATCTTTTCCCGAAACGCTGCCTGCTGCATAGCAATTTGAAATCGTGCCATCATTTGTTCCCACCAGTCCGCCGATATAAAAACCTGTCCCCGAGATACAGCCGATTGCATAGCAATTCGAAATCGTACCATCATATAAATTGTATCCTACCAACCCACCGAAGTGATAATAACTTGAAGCGCTGGTTGTTGAAGAGTAATT
Organism: uncultured Pirellulales bacterium; assembly: GCA_964568985.1. GTDB lineage: Bacteria > Planctomycetota > Phycisphaerae > Sedimentisphaerales > Anaerobacaceae > CAZBWE01. Next base: position 642 of record CAZMSP010000161.1, read on the forward strand.
CGAAGCATTATTTTCTTCTGCCAGCTCAGCAGTGCTATAAGATTGCGTAACAGTTCCTGTTGCATAGCAATTCGAAATCGAACCGCGATTCCATCCCGTCAATCCTCCGAGATAACCTCCATTTACGATGTTGACATCGATATTTTCCATCCCAAGATTCATGATTTGACCTTCGCTTCGGACATGCGTGAACAGGCCAATATAACTTCTGCCAAAAGAACTAAAGCTGAAATTCCAAATCTTGTGGTCGTTTCCGTCAAATACTCCACTGAATTGAGCATCGGGTCTTCCGATGATATTAAACTGTGTGCCGGTATAGTCGGCCAGGTTGATATCGTCGACCATTAGAAAGTGTTTGTTGAAGTCCTCGAGATGGTTGCCGACGTCGTTGAGGTCTTCAGCGGTGGCGATTAGATAGGGGTCGTTTGGCTCGCCGGTGCCGCCGCTGTATGTGCCGGCAAAAGCACCAGCTGACAGCAAAACCACCATCACCAAAAAAAGAATTGACCGCTTTTTCAGGTTCATCACCTTTCCTTTCGCACGTCTATAATAAAAACATTATACTAAATCCAGCTATAAAATGCAAGAAAAAACGATTCTTGACCGTCGCCAGACAAGGCTTGAATCTTTCCCTTTCTTTTGCGAGTATCAAGTATCTAATATCCAGTATCCTGCCTTTTTACGCCATACGGGCAATTGTTTTGTTGCTATGTGAATCAAAATCGATATACTTGTCAGTTGTGGGACTCCTGTAATAGGAGCTATTGTGGCGTGAATATACAGTGTTAATCAATATCAAAAGGCATTTGAAAAATGGGATTGCAGCTTTATAACAGTTTGACGCGGGGGAAAGAGGAATTTAAGCCGTTAAAGAAAGGCCAGGTTGGAATATACGTCTGCGGGCCAACGGTATATGGGCACGCACATTTAGGGCATGCAAAAAGTTACGTAAGCTTTGATATTCTGGTTCGATATCTTCGCTACTTGGGCTATAGTGTTACCTATGTACAGAATATAACCGATGTCGGCCATCTAACCGATGATGCAGATGAGGGTGAGGACAAGATAGCTGAAGCGGCAAAAAGAGAAAAAAAGCACCCTATGGCGCTGGCAGAATATTACACGAGAAGTTACTTCGAAGATATGGACAAACTTAACTGTGTTCGGCCGGATATCAGCCCACGGGCCAGCGGTCATATAACCGAGCAGATAGAGCTGGTAAAGAAACTTCTGGAAAAAGACTACGCCTATGAGGTCAATGGCTCGGTGTATTTCGATGTCTCCAAATTCAAGGACTACGGAAAACTATCCGGCAGAAATATCGAAGAGATGTTAGCCGGTGCACGCGTGGAGGTTTCGCCGGATAAAAAGAACCCGGTAGATTTTGCCCTCTGGAAAAAAGCTGAGCCGAACCATATTATGCAATGGCCGAGTCCCTGGGGAATGGGATTTCCCGGCTGGCATCTGGAATGCTCAGTGATGAGCACAAAATACCTTGGTCAGCCCTTTGATATCCACGGCGGCGGGCTGGAAAACCAGTTTCCTCATCACGAATGTGAAATCGCCCAGGCCGAGGCAGCTAACGGTGTTCAGTTTGCTCGTTACTGGATACATAATAATATGGTTACCGTTGACGGCCAAAAAATGGGCAAAAGTTTGGATAATTTTATAACGTTAAAACAGGCCTTTTCGGGTGCGCATGAAAGATTAACCAGATACTATGACCCGCTGGCGGTCAGGCAGTTGATTTTGAACAGTCATTACCGAAGCCCATTGGATTTTTCGGATGCTGCCTTATTTGCGGCGCAGAGCGGCTACGAAAAAATAACCGAGATAGTCAAAGCGGTGCGAAAAAGGATGCCCCAGGTCCCTGAAGGTGAAGCTGATAGTGCAGTGACGGAGCAATTAAAGCAGTTGAGAGAGAAATTTGAAGCAGCAATGAATGATGATTTGAATACCTCTGTTGCCCTTTCAGTTGTGTTTGAGCTTGTTCGGCTGACAAACAATCTGCTTGAGGAAAAAGAGGCGACTGTGGAGACTCTTAATGCGATTGACGTTTTGTTCGGCCGGCTGGGCGGCGACGTTCTGGGCCTGGTAAAGGACGAATATCCAGAGACCAGCAGCGTCGAGGCTGAGATGCTGGATAAACTAATCAACGTTTTTATTGAGCAGCGCCGCAACGCCAGAGAAAGAAAAGATTTTGTAGCGGCCGATGCCCTGCGTGACAAACTTGAGGAAATCGGAATATCGCTGGAAGATAAGCCCGGAGGGATTACTACCTGGAGAGGAAAATGAGAATACTTGGCATTGACCCGGGTTTGCAGGTCTGCGGATACGCCTGCATAGAAACAGGCGAAAACGTAGAAAAGTCGCCGACGCTCCATAGCTATGGCGACGGAGCGCTGATTGAGGCGGGCGTTTGCCGCACTCCCAACACGCCTCCGATAGAAATAAGACTGAATCAAATCGCACAGGATATACAATCTTTATTAAAAAAGTTCAGCCCTGATATCGTGGCAGTAGAAGAATTGTACTCCCATTATGCTCATCCGAAAACAGCGATATTGATGGGGCACGCAAGAGGAGTTATACTACAGAGCTGTGCAGAAGCAGCAATTGAGGTCAGAAGCTTTAGTGCTACGCGCATAAAAAAATCAATTACCGGTAACGGCAGAGCGTCAAAACAGCAGATGCAAAGAGCAATTCAAGGGCTTTTATCTTTACCCGATGCGCCGGAGCCGGACGATGTGGCCGATGCAATAGCAGCGGCTCTGTGTTGCGCGAATACAGTTAGGAGCGTTGCTGTGCTCTAAAAAAACCAAAAATCAAAATGCAGAGTGCGAAATGACAAAAAAACTCAAAAAGAAGACCAGAAAAGTTTGCATTTTGATATGTAATTGGGACCCCATTTTGCAATACGTCGCAAAATGGGAACCCTTTTGATATTTGATTTTTGCTGTTTGATTTTAGTTATGATAGCTCGGATTGAAGGAAAGCTTGTCAACCTCGATAGTGTTAGTGCCCTCGTGCAAATCGGGGCAGTGGTGTATGAAGTAATGCTGCCGGGCTATTGTGTAAATGCCCTGTCGGACAAGGTCGGCTCGGATATTACTCTTTGCACTATGGAGTATTACGAAGGCACACCCGCAGGCGGTAATCTGATACCGAGAATGGTCGGGTTTTTAAGTGCTGGCGAAAGAGATTTCTTCAGAAAATTTATCAGCGTCAAAGGTGTGGGCATAAAAA
>CAZMSP010000162.1:0-3879 GCA_964568985.1 uncultured Pirellulales bacterium
ATAATCATAAAACTCTATCCCCCGGTCCGGCACAAGTCCTTACTATTGCTTTTCGCCCGGCGACCGGGGCTTGTGAGGCTCCCGCAGCACGTAGCTGGCTATGACAAGCCCCAGAATAGAGCCCATTATGAAAGTAAGAATCAACAGCAGGACTAACGGCATCGTAATCGTGACAAAGAGCAGCTTTGTGTCCACCGCCTGCCTGTTCTGGACAAACACTATCAGCGACAACAATGAAACAATCAGAATTACGATAATCTTGGCTTTCCTCATTTTTTCGGAGTCCTTCTCTTTCCGTCCTTTGTTATTTTAATCCTAAAAAACATATCTTGAGCAGCAGGACATTTTCGGCAAGGCGTTGAGTGAAAAATAAATCGAACGCCCACCTGCTTATATCCCACGACATATTGCCGTCACGTCTGGTGCCACCACAACAGCAGGCACATGAACACAGACAGTCTACGTAAGGTACAAGATTATGTCCCTGGCGCTTGTCAAGCGTACTCTCATTCGGACAAACTACCCGGCCGGAACCTACGGAGAAACAACCTGCACGTCGAATGACGTCGAGGTCGGCTCCCCGGTTTCCGGCGTCCCCTTCACAGAGACGCTATACTCACCGAGGGCGGCGTTCTTGGGCACCGTAATCCGGAGTTGCACATCTGGTTTTTCGCTCGCCTTGACCAGAATGTTGGTCGGGTCGACGCTGATGCCCTTGGACGCTTCGATTTGCAGCTTAACATCCTGCTTAAAATACTTACCTCTTTCCAGCGAGATGGTAACGCTTTGGACTTCACCCTGTTTGACTTCCGTGGTGAAGGTTGGGACGGCGATTTTAAATCCTTCGCCCTTGAGCACACTGCCACCTCGTGGGCTGCTCGATTGGCAGCAGTACATGGCCGCCAGTGCTAACATTAGCACAATCGTAATTGCAGTTTTCATCTTTTTCCACTTTCCTAAAGACAGCCCTAGTTAACAAAACCCCGGGGCTAGTCCTCGTCGCTGCCCTGCATTGCCTCGCCCGTCCTTTCAATGTCCTTGCCAGCGCCCTTCCAAGTGTTGCAGCCGGTCAGAAAAAACGCGGACGTTAGCAACGCCAGCAGTGTTACCGCCACGACGATAATTCGCACTTTCATACGGGATGTTGCCCCGTGGGGCGGTCTATCCAGACGCCGCCGCCCCGAGAGGAGCTGCTCGTTTGACAGCCGGAGACGCCCATCAGAGCCAACGTTAGTACGAAAGTAATTGCAAGTTTTCATCTTTGTTTCCTTTCTTAAATAAACTTGGAGTCATACAATACTCCTTATGTTACAATTAATATTTCACACCTAAGCCTTTAGGATCAGGTGCTAAATCCATTGTCAGCCTACTTCAAAATTAACGCTCTTTTTCTAAAAACAGACAAACTCGCTATCCCGATGGCAACAAGTAGAAATGCGCCTGGCGCCGGGATGACTGTGGTGCCGTTGCCACCGCTAAAGCCGAAGCTGCCGAAGTCGGAGCGGCCGCTGCCGAAGTCTTCGGCGGTGTTATTGTTGGAGATAAGGTTGTCTATCATCGTCACTGCACCAGTTAGCGCGATGGCTCTACCGCACAGAATGTTCGCGTTGTCCCCTAGGGAGATGGTCTGGTCTGCGAGAATATTTCCTGCGAACGTGGTGTCGTGGTTGAGAGTCGCGGAGGTGCCGACCTGCCAATATACTCCGCTAAGTGGACCCCCACCGATGACGTTAACAACCGAGTTGCCTGCTGCAGTATCGAGCGTGCTCCCTATCTGAAAAACGAACATCCCCCCGGGGTTGCTTGAGAAGTCAAGAGTGAGCGTTCCTGTAATCGCAGCCGACGAGGTAAATTTATAGATGCCCGGCGCGAGCGCCCCCAGGTCACCAGCGTGGTAGTCACCCAGATCCGTACCACTCAAGTCGGAAGCGCCCAGCAGGAGTTTCAGATCATTGTACGCAAAGAGGGCGTCACTCTGAGCCTGCTGCGCGACCGCATCAGCTTGGTGTACCGTTCCTCCTGTGACCAGCCCCGGGCCCTCATTCGCATCGGTGCCAAAAAAGCCCGAGATCGCGCTGCCTGGATCAACGCCCAGACTTCCGTAGAGGGTGGTTGTGCCGGTATTGGTCACCCCTGAGGCACCCAGGACTGCGAAGTCCTGCGCCGTACCCAGCACAGATGGCCCGGCCTGCGATGTGCCGATTGCTACCACAGATACTACCAAGAATGCTGTTACAATCTTTCTTAAAGTTTTCATTTTCTTTTCCTCCATTTTTTGTTAAGCATATACTCCTATCGAAGCTTTCTGGTTTCATTTAGTTTGACCACGCAATAGACCAACCAGCCCGATAATGATAGCAACAACGCCGCTGACCAGCAGCCATATCGCCTTGTCGGTAGGTGAGCCGGTGAAAAATCGGGAAACGTCAGAACTGAATGACTCTGTCGCAGCAACGCCAAAGACCACAAGAACGATGCCACCGGCAAGAATTACGAGCGAGACTACTTTGTTCATAGAAATAACCTCCTTCTGATTTTCATACCTGGCCCTGCGAAATGGTCACAAGGCTCTTCGTCCGCTGATGATTCTAAGCAAAACAACCACGATGGCGATTACCAGAAGAGCGTGAATGAAACCGCCCATGGTGTGGGAAGTTATTAATCCCAGGAGCCACAATATGAGCATAATTACAGCGATGGTGTAAAGCATAATAAGTACCCTTTCCTTGTTTTGGGTTTAGTGTTCACCGCAAACAGCCACATGCTCAGGTTTTCTTTATATCACCAGACACCCGGCCATACGCAGGCACACTACCTATGTTTTTTCATACACCTGCTCGAAACAGTTTTTCAAAGCCTAAGCAGCTTGATTTTTCATCAGCTTTTTTTCTGAGAGCGTTTTTGCTTTAATTCCTCAAGATACTTTGCCGCAGCATCTTTACCGCCTAATCCAAAGGCAAGTGCCAAAGCAAGGACAAAGCCGCCGAGGATAATATTGAAGGTAGCAGTTACCAAAAGTGGTGCAATACCAAGCTGTGCCAGTGCGATTGTCAATGCAAAGATTATAATCGCCCATCGACTTATACCAGCCAGAAGCTGTGGTTTGGGTAATTTCGCATTACCAGCTACCGTCAACACTATTCCTGACACAAAACTTGCCAGAAACATTGCTACCACAAGCACAAGCAATGCTGCTATGACCTTGGGGACATAAGCGAATAAGCTTGCAAGAACATCGGAAGACTTAGGCAGCCCCAATGCATCGACTGCCATCACTAAAACCATAATAATAATCAGCCAATAAACTATGCCGCTTACCACTTCTCTGGCAGAAACTTTCAAATCGCCTTTTCTTAGAATTCCTGATATGCCCGCCTTATCAGCCAGCGTATCGAAGCGTACTACCTTAAGCACTCCGTTCACTATCGATCTGATTATCTTGGCAACAATCCAGCCAACAATCAGAATTAATAGTGCGCCCAGCAGAACAGGAAGATAGGCCATTATTCTGGTCAACATCTCACGGATCGGGACAACGATAAGATTTCCCCATTCAATTACAGCCAACATTTTTCGTACCTCCCTATTAAATTGTTAATATTGGATACAGTTTTTAAACTGACATATCCCAAATTTATCCGCCGTAGGCGGATTAAACGCTCGGCTACACGAACAAGCATTTCGATTTCATAATAATATCAAAATCTTTTTCGCATTACAATAATCCCGGATTTTTTATTTTATTTTTTGTCCTGTTTACCCTGCTTGCCCTGCGAAGCCCGTTTTTTAGGGCGAAGTAGGGAGCTTGTCGAAGGGGGTGGAGCCGAAGGGCTGACCCTCTATTTTCTCCATTTCTCCTATTTCCCCAGTATGGTATCC
>CAZMSP010000163.1:0-3860 GCA_964568985.1 uncultured Pirellulales bacterium
ACAGTAGTAGGTCTGGCGGCAACGTTTGGCTCGGGGGCAATGACCAATTCCATAAACGAATTTGAAGATGCGGATTTGTTTTTAGTCACCGGCTCGGATACTACCGAACAACATCCACTAATCGGCTCAAGGATAATTAATGCTGTCAACGACAAAGGTGCTAAGCTGATTGTTGTCGACCCGAGAAAAATCGAGCTTGCCAAATATGCAACCATTTATTTGGCCCAGGATTGTGGCAGCGATGTGGCGTGGATAAACGGATTGATGAACGTAATAATTAAAGAGGGGCTGTATGACCCAAAATATATAGAGCAAAGGACAGAAAACTTTGCAGAATTAAAAAGAATGGTCAAGCAGTACAGCCCGGAGTATGTAGAAAAAATAACAAAAATTCCCCGTGATTTGCTCGTTCAGGCAGCAAGACTTTATGCCAAAAGCAAAAAGGCAATGATTGTCTATTCTATGGGTATAACACAACATACTACAGGTGTGGATAATGTTAAATCGCTGGCGAATCTGGCAATGCTGACTGCCCATGTAGGATTTGCTTCAACCGGCGTAAATCCTTTAAGGGGACAAAATAATGTTCAGGGTGCCTGTGATGTCGGTGCGCTTCCAGATGTTTTCTCCGGCTACCAAAAAGTAACAGATGATGCTGCGAGAGCTAAATTTGAAAGGATGTGGAAGGTAGATAATCTGCCGGCAAGGCCGGGTCTTACTGTTACTGAGATGCTTAATCAAGCCCGCGAAGGTAAGTTAAAAGGCCTTTATATAATGGGCGAGAACCCTGTTATCAGTGACCCAGATTCAAATCACGTCCGTGAAGCACTAAAAAAGCTGGAATTTCTTGCTATCAATGAAATATTTCTGTCAGATACAGCTCAATATGCAGATGTGATATTACCAGCTGCCAGTTTCGCTGAAAAAGATGGCACGTTCACTAATACGGAACGCAGGGTCGAAAGGATACGACAGGCCATCGGACCTGTGGGCCAGGCAAAACCGGATTGGCAAATTCTATCTGAAATAGCCAGACGCTGTAGCTATGAAGGGATGGATTACAGCCATCCTTCTAAGATTATGGATGAAATAGCCCGGCTTACTGGCATCTATGGAGGGATAAGCTATGACCGTTTAGACCCGTTTGGTTTGCTGTGGCCATGTCCATCAAAAGACCATTCTGGCACTATTTATCTGCACAAGGATAAATTTGCCAAAGGCAGAGGGACTTTTATGCCGTGTGTATATGTGGATGCCGATGAACTTCCTGATGACGATTACAACTTTGTTCTTAGTACAGGAAGAATCTACTGGCATTGGCACACAGGCACAATGACCCGCCGGACTTCAACCTTAGACAGGGAGGTGCCCGCAGGCTATGTTGAAATTAATCCGCAAGATGCTGAGAAGCTCAGGGTGAAAAAAGGTAGTCTCGTTAGAGTTTCGTCGAGACGTGGCCAAATCGAGATACAGGTGTTGGTGACAGATAAGGTAAAAAAGGGTTCTGTGTTTATACCTTTTCATTTTAGAGAAGCAGCAGCAAATGTATTGACCAATCCTGCAGTTGACCCTGTGGCCAAGATCCCTGAATACAAGGTCTGTGCCGTCAAAATTGAAAAACTATGAATGAATGGATGATTAAAAAAGATAATGTAAAGGGACTTTGTATTAAGGCCTCCAAACAGTGGGAGACTTATCTGCCATTAAAAAGTATTGGTGGAGATACGCACTTTATAAAGCTTGATGGCAGTAATAGTGAGTTCCTCGATGATAAATTGAATCTGGAGTATGAATCTCTTGTAGTTCCGCCTAAGTTTATATTATTTCCTCAGCTCGAATCTCTTTTTAGGTTTGAGGGCGAAAAAATTATCGAAACGGTTGAGCCTGTGGCCGGAAAACTGCTGTTTGGTCTGCGTGCATGTGACGTTAAGGCATTAAATTTTATAGATGATTTTTTCAAAAGAAATTTTGAAGATATTTACTATTTAAACAGGTCGAGGGACAAGCTGTTAGTTATTGTTGGCTGCAAGCACCTTCTTGAGAATTGTTTCTGCACCTCCGCAAAAACAGGGCCTTTTTTAGAAAATGGCTTTGATTTGCAATTGGTCGACGTTGGAGATAAGTACGTTGTTGAAGTAGGCTCCGGAAAAGGCGAAGAGTTTGTAGATACTTACCGAGATTTTTTTACTGAGGCTTCTAAGAGCGACCTTGAGCGCTCGAAAACTGCAAAATGCGATGCAGAACAGGCCATAAGTCTAAAATTGGATTTCGAAAAGGCGATAAAAAGGTTTTGTGAGGATAAAGTACCGCAACAGTTGTACGAGAGAATAGCCCAAAGGTGCATATATTGCGGCGGCTGCCTCTACGTTTGCCCGACGTGTACCTGTTTTAATGTATTTGATGAGCCCCCGTTTCTTCTGTCGAAGACAGGAACGGGAGCAAACTTGGGTGGAAGATACCGCAACTGGGATGCGTGCGTGTTTGAAGGGTACACGCGGGAAGCGAGCGGACATAATCCTCGGTCTGAGAAATGGATTCGCACTTCTCGAAGATATGAGCACAAGCTGAAATACGATTATCTTACAACGGGGATGAGTGGTTGTGTTGGCTGTGGCAGGTGCCTGTCGAGCTGCCCGGTTAATATAGGAATATCTCAAGTGATTGAAGAGGTTGCAAAGATTTGAAGAATGAATATATTCCACATCCGGCGGTAATAGAATCGATACAGACAGAGAGTTTCGACACAAGAACGTTTAAGCTTGTTTTCGAAGATAAGACCTTGGCTGAGTCTTTCAATTATAAACCCGGCCAGTTTGTTCAGGTTTCCTTGTTAGGTGTGGGAGAAGCGCCTATATCTATTACTTCCAGTCCGAGCGATAGAGGATTTGTGGAGCTTACAATAAGGGCTGCTGGAAAACTTACACGGGCAATACATCAGGTTAAGCAAGGAGATAGAATCTATATAAGAGGTCCATACGGAAACTCATTTCCAGTTGATGAAGTTGCAGGCAAAGACCTGTACTTTATTGCCGGAGGTATTGGTTTGCCGCCGTTAAGGAGCGTGATAAAATCGGTCTTTGATAGACGAGGAGATTTCGGAAAGATTAAGATTTTATATGGCGCGAAAACCCCGAATGAGCTTTGCTTCAAAGAAGAAATTAAAGTCTGGAAACAGATAGATAATACAGAAGTATTACTTACTGTGGATGAGCCGGATGACCGCTGGCAGGGGAATATAGGTGTAGTTACAAAGTTGTGGGATAAAATGGACTTGGCCGTCCCTAACGGGACTGATATGGTTTCGCCCAATGGAGTTGCCTATGTGTGTGGCCCGCCTATAATGATTAAATTCGTTATTGAAAAGCTACTAACATCTGGTTTCAAAGACGAAGATATTTACATAACGCTGGAGCGATATATGAAGTGCGGTATCGGCAAGTGCGGACATTGTAACATCGCGGATATGTTTGTGTGTATAGATGGCCCTGTGTTTACCTACGACCATCTTAAAAAATTTCCAGATAAAGAAGGGGCAATGACATAATAACTCAAGTTGCAGGGAAACAAGTCTCTATTGCAGCAAAATTCAATTCTTAATCTGCTGCTTTCAAAGGCGCCTGGCCCAGCCCTTCCGAAGGGCGGGGCTGGCAGGAGGTGATCGCTCGGGAAAGGCCACATGTGACAGCGCAAATGCTGTCTATCTCATCGGCAGTTAATTTGTTTTCCACCCAGTGGTAAATCAATATAAAACCCAGCGATGAACCAAACAAGCCCAGAGGAATGGTAACAGCTGAGATTTTATTTAGTACATTTAAGTTTCCCTGCAGACCCATTGCGAACATATCTTCGATAGTGCACAC
>CAZMSP010000164.1:0-3712 GCA_964568985.1 uncultured Pirellulales bacterium
ATCGAAAATTGAAAATCGTAAATCGAAAATCCACAGCGTTCGGTTATACCTATAATGTTAGAAAAGAGCAATAAAAAAAGCCGCTGTAAACTGCCAGCGGCTCAAAAATGCGGACACGAAGGCCCGTTAGCAGTTTATAGCAAAAACACACACCTTATTAGGATACTTTTTATTAAAATTCTTTTCAAGCCCTAACCTAAAACCTTTCCGATGGACTGCTCCATAATTCAGCCCACACCTATATGAATTCTATTATGGTATCGACAGATAGTCAAGTAATTTTGAAATTTTTTTTATTTTCTGGCTATTATTAGTATGTTTACGACCTTTTGGGGCGAATTGTTCAAAAAACAGCCTAATAACCACAATTATTACCCTAAACACTCGTTTTTATCGCTCGTTATTAGTATAGAGCGTGCAGCCACTCGGCTTCGCTCAGGGTAAACTGTACAGCGGGTAAGGATTAGTCGTTAGTGAATGGTATTTAGGTTGGGTGGCGATGTTGGATGCTGAATGCTCGTAGGGTGGAAGCGCTGTGAGGCACGAGCGGGACTCTGGCATTTGTTTTATGCGGGTTTTCTTTTGACTCTGAGAAATGCTAAAACTACACTGAGAGCAAAAAGTGCTCATTAACCGAAAGGAGATACTAACTATGCTGACACATATAAGAAAGTTTTTATTGATGGCTCTGGGATTAATCTTTTTATCTTTCTGTTATTCGGTAGAAGCTTATCAAAATTTCAAAGTAGCGGTTTATGTGCGAGCGCAGGAAGTGCAACAGATGAGTGAGCCGAACTGGCTGGAGGAAAACTGGGATGTAATCTCTCAGCAAGTGAAAGTTGACAAAGTCTATCTCGAGACTCATCGCGATGAGCTGCTGGTCGATGAAGAGACGGTCACCAAGGCCAAGAAATTCTTTGAAGGTAAGGGCATTGAAGTAGCCGGCGGTATTACCTATACGATTATGGAAAGTAACTGGTTCGAGACGTTCTGCTACAGCAGGCCTGAACATCGACAGAAGGTCAAGGAAATCGCCGAATACACAGCTCGCTTATTTGATGAAGTCATCTTAGATGATTTTTTCTTCACCAACTGCAAATGCGAATCGTGCATCAAGGCCAAAGGTAACAAAAGCTGGACCCAGTACCGGCTGGAGCTGATGGAAGAGACGGCGCGAGAACTTGTTATAAAGCCGGCCAAGGCGGTCAATCCGAAGGTGAAGATGGTTATCAAATATCCGAACTGGTACGAACACTTCCAGGGACTTGGTTATGACCTCGAAACAGAGCCAAAGCTATTCGATGGAATCTACACAGGCACCGAAACCAGAGACCCGGTTTACAGTCACCAGCACCTTCAGCACTACCAGAGCTACCTGATATTCCGATACCTCGAAAATATCAAGCCGGGCGGCAACGGCGGCGGCTGGGTCGATACGGGAGGAATGCGGCACATAGACCGCTACGCAGAACAGCTATGGCTGACGCTTTTCGCCAAGGCGCCGGAGATAACGCTATTCGACTGGCGACAAATGCTGCGCCCGATACGTGAGTTCACTCGGGCCGAGTGGCAAGGGACACAGACGAGCTTCGACTTCGACGAGATGCTAAAGCCCATCGAGCTGTCAGACGGAAATATAGTTACACCAACCACGATGGCCAGGGCAGCCGGTTATGCTCTCGAACAGGTTGACTGTGTTCTCGACAAACTTGGAAAGCCCGTCGGAGTTATGAGCTATAAGCCGTATCATTCAACGGGAGAAGATTTTCTGCATAATTACCTCGGCATGTGCGGTATAGCGATGGAATTAGTGCCGGAATTTCCGGCTGATGCAAATACGATTTTCCTGGCGGAATCGGCAAAGTTCGACAAGGCAATCGTAGAAAAAATAAAGGGGCAGTTAATCGCAGGCAAAACAGTCGTGATTACATCGGGACTGCTAAAAGCACTTCAGGGCAAAGGTATCGAAGACATTGTCGAGCTTGAATATACCGACAAGAAGGCCGTGATTAAAGATTTCGTGCTCGGCAGACGCGGCGTTCATCAGTCGAAAGCTGATATAATCATCCCGCAAATCAAGTACCTTACGAATGATTCGTGGGAGGAGATATCGTGCCTGGCCAGCGGCATCGGGTATCCCATTCTTCATTCGGCTGATTACGCAAAAGGCAAGCTGTACGTTCTGACTATCCCGGATAACTTCGGTGATTTGTACAGTTATCCAGCTGAGGTGCTGACGCAAATCAAAAAAGTGCTGATGAAAGGTATCTATGTCTGCGTGGATGGGCCGAGCCAGGTTGCATTGTTTGTCTACGACAACGACACGTTTATCGTGGAGTCCTTTCTGCCGGAGATTGTTGACGTAAATATTGTAACCGACAAGCGAATCAGCAAGCTGCGTGACGTACTGAGCGGTGAGGAGTTATCCGGTAAAGCTCCACCCGAGCCGCCGATGTGGGTCCGGCGATGGCAAAGACAAGAAAGCGATAGGCTTATTTTCAATACCCAGGTCAAACCTCATTCTTATCGTGTGTTCCAGTGCGAATAGTACGGCCGATTAGAGAATAAATTCGTCGTTCATAGTTCGTGACTTGCAATGACAATTTTGGGTTTATGGTTCGCGCCTTTACCTAAAAATTGCCTTTTCTGCTTTTTGCATTTGCTATACAATTATTTTATGTTCTATCTGTGGTCGATTTTGTTGGTTTTGTTTAATTTTTTTGGGCTGGTGCTGGTCGCATTTGGTCTGCCGGGCAATTGGCTTATCGTTATATCGACATGTCTGTTTGCTTGGTGGCGGTGGGATGACGGGGTCTTTTCAATTTACACTCTCATTGCTATTGTAGTTTTAGCTATTATCGGTGAGCTATTTGAGTTTTTCGGTGGGATGCGTGGGGCTAGAAGGTCGGGGGCGAGTTGCTTAGGCTCGGTTGCTGCACTTGTAGGTGCTGTAACAGGCGCTATTCTCGGCACTTTCCTGATTCCAATTCTGTTTTTAGGGACATTGATTGGAGCGTGCATTGGAGCAGGATTAGGCGCTTTGGCTTTGGAATTTTCACGCGGCGAAGAATTGGGGCAGTCAGCTCGTTATGCAGTTGGTGCCGGATTAGGCGAATTTTTAGGTATCACGGCCAAATTCGCTATCGGCATCGCTATCTGGTTTATCATAGCAGTCGCAGTTTTTTGGCCTTAAAGGTTTCGTTAAGTTCTTATCCATTCTTCGTAGTCCCCTATTCTTGCTTTCGCAAGAAAGCATAGGGGACGAAGGACGAATCTATTATACGCCTTTGACTCTCATTCGCAGTGAATAAAGCGATGTTCGGGCGGTGATAAATAGTGTCTTTTTATCTTTGTCCCCGAAGCAGACGTTGGCCGGGATTTCAGGAACAATAATTATCTCAATCTTCTCGCCGTATCGATTGTAAACTTCCACCACGCTTGTCGTCAGATAAACATTACCCTCATTGTCTATGGTCATTCCGTCGGAGCCCTTTGGCGCAAAAAGTTTTTTATTCGACAGCGTCCCATCTTCGTTAATGGTATATATAAAAGTCTTTCCGCCGCCATGGTCGGCTACATAAAGCAGTTTGCCGTCGGTAGTGCCTATTACTCCATTGGGCCTGACCATATCGTCGATGACCCGGATGACCTTTTTGCGGTCAGGCGTGAGGTAATAAACATACTCGCCATCCTGCTGCATATCATCTCTATT
>CAZMSP010000165.1:0-3658 GCA_964568985.1 uncultured Pirellulales bacterium
CGAAACGCCGGCTCAAAAATGGCTGTCTTCACACTCGAAGATCTGCAGGGCCAGGCCGAAGTAGTGATGTTCCCCGACGTCCTGAATAGATACAGCCAGTCGTTGGTCCAGGATACGGTTGTTTTTGTAAAAGGAAAACTCGATTACAGAAGAGAAAGACCTAATATCCTGGCTGTGGAACTAATCAAATTAGACGAGGTCAGGGAAAAGTTAGCCGCAAAAGTAAGGATTCGGCTGGATGCTAAAGACGTTACTAAAGAGAAGGTTGCTATGATAAAGAGTATCTGCCAACACCATAGAGGAAAAAGCCCTGTTTATGTAGCGATAAGGACCGACAAAGGCAAGGTTTACGCCACAGCCGATAGAGAATTGAGCATCAATCCCGATGTGGACTTCTGCAGAAAAATGAGACAGCTCGTCGGCGAAGAAAACTTCCAGCTGACAAAATAGATATTTTCAAAGAGGAAATCAAAATTGGCAAACGAGGATTTGAAAAATAAGTTACGAAGCAAATTTATAGTTCTTGATGGCCCGGACGGCTGTGGAAAGAGTACCCAGGTGAGACTTTTAACTGAATGGCTCCAAAAGCAAGGCGTTCCCACCAGCAGCTTTCGCGACCCCGGTGATACACATATCGGTGAAAAAATCAGACAAATCCTGCTAAGCCCGGAACATATCGCAATGAGCACGCGAGCAGAGATGCTTCTGTATATGGCGGCAAGGGCACAGCTCTGGCAGGAAAAATTGGTGCCGGCATTGCGAAACAAGGAATGCGTTATCCTCGATAGATGGGTTTCAAGCACCTGCGCTTATCAGGGCAATGCCGGCGGTTTTGGAATGCGAAAAGTGATAAAACTAGCAACGGATTCCCTGGCAAGGCCCTGGCCCGATTTGACTATCATACTTGACGTCGATGTGAAGACCGGCTTTAAGCGGTTGCCGGGCAAGCCCGACAGGATAGAGGCTAAGGGCCGCGAATATCACAAAAAGGTCCGCGAGGGCTTTTTGGAGTTGGCCCGCCAAAGGGCAAACTTTGTGGTAGTCGATGCCAGCAGCAACATCGAGGCGGTTCACAAAAAAATAATAGAAGAAGTTAAAGGATTTTAGCCACGAAGACATAAAGAGAAAAAAAATGAACTAAAGTGCCTAAAGTGAGCTAAAGTAAAAAAATAATCCACAAGTTTAGGCACTTTACATTTCTTGGTGCCTTTGTGGCAAAAAATCTGTGTAATCTGTGGTTCATCTATATGTCACTTAAAAATATCTTTTGTCAAGATAGAACGATTGCGATTTTGCAGCGAGCCTTCGCTTCAGATAAGGTCCCGCACGCATATATTTTTTCCGGCCTAACTGGCGTCGGCAAATTCAAAACCGCCCGCGAATGGGCGAAGCTGCTGCTTTGTAAAAACCCCATAGAATACAGGAGACAGGAGACAGGAGACAACTGTGAACCACATGGGGTTCACAGCCATAAACCCAATGTGGTTTATGGAAGTCAGAACAGGGACAAGGAGCGAGAATCGAGAATCCAGTATCGCGCCGATAGTTGCGGTTCATGTCAATCCTGTCAATTATTCGAGGCCGACTCACATCCAGACTTCAACCACATTTATAAGGAATTGATACAATTTACAAAACAGGGCAAAGGCAGATATACACCTGTTGACCTACCGATAGATGTTGTTCGAGAATTTCTAATCGAAAAAGTGGCAACCAGACCTACCTTGTCACAAAGGAAAGTCTTTATCGTCAGCGAAGCTGAAAAACTAAACGCCGCTTCACAAAACTGTCTGTTAAAAGTGCTGGAAGAGCCGCCGAAATATTGCTGCATTATCCTGCTGTGCACCCGTCTGGAACGGTTGCTGCCAACCATCAAATCAAGATGTCAGATAATCCGTTTTGGCCCTGTAGAGGAAGGCAGGATAATCGAAAAGCTAAAAGAAACAGGCCTTGAAGAAAATCAAGCTCAATACTTCGCCCGTCTGGCTCAGGGCAGTATAGGCCAGGCCTGCCAGTGGGCACAGCTTGCCCTCCACGCGCACGGCGGACAAGCCCCTGCCGATGTAAATCTTTACAAAACAAAGAAAAAAGTGGTAACTTTTCTGGTCAGCAGCGAATTAGCCAATGCCCTGGACCTGGCTGGGGAGCTCCTGGACGAGAGTAAAAGAATTGCTGCCGCCTGGGGCGAGCTCGACAAGACCACCAGCAAAACCGATATCAATCGAAGAGCCCAAAAAACTCTCATCCAGATAATCATATCGGTCTTATATGATGTAATGAAAAGAAATGCTACACCGGAAAAAGACTTTATAAATTTCGACCAAAAAACAGAGATACAAAAGTTAGCCGAACGTTTTGACCCTGAACAGGCCGCGGAAAAAATCGCCGATTGCTACAAAACGCAGCGATGGATTGATTCGGCTGTCAATGAGAGACTTGTTTTCGAGCAGCTATTGTTAAACCTCGCCGGTTCTGATATAATGAAGGTTTAATAATCCAGCTTTGTACTGTTATTTGCTTAGGTAAATTAGATGGCAGAAACTTCAACAAAAAAGGTGAAGCAGGTCAAAAACAAAAAATATATGCTGGTTCGCTACGGCAGGATGAATACGCTTGGGTTCTTCGAGCACAACAAAACCAGAATACCCAAAGTTAACACCCGCGTAGTGGTAAAAACCGATAAAGGTCTTGAATTAGCACATCTCGTAGGCCGGCTCTCTGCATACAAGGGCGGACAATTCAGGTTGAGTGACGACCAGCTTAAAAAGTATTTTGATGACAACAATGTGGATTTCTCCTGTAAAGAGGCAGGTAAATTTGTGCGTTTCGCAAGCACAGAGGATATAAGCGAGGAGCGGCACCTGCGAAAGATTGCCGAAGAAGAGATGGAAACCTGTAAGCAATTCACCAAAGAACTGCACCTGCCAATGAAGATAGTTGACGCAGAACACATATTCGGCGGCGAACGCATTATTTTCTACTTTATGTCTGACGGCCGAGTCGATTTCCGTGAGCTGGTGAAAAAACTGGCACACGAATACCAGACGAGAATCGAAATGCATCAAATTGGTTCACGCGATGAGGCCAAAATACTTGGCGATGTCGAAACCTGCGGACAACAATGCTGCTGCCAAAGATTTCTCAAGCTCTTAAAGCCGGTCAATATGCGAATGGCCAAGATGCAAAAAGCGACCCTCGACCCTTCAAAGATATCCGGCTATTGCGGCAGATTGAAGTGCTGCCTGCGATACGAGGATAAAACTTACACAGAGCTTAAAAAAAACCTTCCCAAAAAGAACGCAAGGGTAAAAACCAAATACGGCGAGGGCAAAGTTGTCGACACACAGATATTGACTCAACTTGTTGTTGTCGAATATGAGAGTGGGGAAAAAGACGCCATCCCCGTTGATGCGCTTGAGATAATTTCCACTGCCGCAACCAAAAAGAAAGACTCTGACGATTCTGCGCCGGACACCAAGGATAACCAAGGCGGTACTCCGGAGGCCAGTGACCAGGACGACAAGAAAGACGAAAAGTAGTAATCATCAAGGAAGAACTATGCCGCGTAAAATTATTGTTACATCAGCTTTACCGTATGCAAATGGCCCGATACACATGGGGCACTTAGTAGAATATCTCCAGACCGATATTTGGGTGC
>CAZMSP010000166.1:0-3635 GCA_964568985.1 uncultured Pirellulales bacterium
TCTCACGAGTGATTTCCACTCTCATATTGCCCGCCGGGCCGTAAAGCATCTTCTTCGCTATTTCACGCCGTGACAGTGTCTTCTTAATGTCCTCGGCCTCGTCTTCATGCTTTGCCTTGTCTTCGTCAGAACCGATTAGCTCAGTACCGAATTTATCCTTGTAGTTCTGCTGTAGTATCTCGAGTATTTTCTGGTCAAAGTCAATGCCTCCGAGTGCATGGTCTCCCTGTGAACAGATAATATCCATTTGATGTCCCTTGACATCCATTATTGTTACATCGAAAGTTCCCCCACCGAGGTCATATACCAGAACTTTTCCTGAAACCTCGCGGCTGGTAGCATAATATAAAGCAGCAGCCACTGGTTCATTGACAATTCCAATTACGTTAAGCCCTGCCATAGACCCTGCGTCCATTGTCGCTTTTCGACGTACCTCGTCAAAATGAGCAGGAACAGAAATAACAGTATCGCGGATTTCACCATGCTCAGCTGAGCATTCCTCTTTAAGTTTTTTTAGTATCAGGGCGGATAATTCGACGGCTGTCCAGTCCTTACCATCAATATTCTTGCGATAGTTTGGGTCTCCCATATGCCGTTTTATCCATCGAACGGACCTTTGAGCATTTAGATACCGTGAATTAATCGCTTCAACACCTACACGGCTTATGTCAGGATTTTCTTCATCGAAGAAGATCGCAGAGGGTGTGAGTCTGTCACCATCGGCATTTGGGATTATCTCGGGCTTGCCGATAGCATTGAGTATAGCCAATGCTGAAAAAGTTGTTCCGAGATCTATACCGGCTATGTTGGCCATTTTACGCCTCTTATTTTTTAGGTTATGTCTCGATTTAAAGTTACTACTCACTAATCAACCGTATAGTTTTACCTGGGCTGTACGTACTATCTTTACATTATCCTCGTTAATAAAGTATTGGTACCCCGGCCTGATGACTTTTGCAATTTTTCCTGTTTGCTTCGGATTGTCACATTGCTGTTTATCTTTAATAGCCTCGGCGAATTTTTCCTGGCCGCGATAATCACTATTTATTTCCGGCTCAAATTGTTCCACGCCACTGGAATCCAAAGCAAAGAGCAGCTCATCTTTGACCTCTTCAAGGTCTGTCGTCTCAATATTCTTTTTGGCCAGTTGGTTAATACGATTTTCAAGATTGTCAATACAGCGGATAACACGCAAGCAAAAAGTTCTGATTATGTTCCAGTCATATCCATCCTGAAGCTTTTCCATTCTGTCCTGCTGACAGGCTGCGTATTGGCGGATAGCTGATACTTGTTGGGTAAGTTCTTTGATTGCGTTATTGAGTGGCTTTGAATGCTCAACGGTGGTTTGCTGCACGGTTTTAGCCATTTGTTTGAACTCTGCCATTTGTTTTTCCAGATTTTCGGTCTGGGCTTTGAGCGAGTGTTCGAGCTTTGAAGTTTTTTCGCGGGAGTTCGACGAGGCATTCGTTTTGGCGTCCCCGAATAAATCCAGTTGCGTTGTATTTATGGTCTTGTTCTCCGCTGTTGTTGTTAAAGGTTGTTTAGATTCGGTATACTTTTCGTCAGCAAGCAACACGGCAATTTTCTCGGCGTTTTTTGCTGATTTTGCTGCTATAGGATTTTCTCCGGATTTGGAGTTACGTCTGACAAGGGCAGGACTCTGCCAGCCCGAATTTATAAGTGCTGCTGTGTGTTTTTCAATTAGACTTTTCGGTCCATGGGATTCTTGTACTTGCTCTGGGTTTTCCTTGACGTTTTTTGCTATGGTTTGGAACAGTTTTTTACCCACGTGTTGTCTTTGTTTTCTCAAAAAATTGGCGAAAGTTTGTGTAAAAGGCTTGTCAAGCACGGAAAGGAATATCTGAAGACGCTTCAAACGATACGAAACCTTAATAATCTGTCGGGCTGTCCAAAGCAATATGCACCAGGAAAAGATAGCTGCCCCTGTCGACGTACATACTATAGAGCTGGTAAAAATAGTCTCACTTAGCTCTTTTTGTGATTTATATTTTCTTAATTCGTTTTGCCAATTCTCACCGTAGAGAACATCAGCAAAGGGATAAATCTGTGTTTCACCGGCAGCCAGTTTATCCAGGTCAGCTTTAAGTCTTTCCTGCTGTTGCAGTTTTAGCTGAGCTTCTGTTTTTGTTTGGAAGGATTTGTTAAGCCCCCAAGGTACGAGGGCTTGCTCCTCGGGGGTTAATTGTAGCCATTGATTGTACTGCCTGAGATACTCATTTGTCTCTTTGTCGTAATTTGACTTATAAGAGGCGAGCTGCTGTTGTTCTTTTCTTTTCTTAGCAAGAACACATTGTAGCGCAATGGTTCCGGCAATTAATAGTACTAAACCGAGAAGGGCGGATTTTTTAAGCATAATCTTAAATCTAAATCCAATTTTTAGTAACTCATATCAGGTTTCAAAGCGGATTAGACGGGCTTTTCAACAAACTTTTTTTCACTCTGGCCATACACTTCAGTTACACGCAGAACCTCCTCTATCGTTGTCAGGCCTTGCTTTACCTTTATTATCCCATCATCAAATAAGCTCGTCCGGCCACTTTTGCTAAACACGCGACGCATATTACTAACAGATGGGTCTTCGGCAATCTCCTGCCTGAACAGCTCATCAACAACCAATAGCTCATAAATGCCTGTTCTGCCTGCATAGCCGGAGCCCCTGCAATAATCACAGCCGACGCCGTGAAAAAGCTCTTCCGGATTAACACCTGAATTTTCTACAAATTTATGCATATGCTCCGGTATCTGATAAACTTCTTTACACTTCGGGCAAATCTTTCTGACCAGCCGTTGTGCAAGCACCGCATTTAGTGATGCCGCTATCAAGTACGCATCAATTCCGATATTGACCAGCCGGGTAATGCTGCTGGCTGCATCATTTGTATGCAGTGTCGAAAGTACCAGATGGCCGGTAAGGGCGGCCTGTGCCGCTATACGAGCCGTCTCGTTATCCCGAATCTCACCTATCATCATCACATCAGGGTCCTGACGCAGCAAAGACCTCAGAGTGGAAGCAAAGTCCAGCCCTATCTTTTCGCTAATCTGTATCTGATTGCAAAAATCAAGCTGCAACTCAATTGGGTCTTCAACTGTCGAGATATTCAGCTTTTCACCATCCATTTGACAAAGGGCTGAGTAGAGGGTAGTACTTTTGCCAGAGCCGGTCGGCCCCGTCACAAGCAAAATCCCATACGGCAGGGCTATTTGCTGATGAAAAGCGGTCATAATCTCCGTCTCCATACCCAATTGTTCGAGGTTTCTCATAATAGATTTGCTGTCCAGCACACGGATAACGACTTTTTCTCCGTGGTTTGTTGGCAGAACTGAAACACGCAGGTCGATTTCTCTGCCGCCGACAATGACCGAGATTTTACCATCCTGGGGCAGCCGTCTTTCGGAGATATCAAGATTGGACATAATCTTGACACGTGAGACAATCGCCGGATGCATTTTCAAGGGTGACTGCATCATCTCGAATAGTACACCGTCTATGCGGTATCTTATTTTGGTATAGTTTCCCTTCGGCTCTATATGGATGTCACTGGCGCCTTCGTGTATCGCCTTGCTGATGAGATAATTGACGAATTTAATAACAGGGGATTGTCCTGCCATTCTTT
>CAZMSP010000167.1:0-3608 GCA_964568985.1 uncultured Pirellulales bacterium
CGGTATCCATCGGCTGGATATAGACAATGAGCTTTTCTTTTTTGCCGTCTTTATCTTTGTCGTAAAGGTTGGTGTAACCGGAAATCTTTACTTTTTGCAGCTCATAGACGTTTTCGCTCTTTGCACCCTCAGGTAGGCTTGAGAGAACCTGTATCTGTTTTTGCAGTTGTTTGTTATCCACTTCGAGCTGCTCGATTTGATGAGTTAGTTGTGTTTTTTCCTGCTTCAATAAGTTGCATTCTTCAGCCAATTTCATTTTTTTGCTGGTGTTTTCACAACCAGCTGTAAATTGCAGAAGACAGAAGACAGAAAACAGAAGACAGAAAAAGCCGACTCCTGGCCCTTCGACTCCCTCGACGGTTCGACTGCGCTCACCGCAGGCTGCGCTCGGGACAGGTGCGCTTAGGGTTGGCTTCTGATTTCTGAGTCCTGACAATTCAATACTCATTATTCTTATTCCTTTGCCCTGACGATTTCGGGTGCTTTTTGCAGGATTCTATCGGCTAATCCGTAATTGATTGCTTCTTCAGCATCGAGCCAGAGATTACGGTCGCAATCTTTTTCGATTTTTTTTGCTGTTTGGCCTGTATGTTTGGCCAGTATATTATAAAGCCGGGTTCGCAGCCGAAGTATTTCCTTTGCTTCGATATCGAGGTCGGTAGCAGGTCCTATGAGCTGGCCTGCGATTAGGGGCTGATGTAAAAGGATTCTGTTGTTTGACAAAAGAAAACGCTTTTCAACCCTGCCGCCAGCCAATAGCAACGCTGCCATACTTGCTGCCTGTCCGACACAATATGTTGCGACGTCACAGCGCAAAAACTGCATCGTGTCATAAACAGCAAGCCCCGCTGTGATTGAGCCGCCGGGGGAATTGATGTAAAAATGGATATCGGTCTTGGTGTCTTCATTGCTCAAAAAGAGCATCTGTGCGATGATTAAATTGGCGCTCTGGTCGTCGAGCGGCCCGCCAAGAAAGACGATTCTGTCCTTCAGTAATCTCGAATAAATATCGTATGCGCGTTCAGTTCGGCCGCTCTTTTCAATTACTATCGGCACCAGATTTTGATTCAGAGTCATTTGTGCTGTTCCTCATTTCTATTACCGCCGGCTACATACTGTTTTTTGCCACACCCCGTTAGAAACTGACGTCTTACTTCTAACGGGGCACAGAGGCACCAAGAAGTGTAAAGTGCCTAAAGTTTGGAGTGCCTAAAGTTGCGGATTACTTTTTTATTTTCCGTGCTCCGGCAAGGGCCTACGCCCTGACGAGAGCTCACTTTAGGCACTTTAGTTCATTTTAGCTCACTTCTCTCTTCTCTGTGTCTTCGTGGCCGAAATTCCCGGCGTTCTCTGCGGTTAATTTTTTGGTTTCTTATTTATTGTCCTTTTTCTTTTTGTCGTCCTTCTTTTTTTCTTTTTCTTCTTCGTGCAGGACCTCGTCAATAAGGCCGTATTGCTGAGCTTCCTCAGCGGTCATATACCTGTCTCTTTCGGTTTCAGCGGCGATTTTTTCGACCGGCTGACCGGTATGCCTCGCAAGAATCTCGTTTATCATAGTTTTTGCTTTGAGTATTTCTTCCGCTTGAATTTTGATATCTGCTGCCTGTCCGCTGACGCCACCCCAGACCTGATGCAGCATAACCTTGGCATGTGGAAGGGCAAAACGTTTGCCCTTTGTCCCCGCTGCCAATATTATCGCTGCCCCAGACTGGGCCCTGCCGATGCAAAAGGTCGCAATAGGAGAGCCGACAAAGCGCATCGTATCATAAATGGCCATTGTGTCGTCAACGCTGCCACCCGGTGAATTGACGTACAAACTGATTTCGCTGCCTCGCTTGAGATTGTCCAGGTACAGCATCTTCATAATGACCTCAGCAGCCCTTGCATACGAAATTTCACCGATAAGAAACACAATTCGATTTTCCAGCAGCAAATCATCGAGACTCATCTGCCGATAGCGCTGATACGGTCCGGCTGGGCCATATTGGTTATATTGGTCAAAATTTCTCATAAGCTCTTTTGCCGGATGTTCAATAGACATTTAGATTTCCTTTATAAACAGCATCTTGTATGCTTTTTATCGAATATTTTTACTCTTTCGTTTTCTTTTTTGCGGTTGTTTTTCGTTTTTTGGGTTGTTTTGCTTCAGGGTCTGTTGTTTTTTTAGCGGTTTTTTTCGCTTTTTGGGTTTTCTTTTTGCCCTTTATTTCTGTTATTTTTGCTGATTCGAGCAATTTAGCGATGGATTTGCTCTGCTGAACCTCCAGGCGAAACTGAGCCAACATGCCATCGCGCACCATTTGCTCTCTGAGCCTTTCCGGCCGTTGTCCCTGCTGAATAGCTAACTGGGCAATATGGCCGTTAAGCTCTTCGTCGCTCACCTCAATTCCGAACTTCTCGGCAACTTTATCCATTATAAAGAATGTTTTTAGCTGCTCTTTGGCCCGCTCTTCGCTGCTTGCACGCAACTGGTCCATCTGGGTGTCTATCTGCTCGCGGGATAGTCCCTGTGTCATCAGATTGATGTATTGTCTTCGCAGCACCGTATTTGCCTGCTTTGCAACAATATCCAGAGGCAGGTCAAAATCGGTATTATTAAGCAGATACTGATAAATCTGCTCAGTCATCTCCGTTCGCAGTTGTGTTTCTATTCGGCTCTGCAGCATTTCGTGTGTTTTTTCCCGCATTTCTTTTTCATCCCTGACGCCCAACCTCGCAAGGAAGGCTTCGTCTAATGCAGCGGGTTTGAGCCATTTGATATCTTTGATGCTAATCCGGATGTCCACTTTTTTGCCGCGATACTGTTCTTTGAAATATGTTTTCGGGACCTCGACACTCGTTTCTCTGGTCTCTCCGGCCTTTGCCCCTTTTAGAAGCTTGTCGAGATTTTCCACCGGCACGGCAGCAACAAAACTGTTTGGCCTTACATATATCTCGATGTTGTCGAGCTTCTCTTCTTCCTCGGCTTCCTCGGCATCTTCGCCCTTTTCGGCCTTTAGCGAAACATCGGCAATTATCTGGTCGTCAAGCTGAACAACACCATCCTGTCGCGGTGTCCATACGCCTGAGTATTTTCGTAATTTCTCAATTTCTTTGTCAATCTGCTCGTCCGTAATCTCCACTTTTTGTTTATTCAGCGGGATACCTTCGAGCTGCGGCAGGTCAAGCTCCGGACGTACTTCGACCTCAAAGTCAAATTTCAGCGGGCCTTCTGTCGGCATCTCCATTTTTTCAAAATCGGCGTCCGGCTCGCCAAGTACGTCCAGCTCATTATCTTTGATGGCTGAGTCGACTGCATCGGCTATCAATTTCAACTTGATTTGCTGCGAGGTTTCTTTGCCGAATCTTTTTTCCAGCAGTCGGCGCGGTGCCCGTCCCTTTCTAAAACCCGGAACCAGGGCCTCTTCACGTAAACTTCGATACTGCTCATCGGTGACATTTATTATGGTCTCCTCCGGAATCTCTATGGTGACCTTTTTTTTGCAGGGCCCCGCATCTTCGATAGTTACCGTGTTTTTTAACGTCGTTGATTGTTTTTCTTCGGTCATTTCGCTGCTCCTAAATCAATCGGTGATTGGTTAAATAAAGTGCCTAAAGTTGTGGATTTA
>CAZMSP010000168.1:0-3461 GCA_964568985.1 uncultured Pirellulales bacterium
ATAAGCCAGCTGTGGTATACACATTCATCCCCGTTCCAACTGCTGTAAGAAGTCATAAATGTCCCCACGTTTGCATCCAGGGCTCTCTGATATGGAGGCAGGTGAACGCCCCTCAGGAATTCCTCAGTGCATTGTGTGTCACCCTGGTCTATCTTGCCATCTGTACCTGTGCCCCAGGTAGTGCCGCCATCGCCGATATAGTGCTTGGCGCAGGCGACAATCTTTTCGCCCTGCATGTTTGCATCTACTCCCTGAAATCCCTGGATGTAAGCAGTGACGATATTATTATGCACTTCCGGGTCCTCAGCGAATCCTTCATAGGTCCTGCCCCAGCGCTCATCGCGCACGACAGCCAGGCAAGGCCCAAAGGTCCAGTCGATTCCCGTAGCCGCTACTTCTTTGGCGGTAACCGTGCCGACCCTTTTCATTAACTCCGGGTCATTGGCGGCGCCAAGGCCGATGTTGTGGGGGAAAACAGTTGCATCACGAACCTTAGCGTGGCCATGGACGGCATCAATCCCATAGATAATGGGAATACCCAGCCGAGTAGACAAAGCCGCCGCCTGAAAACTATCATAGAAACCTGCCCATTCCGTTGCGGTATTATTCCCGCCGGGATCGTCGCCCCCTCCGCTCAAGACAGAGCCTATATAGTAGCTCGCGACGTTTGAGGGAGAAACACTGGACACGCATTGGGTCATCTGCCCGATTTTTTCGTCCAGGGTCATCCGGGCCAGAAGGTCCTCAACTCTGACCTCGACGGGCTGGTTCGGGTCCTTGTATAAGGGCAGTTGTAGTGTAGTTGCGTTTGCTTCTGTTGAAGCTGACGACTCGTTGCTGGATGTATCAACAGCCGTAACAACATAGTAGTAAGTTGTCTCGGCCGCAAGGCCGGTGTCGTTATAGGCGCTCGCCACCACGCCCGAGGCCGCCAGTTCATACGGCCCGCCGGCTGCGGTACTGCCATAAACATTGTAACTCGCCAAATCAGGCTCATTATTGTCAGCCCAATCCAGGCTAATCTGCGAGTCGCTCACAGCCGTAGCAGTGAGATCCGTCGGCGCTGCCGGAGGCACCGAGTCTGGTGGTCCGGTACTTCCGTAAACCTCAAACTCCCAAAGCGAATAACCCCATGCTGTTCCGCGCTGGGTGCCATACATCCGGACATATCTTGCATCTGCACCGCCGAGGTTTATATCATCAATACCGCCGTCGCCTGATGACGTCGAGTACACATCCGTCCAGCTGCTCGCATTATCGGAAACCTGAATTTTATATGCGCTTCCGTAAGCGGCTTCCCAGTTTAACCTAACGGAAGCTACGGTACAACCCGCTCCCAGATCCACGTAAATCCACTGAGGGTCGCTAAATTGACTGGCCCAGCGTGTTGATGTGTTTCCATCCACAGCTTTTTCCGGCCCGTAACTTCCACTTTCATTGGAAGATGAATATGCAGGTTGATTAAGGGCCAGATTTTCTCCCCAGGCGACCGCAATGTCGCCGTTTGTCAAAAATCCTACGACAACAAGGGCAATAGCTGCGATTAGGGTTAGTTTTTTCTTCAATGTGTTCAATTTTTTGCACTCCTAAAAGTAATTATATACATTTTCTTCTCATTTGTCAAGATGCAATATATCGTGGGTAATTTGTCCATAAGCCATCCCTTTCAGGAGATGGCGAGGGCTTCGACTGAGCTCGGCCGAATGTCCCCGTCGAACCATAAGTCAAATCCCTGCAATAAGTAAAGTGCCTAAAGTTATGGATTATTTTTCACTTTAGCTCACTTTAGGCACTTGATGGTTTTCGCGAGGACAGATGTTGAACAAGGAACGTTAAATTAACGTAGTATAAGCTGATCCGGAGGGGAAATTGTGCCTAAAAGACGCAGCTTTATAAGGTGAGCTAATTTTGTGTTCAGTTCTACTGAATGGTGGTGGGATTTCAAAATAAAATGACATTAAAAGCCTTATTTATAACGCTTTTATAAGAAACACCTTATATTCGTCCAATTTCGCGGCAAAAGCGGTGCTTGTTTCAGGCAGTATTGACTTTGAGGCCTTTATCTTATACAATACATTTTTTATGGTAAAATCAATCAAAACAACTCGGAAGAAACGGGCCAAAAAGGCCCCCTCTAAGATTGCCAGGGTCAGGACCAAAAAGGCGTTTAGGAACTACGACCAGGCAATAAGCTATCTATTTGAGAAGACCGACTACGAAAAGCAGGAGCATCTGCGCTATAATGTCAGCACTTTCAACCTCAAGAGGATGGAGAAGCTGCTTTCGCTGTTAGGCAATCCACACAAAAAGTTTAATACAGCTCATATAGCCGGTACAAAAGGTAAAGGCAGTACAGCCACAATGCTGGCCAAGATGCTCGAGGCGAATGACTACAAGGTCGGGTTATACACCTCTCCGCATGTGGTAAGCCTGCACGAGCGGATTGCGGTCAATTCAAAAATGATTCAAGAATCACAGATGCACGGCTTGCTGAATCGTATTTACGCTCCGGTTGAGCAAATGTCAAAGACCGACCCCCCTACTTTTTTCGAGACTATGACTGCTCTGGCATTTATGCATTTCGTCGATACGAAAGTCGATATTGGTGTGATTGAAACCGGCATGGGCGGCAGGTTGGACAGCACTAATGTTATCTGGCCCAAGGTTGTCGGTATAACCAGCTTGAGTATCGACCATCAGAATCAGCTTGGGGATACAATTGACAAAATTGCCAAGGAAAAGGCCGGAATTTTCAAGCGTGGTGTGCCGGCTGTTACAGTTCAGCAAGAGCCGGAGGCGATGGTCGTTTTAAAATCACATGCCACTGCTGTCAAGGCGCCATTGAGTGTAACGGGTGACGATATTGATTTTTCGCATCGGTTTGAGACGTCACCGGAGCATGGCCCGCATACGAGAATCTGCCTGACAACACCAACGAGTAAATTTGAGCATCTACGAGTGCCATTACACGGCAGACATCAGGCAATCAACTGTGGTTTGGCTCTGGCTATGTTGGATAAACTCAAAGCCAGCGGCTACGAAATAGACAATGGAAAAGCGACTAATGGACTTGGTAAGGTATCATTGTCCGGCCGAATGGAAATAATTTGTGATTACCCAAGAATTATGATAGACGCTGCTCACAATGCCGCAAGCATCAATGCCTTGATACACGCAATAGGTCAACATGTTCCTTACGATTCTATGGTAGTAATATTCGGGTGTAACAAAGATAAAGACGTCAGAGGTATGCTGCATAAGTTGCAATATGGGGCTGACAAGGTGGTCTTTACACGCAGCAACTCTCCGAAGGCGATGTCCCCACAGGATTTGTCTGATATGTACACGGAGATGTGCGGCAAGATGTGCCAGGCAACCAACAGCTTAGGCGAGGCATTGCAAATTGCGAAAAGCGCCGTCAGTAAAGGGGACCTGATTTGTATTACCGGCAGTTTTTATCT
>CAZMSP010000169.1:0-3449 GCA_964568985.1 uncultured Pirellulales bacterium
AGAACGAATTTTGTTATTCTATTTTCTCGGTCTTATTTACATTGCCCTTCAAATCCTTTTTTACCCATTTACACTGATCTGCTCTGTTCCGGAAATGTGAACCTGCTTTTCAAGTCCTTTGGCCGATTCAAAAAGGTATTTCTCCGCACCTTTTAATATTACCTCGTTCTTATCGCAAACTATTTCGATATCCTGTTCGGGATTTCTCTGGTGGATTATATTAGCCAACAGAAAGGCCTTTTCAAGCCCATCACCGGTCTTATAGTTCGCCACTTCATCCGGCTGAGCCAGACGTTTGCCATCATATATCGAGGTATTTTCCATTTCTTTAAGCTGAGCGTAAACCTGCTCGACCGACATTGCTTCTGCCATTTTGATTGAGACCGGATTGCGTTCCACCACCGCCTTTATAAGCGGCTCCCAATCGCAGCTTTGCATATCGCGATACGCATAAAAGGCAAGGTCGGCTGTCGTGTTGCTTCGGCGAAGCCCTTGTAGATAGTCGATTATCTGTTCCCTGCTCTGCTCTACCCCAATTTTAATCACCCCAGCAGTCCTAAAATTTTTATCTAAGGCCGGTAAATTTGCTTCGATGTGCACAAAGTCAGCCAGCTTGTCAACAAACTCCTGTGCATCAGGAATAACCGGCTCAACAAAACTCTTCAATGCCGTCCTGCTATCCGGGCTCCTCACCTCTATTTCTAAATTGATAGGCACTGGCTGGCACTTCAATGCCGCCCGACTATCCGGCTTGCTCACATCAACTTTTTGTTTATGTATAAATTCATCAAGTTTATCGCAGCGAATCCTGCCGGGTATCTCGTATGGAACAAAATCATCATCGGATACCTCAGCCAGCAGTTTTTCGTATGTCTTGTCAGCTATTTTGAAATTACTGCCGTGTTCGTAATGAAACAGAACATCAGCTTTGAGGAATTGTGGCTGGCCGTGACAATCACGGCAAACCTGAAAATACTTTTGATAGTCTCGATATGTACGCAGAAAACCAGCAAAGATGGAAAGCGACATTTCTGTAGAAAGATATGAAATAAGCTTTTGAATAAAATCCTGATAAAGTTTTCTATTTATGGTCGCATCCTTGTATAAACAATGTATATAGCCGGATGGATGGGCGACAATCGTTACATTTTCATTACGTAGTGCCCGCCGGGCCTTATTGGATATAGCTGTGCCGTTGAACCACATCGTTTTCGTAACCAGTCTTCTATTGTTGGTCAGAATTCCGTCCTGCATATCAATAAAATTCTGCGAATGTAGCGGCGTAAGTATCATATAAATATCTTCAAGAGGAATTCCGCAGACTATAAACGCCGCCGCCACGTAAAGCGCCGCGAGAGACACACATTCGCCGGCTGCTGTCTTATAACCTTCCTTGAGACGAAAGGCATTCATTGCCTCGACGGTTTCCGTCTTCCAGTACGGAATCACATCGTCATCGTATTTATCCAGGCCGAAGTGTCTGCGGATATCAACGTCAAAATAATATTTATCTCCGTGATAGCCGAAAAGCGAGTTGCTTTTGGCGATATCGTCTGGCGAAATAAACTTTTCAAATCGTTTAAGCTCTTTTGCCTTGCTGGTAAGCCCCCACGTTTCCAAATCGAGATTGAACTCGTACTCATCCATTATGAATTGCTTGAGCCGCATCAACTTTCTGTAGCTGCTTTTGCCTTCGAGCTTTTTGAAGCAATCCAGTTCCCGCCACTGCCAGATAACCGGGCTCATAATATTGGCCAGGACAAGACTGTACATAAGCTCTGGAAAGACAAAGATTTCCATATCCGAAAGTGTTATCGCAGATGAGCGTTTTTCCAGAAGCTCTGCATCCATTTTATATCAGCCCCATTTAACCAATCCTTCGACTTTGCTCAGGCGGTTCGACAGTCCTGAGCTCACCGTCGAAGGAATGGTGAGCGGAGTCGAACCATTACCATTTAACTATTTTTCTCTCCCAGACTATCCGGTAGGGTTTCGATAAAGGCCCTTATCTGGTCTCGAACCTTTCGAAATACCGCCATAATGTCTTCTTCGCTGCCGGCTGCGAAATACGGGTCGTCAAATCCCCTGTGAATCATTTTTGTCTTGCCGCCGAATACCGGACACAGCTCTCTGGCATTATCGCACAGCGTAATTACATAATCAAAATCTATCCCCTGCAAATCATCGATATGCTTGGAATACTGCTGCGAAATATCAACGCCAGTTTCAGCCATTACTTCCACGGTCCTTGAGCTAAGCCCAGCCGGAATTATCCCTGCCGAATAGGCATCGATAACATCGTTTTTTAAGTGCCTTGCCCAGCCCTCTGCAATCTGGCTGCGACACGCATTACCCGTACAGAGAAAAAGGATTTTTATCTTATCTCCAGACGAACCCATAACCAATTACCAACGATGAACTACGAACAATGAACGTCTTCTGTCTTCTGACCATAACAAGCAGGATAACAGGATTGAAAGAAAAATTGAATAGCAAACTTGTTTAGAGTACATCCATTCGAAAAACCCATCGATTTATAGAATATCAGTCTGCTCTACGTACTTATTCACAAGCCCGGTAATATATTGCTTATGAGTTTTCCCAAAAAACCATAAAGAAGAATCTGAACAATGAACATAACCGGAAAGACAATTATATATAATAGAGCAGTTTTACCGAATACACCTAAAAGGTATTGTCCGGTAAACAACGCCGGCAGGTTTGATATCATAAGAAGCAAATAAAAGGGCTTTCCCCTGACAGTGGCTATCGCTGATTCCTGGGCTGGATTGATTTCGTAAGCTAAAGCTGAAGCAAGTAAAACAATGCCTATGCATATGCAAACCGTAACAATCCTGCCGGATGACATAACGCTTGCTACTTTCCCAATAACCCCATAAACAACAATCTGGACAGCGAACATAAGCGAATACAGGATTAGATACTGCGGAATTGTTCTGACATTCATCCTTTTCAGTAGTATATTGACAGCCAATGCGGGCGTGGTCATCTTAAAAAGTAAATGGCAATAGACCGTTCCTCCGGCACCATATTCTATCCCCCTGTACTTGATTAAATCAACACTCCTGGCAAAAAATATTAACGTTACAAGCAATAAAATTATGCCAACGACAGCGGAAAAGATAACGGCCCTGTCGCAAAACACCCATTTTATTGCCTTCTTAAGCGAATTTATATCAGGCATACGTTTTTTCTTGAGCTGACTATAATTTTCAACATACAATAACCGAACTACGTCCCGCCGTCAAACGCACTTTTGGGCTTTTCAGGCCGATTTAACCCTGCTCAATCGCCGCGGGGGCTAAAGTCTTGATTTTTAGCTAAAATATGTTATTAATGATGTAAGAAAAAAGCATTAATCGGGCCTTGGGCTATCTCTCGCTTTACTTCTCCCTCCGTAAGCCCGTGCCTGTATATTATTTCCCCGC
>CAZMSP010000170.1:0-3402 GCA_964568985.1 uncultured Pirellulales bacterium
ATAAAAGATAAGCTGATAGACATTGAGCAAAAGGCAAATAAAAGGATATTCCTTCCGTGTGAGGCTGAAAACACTTACGCCGTCAACAAGTTCCTGTTTGAAGATGTGCCTTTAAGGTTTGTAATTGCTACAGGTATTGACTCTGATGATTATTTCGAAATTCTCTATCATTATTCAAATGATGAAACTGGTTGTGTTGTTACCGTGAAAGCTTTCATCCGCGACCGTGAGAAACCTGCGATTGAATCTATCGCACCGTTTTTGCCGGGCGCCGAGTGGATAGAAAGAGAAATTCACGACCTGTTGGGAATCGATTTTAAGAATCATCCGAACCTGAGGCGATTAATTCTATCTGACGATTGGCCGGAAGGTGTTTATCCGCTGAGGAAAGAAACGAAGAAATGAAAGAAACAGTAAAAAAACCAGTTCTTGCAGTTGGTCCTTTTCACCCGCTACAGGAAGAGATGGAATTTTATCAGCTAACACTCGATGGTGAAAAGGTAGTCGATATAGATGTAAGAATATCGTATAATCATCGCGGTATGGAGGGAATAAGTGAAACATTACAGTTTGACCAGGTTCCATTTTTGGTTTCCCGCGTCTGCGGGATTTGCTCGGCCTCTCATCCATTGGCCTATATCAATGCGGTTGAGGAAATTGCCGGAATAACGGCACCTGAGCGTGCCCAGTATATCCGTGTGATTATCAATGAGCTCGAGCGCATCCACAGTCATATGCTTTGGGTAGGGCTGGCAGGACATTTCATTGGCTATGATACCGTCTTTATGTGGGCCTGGAAATATCGTGAGCCGGTACTGGATTTACTCGAAGAAATCACCGGCAACAGGAACAATTATGGCAATGTAAAGGTAGGCGGCTGCAGAGAAGATATTCCGAATGAGCTTATCCCCAAAATGCTGAAGGACCTCGATAAACTCGACAAGAAAACATGGATGCTGACCAAAGCTGTACTCGATGACCCCATTATACATGCTCGGCTTAAAGGCGTTGGTATCCTCACGAAGCAAGCTGCTATCGATTATGCGGTAACAGGCCCGACAGCCAGAGGTAGCGGCATTGCAATCGACGTCAGACGCGATGACCCGTATGCTGCCTATGCAGATTTGGACTGGAATGTCATTAGCCAGCCCGAAGGTGATGTTTTTGCCAAAGCGGTTGTTCGTCTCCTTGAAGTCCTTGAAGCTGTTAAGATAATAAAACAGGCCCTGAAAAAACTTCCCGACGGCCCTATTGCTATAGAGGTTAAGGAAATACCGCCGGGTGAAGGATGTGGACGTGCTGAAGCACCAAGAGGAGAGACGTTCCACTACGTCCGCAGCGATGGTGGTAACAGGCCGGTCCGACACAAAATCAGGGCGCCAAGCTACGTCAATGTGCCTTCGTTTAAGGCATCCTGCCTCGGCGGCCATATCGCAGATGTAACTATCACCCTCGCGGCGGTAGACCCCTGCTATAGCTGCACCGAGAGACTGGCTGTTGTTGACGGGCACAACAATATTATACACAACTATGAGAGCCTGCATCAGTTGAGTTGCGAGAAAACAGCTCGTATAAAAAAGGAAATCGGCGCACCAGAGTGGAAATTGGAGGATATATAAGTTGGAAGTAAACATTCTGTCATTTATTGTCTTTTTGCCGCTTATTGCCGGCTTTGTGCTATTATTTCTGCCCAAGAGATTCAGCCTTTTTTCCAAGGGCTTATCTCTGATTATATCCGTTGCTACCTTTATATCAGGCATCCAGATATTTAAGGCCGCTAAGACATACGAAAGCTTTGCCTGGTCTATTCTGCAAATTGGCGACTTCAGACTTGATATGCTGCTCAACGCCACGGCCCTGGGGTCATTCATATTAATGTTTACTATGGGCTTCGGACTTTTAATAACTTTATACTCGCTGAAGTCGATGAGCGGCACAAAGCATCCAAATATATATTATGGTTCGATTCTGATTACAATAGGCGGCTCAGCGGGGATATTGCTTAGCAATCATTTACTGTTTTTATTGATATTCTGGGAGATAGTTACCGCTTCGTTATACCTTTTGATAACCACCGGCGGTAAAAACTCTAATTTCGCAGCGACTAAAAGCTTTGCAATGATAGGGGCATCTGATGCCGCATTTCTGCTGGGGATATTGATGATTTGGTCGCTTTCCGGCACATTTGTCATCTCCGATATTGCGCTTGCGACCAATGGCGCACTTCCTATTATAGCGTTTCTTTTGCTTATGACCGCTGCCATTACCAAGGCAGGGGCCCTGCCACTGCATACGTGGTTACCTACCAGTGGTGAGTATGCGCCGGCCTCGGTGATGGCACTTTTACCTGCTGCGATTGATAAACTCCTGGGGATATATCTACTGGTGATAATCGTGCGGGAAATGTTTATATTGGACTCCGAAGTTTTGAGTTTCATTTTGGCTTTGATAGGCGCGGCAACGGTTATAATCGCTGTAATGGTTGCCATGGTCCAGCACAATCTCAAGAAGCTGTTATCATATCACGCTATAAGTCAGGTTGGTTATATGGTACTTGGCATAGCCACTATGACCCCTGTTGGTATTGCCGGTGGTGTATTCCATATGCTAAACCACGCAATATACAAGTGTTGTCTATTTCTCTGTGGAGGAGCAGTTGAACAGGCAGCCGGTACGGCTGAACTGGACAGACTTGGTGGATTGGGCAAAAAAATGTCGATTACTTTTGTTACTTGCCTGATTGCGGCTTTGAGTATTTCCGGAATACCGCCATTTAACGGTTTTGTTTCCAAATGGATGGTTTATCAGGGCGTAATTCAAATGGGGGCGGTACAAACCGGTTGGGCAACGAAATTATGGCCTATCTGGCTTACTTGTGCCATGTTTGGAAGCGCGCTGACTCTTGCCTCGTTTGTAAAGCTCATTCATTCGATATTCCTTTCCCGCCTGCCGGATGAGCTGAAAGGGGTAAAAGAGGTATCACCAGCTATGTGGATTCCAATGACTGTGCTCGCTTTTCTGTGTGTATTTTTTGGAATTTTTTATCACGTACCTCTAAAAATGTTTATTTATCCCGCGTTGAATACGCCTGATAACGCGATTTTCGGTACCTGGCAATCAGGCCTGGCCACAATCGTGATAATAGCTGGCATTATTCTCGGCCTGTTAGTTTTACTTGTCGGCTTATTGGCAAGAAAAGTCAGAACCGTGCCTACCTGGACCTGCGGTGAGGTACAAACAAATGAACAAATGACTGTATCCGGGACGCACTTCTATAAGACTGTTTCATCCATGGGCGGCTTGAAACAGCTTTATATCGGCCAGGAAAAAGGCTATTTTGATTCATATAATCAGAGTGGAAGACTGGGGCTGGCATTGACAGATTTTCTGCGGTGGCTTCAT
>CAZMSP010000171.1:0-3380 GCA_964568985.1 uncultured Pirellulales bacterium
GACTTGCGTCGCGAGACGCAGGGGCAAGCGAAGCAGGAACGGGGGCTGCGAAGTACGAGATGTAAACTATGGAGTATTGAATAATGCTTCCAGCAAAGAAAACCAGTAAGAGCAGAACCCGCACTCGTCGCAGCCATCACCGGCTCAAAGGCACAAACTATTCGTTCTGCAGCAAATGCGGCCAGGCCAAGCTGCCGCACGCAGCCTGCGAAAACTGCGGTTACGTGAATCCGAAAATCACGTTGAAGCTCGGCAAGGAAGAAAGCAGCGCCTAAGGCGTCCTGGGGATTAAAAATATGCGGATAGCAATCGATGCAATGGGAGGCGATAATGCTCCAGATGAGATTATCGCCGGAGCGATTGAGGCAATTGAGCTGCTCGGTGAAAATGACGAGCTTATACTCGTCGGACCAAAGGACACAATCGAGTCGCAGCTATCGTCTTTGGGGTCTCGTGAAGGCGCGATTAGCGTAGTTGATGCCCCTGATGTCATCGCTATGGACGAGTCGCCCATAGAAAGTCTGCGCAAGAAACCGAAAAGCTCAATTGGAGTTATTGCAAAACTGGCCAAACGTGACCAGGCCGATGCAATCATTTCCGCAGGAAACACCGGTGCTTGTGTTGCTGCTTTTCAGATGAGGATGAGAAATCTGCCCGGTGTAAATCGCCCGGGAATAGCGGTAGTATTTCCCACAGTTGAAGGACCAGTAACTATTTGTGATGTCGGTGCCAATATCGCCTGTAAGCCGATTCATCTTTATCAATATGGCGTGATGGCCAGGACATATTCGAGGCATCTGCTCGGCATCGAGAATCCAAGGGTCGGCCTTATGAGTATCGGCGCCGAAGACGCAAAGGGTAACGAGGTCGTAAAACAGGCACGCAAGTTGATGAAATCTGACACAGAAATGAATTTTGTTGGAAACATCGAAGGCAGAGACATCTTCAGAGGCATTTGCGATGTTGCGGTTTGTGAAGGTTTCGTCGGCAACGTGATTCTCAAACTTACCGAAGGTCTTGTTGACGGTCTGTTTAAGGCAATAAAGCATGAGCTTTCACAAGAGAAGTTTCTCCTTGCCATGAAGTTTAAACCCGTAATCAAAAGAATATACAGCAAGTACGACTATAACGAATATGGTGGAGCACCTTTATTAGGTGTCAACGGAACAGCAGTAATCTGTCACGGCTCAAGCCAAAGAAGAACAATAAGAAATGCTATTTTGGCCTCCAAGAGATTCTATACAGAAAAAATAAATGATAAGATCATCGAGTATCTATCACAAACTTCTGTAAGGGCAGCTGATGAGTTCCATTAGCAGTCGCCACGGCGCCCAGCCAGGGACGTTTCGGGATAAAAAATAGGTATTTTTAATATGGGGAAAGTTCACCAACACCCAGATATGTCTAACGGGATGGACAACCTAAGTGACGAACACCTCCCTGCCTATCGAGCCGTCATCACAGGGACGGGTTCTTTTGTGCCGGAGAAAACTCTAACAAATGATGAGCTGGCAAAGATGGTGGACACCACTGACGAATGGATTACGACTCGTACGGGTATCAAGGTTCGACATATCACTAATGACAATGAAACCACCGCATTTTTAGCCACCGAAGCCGCCAAAATAGCTTTGGCCGATGCCAACGTTAAAACCGCGGATTTGGATATTAT
Organism: uncultured Pirellulales bacterium; assembly: GCA_964568985.1. Taxonomy (GTDB): domain Bacteria; phylum Planctomycetota; class Phycisphaerae; order Sedimentisphaerales; family Anaerobacaceae; genus CAZBWE01. Next base: position 1,673 of record CAZMSP010000171.1, read on the forward strand.
CATAGTGGCCACCATTACACCGGAGATGGTTTTTCCTGCCACATCGTGTTTTGTGCAGAAGAATTTACGCGCAAAGAATGCCTGGGTTTTTGACTTGCACGCTGCCTGCAGCGGTTTTGTGTATGGTCTGTATATCGTTCAGCAGTTTATGGAAAGCGGCAGAATCAAAAGCGCGCTTGTAATAGGTGCTGAAACGTTGACTAAGATTACCGATTGGAGCGACCGAACGAGCTGTGTTCTTTTCGGCGACGGCGCCGGAGCGGTGGTACTTCAGCGAAGTGAGGACGTGCATAAGGGTATTATATACAGCACTATGGCTTCTGACGGCGATTACTGGAAAGCCCTGAATTGCCAGGCCTACGGTTCTCGTCATCCGGCGGGTAAACCGCTGGATGACTCTAAAAAAATCTATATGGAAATCAGGGGCAGGGAAGTCTATCAGCAGGCTGTCAGGCGTATCGTTGAAACTGTTACCGACTGTCTGCAAGCTTGCAACTTGAGTGTTGACGATGTTAGTATGCTCATTTCACACCAGATGAATGCAAGGATTATTGAATCGGCAGCCAAGCGTCTAAAATTTCCGAAGGAAAAGGTCTTTATAAACATCGCTGAATATGGCAATACCTCAGCGGCTTCGGTGCCCATTGCTTTTGATGACTGTATGAAGCAGGGTAAGATCAAAGAAGGTGATATCGTTATCTTTGTCGCTTTTGGCGCAGGATTGACCTGGGGCGCAAACGTAATTCAGTTTTAATGATTTGTATTGTATGGCACGGCCATCCCTCGACTCTTTCGACTTTGCTCAAGACAGGTTCGCTCGGGACAGGCTTGGCCGTGTTTTCACTCGTCAGGGCTGGAAGCCCATGCCACGTTGAGATATAAATTATGAAGACCGCTTTTTTATTTCCGGGACAAGGGGCCCAGACCGCAGGGATGGGAAAAGATATCGTTGCAGCATTTCCTGAAGCAGCAAAAATTTTTACAAAGGCAAATGATATCCTCGGATTTGACTTGAGCAGTATCTGCTTTGAGGGTCCCGCGGAAAAATTAAATACCACCACGATGTCTCAGCCCGCAATTTTTGTAACTTCTGCTGCCTTACTGGAGGTCCTCGGTGCAATAACTGCGGATTTATCCGCCATACGTGTGGCGGATGTAACAGCAGGCCTTAGTCTCGGCGAATACACCGCCCTTTATGCTGCAGGAGTCGTTAGTTTTGAAGATGCGCTTATTCTCGTTCAAAAGCGCGGCCAGGCAATGCAGGCAGCTGCCGACGCAACAAACGGTTCGATGGTTAGTATCATCGGTCTTGACGAAGAAAAAGTTACTCAGCTATGTGCCGAAGCCAGAGAATCGGGCTTCGCCAAGCTCCGCCCAGACAAGAATGAAATTTTGGAAGCGGTCAATTTCAATTGTCCGGGTCAAATCGTTGTAAGCGGCAGTACAACCGCCTGCGAGAGAGCCGAAAAACTCGCTGAAAAATATGGCGCAATGAAAGCCGTCCGATTGGAAGTTGCCGGAGCTTTTCATACCGAAATGATGTCCAGTGCCGCTGATGCACTCGGTGAAGCGCTACAAAAAACCGAAATTTGCGACCCTTCCGATGTCAAAATTATCGCCAATATTAACGCCGAGTATTACAACAGCGCCGAGGAAATCAGGCAAGGCCTCAAAGGGCAGTTGACTAACCCGATTCTCTGGCAAAAAT
>CAZMSP010000172.1:0-3372 GCA_964568985.1 uncultured Pirellulales bacterium
TCGAAACGCTCTTTGGTCAAAAGCAGCTCATAATCTGCCGGTAGATGCTGCGTGGTAAGATGCTGAAGATATAAATTCACTACTGGAGAGTCGGGGTCACAGAGGAAAAAAATCGAGCATTTTTTACCTGACTTATCCGTTGGCTCTATGAATTCGGGCGGCAGCGTCTGATAGTCAAGACCAACGGCTCCGGCCTTTAGAGGTTCTTCGCCATAAAAGTGGTCAAAATCCCTGCGTATCGTCTGTGGCTTACTCTCCTGTGGTATGAAAGCCATATCCCCTGCATAATGAATGAAATAGGCATCGTATCGTTTATTCTGCGGATCGGGGACCCCAAAGTCCATTCTGTTCCACTGATAGGACAGACTCTCGAACTTAATACCTTTCTTGAAGACCATATAATTCATGCTCGTCTGCTCGGGGAATTTACGCATTTGCGGTGTCTCGGGCAGATACCTGAAGCCTTTGGTAAAGTCTTTGAAGTTTTTGCTGATGATTACCACACCCGAATTGAAATACTTATACATGCCACTTGCATTTTTGGGCCAGTCTATCCCTGCCTTTATTCCGTTAACAATAGGGTCTCTGTTCATCATTTCGTTAGGGAAGTTTTCGTCGAAGGCGTACAAAGTATCCATATCAGGATAACATTCGAAGATATTTGGCGCATTCGGTGTTATTAGGATGTCTCTGTCCAGGATTAAAATACGGTCATAACCCATATTAAAAAGTCTGAGGCACTGATGCTTTTCAAAGGGTGGGTAAAGAAAACGAATAGCAGGCTGTTCGCAAACGAAGTAACTTATGTTGTACTTTCTCGCATAGAATTGAGCACTCAACATCGCGGGAAGATAATCTAAATCATCCCCGATATTGACCGTGAATATAGCAGTCTTTATCTTCATAAAGCTGATATTATCAGTTCGCAAACCTGTTCGGTAAAGCAAAAATCAAAAAACAATCAAATCAGGAACCCAACTGTCCTTCTACCAGCCGGGCTGACTCTTCCTTGCCAGAAGCAAATTTTGTGAAAAATTAGGCTGATTTTATATTTTTTTGCGGTTGTTCTTCTTCGATGCGCAATTATCAGTATCAACAAAGCCATCTTTATAAGTCAAGCTATTTTGCTTCTATCTTCAACAAAAGAAACCTCTTAAGTTTTCCTTTTCTTCATCGAAAATTTATTTTGAAGGGATTTTTCGCGTGATGTGGCCACGGTGCATAAAGTTAATAATTTGAAGCTTAACGGCCAGAAAAAATGAACGTTTGTTTTTTTAAGGAGTTAGGTTATGTTAGCAATTAAAAACAATTTAATGTCAGTAAATGCTGCTCGACAGTTGGCGAAAAACTATGACGCATTGGCCAAGTCTGTCGAAAGGCTGTCCTCGGGCCTTCGAATCAACAGTGCCAAGGACGATGCAGCCGGCCTGGCTGTCCGTGAGATGATGCGGGCAGACATCGCCGTGCTTCAGCAGGGTGCACGTAATGCCCGTGACGGTATCAGTATGCTGCAGACAATGGAAGGTGCTATGGCAACTGTAGATGACGCGCTGGTACGTATGCAGTCGCTGGCTGAACAGGCTGCTACTGGTTCGTATTCGTCTGCCCAGCGATACATTATGCATCAGGAGTTCGACGAAATGCGACAGGAGATAGACCGTATCGCCGGTGCCACAAAGTTCAACAACATCGCGATGCTCAACAACGTAAGCACCAGGTCAATCCACTTTGGCGAGTTAGCCACTGACAAGATCGATGTCACCGGCAGCAATCTGACCAGTGCTACAGGCGCTCTTGCTACTACGGGACTATCCATTTCTACTGCAGCCAGTGCCAAGACTGCCTTGACGAGCTTGGAGACCGCAATTGGCACTAAGGATACTGCTCGTGCCAAGTTCGGTTACAAGATGAACCGTCTAGAGAGCACCGTAAGCGTTCTCGGCATTCAGGCTGAGAATCTCATGGCAGCTGAGTCACGTGTCTCTGATGTCGATGTGGCTACCGAGATGGCAGATATGACCAAGAACCAGGTGTTGGCACAGGCCGGTATCGCGATGCTGTCTCAGGCCAATGCAATCCCGCAGATGGCATTGAATCTACTGTAACAAACAATGTAGTCTTATAGTCCGGCCGGTTTTCTCAGAGGATAATAGGGGGGATGACCGTTGCACAGGCAACGATCATCTCCCCATAATTTAAGACAATGTATGAAAATTTACACAGCATCGGTTTGGAAACGGCCTTAGAATTTCACCGCTGGAACTTTTAGGAAGAAAGTATAAAAGTATAACGGAGTAATACGATGAACCAGGTCACTGTATACAAAGAAACATCAGTTACTACACAAAGCAAAGGCCGGCTCGTAGTTATGCTATACGATGGCGCAATTAAATTTATGAAGCTGGCAATCAAGGAATTGGAGGCGGGAAACAATGAAGCAAAGAGCCAATATATAAACAAAGCCCTCAATATTATAAATGAACTCAACGCAGTCTTAGATATCAATACGGGCGGTGAAGTAGCGGTTAACCTTCGCAAACTTTATTTATTTATGAACAGACACCTCTCCGAGGCTGATATGAAACGCAACCCTCAGATGATTCGCGAGGTAATTTCTCTAATGGAGGAACTCGGACAAGGCTGGAAGGCTATTATAAGCTAAAAGCTGTCAGAGCTGATGAACTACCGCAGCGATGCGAGTAGCCTATGTTCTTGCAGGGCATTTGGAGGGGGGGACAGCAAATTTTTTGCTAAAGTAAAATCACCTAACACTTACAAACCCCCTAAAAAGCTATCGGAGAGGGCGGGATTCCAGGCTTCGCCTTAGAACCCAAATTTGCCCTCGGCAAATTTCCATAGGGGCTCTGCCCCCTCTGGCAGCCCCTTCGATTTCACTCAAGGTCCTGTCACCCCGACGACGTGGGAAAATCCTTTTCCCACACCCTTTGAGGGTTCGAATTCCGCCTACCCAAGGTAGGCAGCGCACCGGAGAGGGCGGGATTCGAACCCGCGGTAGGGAAAACCCTACACGGCCTTTCCAAGACCGCTCGATAAGCCACTCTGACACCTCTCCATTGTTGGTCGATAGTCGCTCCCGCCTACCCAAAGGCTCGTCCGTCGGGCAGGGGTCGTTAAAATTTAGTTTTTAGTCTTTCGTCTTCGGCCTTTTTTAAGTATATATCAATAAAGAAGCATTTTTTCAATTGGTTTTTAAGCCACAATAGCTATACTTTTCTACAAATAAAAATAAACCATCCAAGCCAAAATTAAGACTAATAGAGTGAATGAAAGACGAACGTTCAGATATTGAAGACCAGCTTCTGGTAATGGATGCTCAGGATGGCGACGCTACAGCGATGGAAAAACTTGTAA
>CAZMSP010000173.1:0-3371 GCA_964568985.1 uncultured Pirellulales bacterium
TTAATGCGGTCTCCTACGAACAATATATTTTCAGACAGCTCGCCGATTCTGTCTGTAGCAATCTTAAAAATTCGAGCGTCTGGTTTTCGGAAAGTAAATTCATACGAGTAAACTCTAACTGTAAAAAAATCAAGTATGCCCAATTCTTCCAAATGTTGCTCTAAGAAACAGCCATTCACACAGGTGTTTGAGACTATGCCGAGCTTAAGCCCCAGTTTTTTAAGGGTATTTAAGGTCTCTATTATTTTCGGCTCGACTTGCGCGATTTTACTCAATGGCTCATACCAAAGCCATGCCAGGTGCCGCCACTGTTGCTCGTCAAGCCCGAGTCCCTTTTTCGTGCCGAGCTTTTTTAATAATGCCAGCGTATCGAAATCCCGTCCAATTATATTCCACAGCAGGCGGCGTATATGCAAACGTATCAGGTTTAGACAGAGTTGATATTTAAAATGATTAACCGGTTGGCCCAGATTTTTCAGGAAGTCGTAAGATGCTTTTGCCCCAGCCATGAAAATCCGGGTCGTTTTGACTTTACCAAAGTTCAGCAAAGTGTCTCCAAGGTCGAACAATACCGCTTTGACCCTTCGACTTCGCTCAGGGTCAATGGTGAGTGGTGTCGAACCATTGATTTTTTTATCCGGCATAATTAGCGTAAAGGCGTCGATGCGTCCTGCCCCTGTCGCAGGGGCGGATAAATCCACTTATTTTCTTAAAGGCGGCAGGTCGTCACCGAATACTTCTCGAATCCACTCGAACATTTCCTCATCCGATATCATCGATACCCTGTCGGCTGTATACTCGGCATCGATTTTGTCTTTTATTTTTTCTATACGAGGGTCGTGCTTGGGGATTTCAATCTGGTACCTGGCTTCTATCCAGTGCTTGATACCCGCTGCGCCGCTTTTATCCGTAATTGCCACACCACAAGGACAATTGAGCAGTTTTTTTGTATTGAAGCAGTTGTATATTTCCTCGTCTTTTAATAAACCATCTGCATGAATTCCTGCCCTGGTCATATTGAAGTCCGTTCCGACGAGCGGGTAGTTGTGCGGAATATCAAATCCCAGCTCTTTTTTGGCGTACTCGGCTAATTCGGTGATGGCCTGGTAGTTGACACCGTCAGTCATTGCTTTTAATTGAGCGTGTTCAACGACAAGCGCCTCCAAGGGGGGATTGCCTGTTCGCTCGCCACTGCCGAATATTGCGGCATTGGCGGCGCTACAGCCGTATAGCCAGGCCGTTACAGCATTTACCTGAACCTTGTGCAAATCGTTATGACCGTGCCATTCCAGCCGCTCTGACGGAACCCCAATTTGTCGAAGCCCGTGGACAAGCTTTGGAACACTTCGCGGCAAAGAAACCGCAGACCAGGGAAGACCAAATCCAAGCGTGTCGCAAAGGCGTATTTTTACCGGCTTGTTATATTCTTCAGAGAGCTTCATTAACTGAGCTGCAAATGGTAGGACAAAACCTTCATAATCGGCTCGCGTGATATCCTCGAAATGACATCGTGGTATAACACCATTATCGAGAGCAGCCTTTGCAATATCAAGATATGCGGTCATTGCCTGGGCCCGTGTCTTTCGCAGCTTCAGGAAGATATGATAATCACTTGCTGATGTCAAAATGCCAGTTTCGCTAAGTCCCATTTGCGAGACCAGCTTAAAATCGGCTGCCACAGCCCGAATCCAGCCGGTTATCTCAGGGTACTTGTAACCTCGCTCTTTGCAGAGCTCTACCGCTTTTCTATCGCGTTTTGAGTATAAAAAGAACTCGCATTGGCGAATCAAACCGGTGCCGCCATCTATCTTGTGCAGAAAGTCATATATTTTCAGGATTTGCTCCGGGGTATATGGTGGCCTGGACTGCTGGCCGTCGCGGAAAGTCGTGTCCGTTATCCAGATTTCGTCCGGTATGTCATAGTCAACTTGTTCATTGTCGAATTCTATCCTGGGAAATTCGGTATAGGGGAAAATCTGGCGGTATAAATTGGGTTTATCTACGTCAACGAGTTTTGCGGTTTTTTTCGCCATTATTCATCTCCAATCTGGCTACCTGTGGCACAAGCTACGGCTTGGCGTTTCGGGCTACGGAACACTTCGCCCCGACAAGTTGCCGGGACGAGTACGTTGTTATCTCTTGATTGTTCATTTGACTATCTTATATAGCTCGAAATATAAGCAGTAGCCGAGATGGGATTCGAACCCATACGTCCTTTTCGGACAGGGGATTTTAAGTCCCCAGCGTCTGCCATTCCGCCACTCGGCCGATATATCGTATTGCGTGATGCGTATAGTGCCGGTTTTTTTACGCAATACCCAATACGCACAACGAAATAGCTTAACGCAATTAGCGAAGTTTTGCAAATTGTTTCCTAACTTTTCGGGACTGCGGCTGGGTCTACGCCCAGACGAACTCTTATCAATGGACTTAGCAAAAATCCTGATAAATCAGAGCACATTTTGCTGTTTGTGGCAGTTGAAGTGGTTTTAGCGGCAGATGGTCAAAAACAGAACGAAAAACTAAGAGTTAGGAATTATGGGTTTCGACAGTCCTTAATTTTGCGTTTTACCTCATTAGAGATAATTTTTCTAACGGGGTTTACGCTTTTCGGGGCCTGCCCCTGCGTCTGCCCCCATGTCTTCTTGTCGAAGACAAGAGTGGGGAGGCAGCGGGCCACAAGCGCGAGAGGGAATCCCTTAATCGCTCTGTTATTTGAGCCAGAAGAATCTTGCGGCTGAGAGATTTTAGTTGTCGTGCTACGGTCCCTAAGGGGACGAGCGGGTCATCGCCGGCTAAATCCAGGGCATATTTGACCCTCTTTTTAGCGTCAGTGAGTCTTCCCATTGCCAGGTAAACAAAAGCCGAGTCTCTTAGAGCCGGGATATGTTCGCTGTTAATATCAAGTGCGTGGGCAAAGAGTTCTGCAGCATCCTCGAATATTCCTTTTATGGCTCTAACGAGACCAAGATAGTAGTAGGCATCCGCATCGGCGTAGTCGATATCGACAGCTCTCAGCAGGCAGTGTGATGCATAATCGAGCTCGCCGATTGTTAAAAACATCGAGCCCATAGAAACCAGAGTATCAGCATCTTCGGGAGAAGTTTGCAGCTCAGAAATCAGATATGCTCTGGCCTGTTTTAATTTGCCTGTCATTAGCGCATATTGAGCCAGCCTGTAGTTTGGCCCTGTGAGGGAGTTATCTGCCTGTAATGCCTGATTAAAAAGTTCTATTGCCCGCTGGAAATCCGCGTTGTTAAAGGCAATCTCTCCGAGATGAAAAAATGCCGGTGCAAAATCGTCCTTCAGCTCAAAGAGCCGGTTGAATTTTTCCTTTGCAGATTCGATATCACCGGATTCGAGCAAAAACA
>CAZMSP010000174.1:0-3327 GCA_964568985.1 uncultured Pirellulales bacterium
AGCAGCATATATGCATACGCCCGGTGTTTATACCTGCCGACCCTGCCGCGAAGCTGATGCATCTCCGCCAGCCCGAACCTGTCTGCATCATTTATGAAAATAGTATTGGCATTTGGAATATCCAGCCCGGATTCGATAATCGTCGTGCACACAAGCACATCGGTATCACCCGTTACGAAATCTATCATCGCTTTTTCCAGCTCGCTCTTGGGCATCTGGCCGTGTGCTATGGTAACTTTTACATCAGGCACAAGTTTTTGAATCTCCCAGGCCTTTTTCTCAATCGTCCTGACCCTGTTGTGCAGGAAAAACACCTGCCCCCGGCGGTTCAATTCACGGTAAACGGCCTTTTTGATAAGCTCTTTGTTGTAGGCGGTTACGGTTGTTACTATGCTGCGTCTATCCAGCGGCGGCGTCGCCAGCGAGCTTATATCACGCAGGCCCAATAGTGACATATGCAGTGTCCGCGGAATCGGCGTAGCTGTCATTGTAAGGACATCGACGTTGACACGCAGCTTTTTGAGTTTTTCTTTATGTTCGACCCCAAACCGTTGCTCCTCATCGATTATCACCATCCCCAAATCCTTAAATCCCACGTCGCCACTTAAAATCCGATGAGTACCTATCAATATATCGACTTTACCGACTCTTGTCCGAGCGATAATGTCAGCTGCCTGTTTTGTTGTTTTGAACCGGTTTAAGACCTCGATACAGACAGGAAAATCAGCAAAGCGCTCGGTAAAAGTTCTGCCGTGCTGGACACACAGCACTGTCGTCGGCACGAGCACCGCCACCTGCTTTCCGTTCTCTACCGCCTTAAATGCCGCCCGCATTGCAAGCTCAGTCTTGCCATAACCTACATCACCACATAAGAGTCTATCCATCGCCATTAGCTGCCGCATATCCGCTTTGATTTGCTCTGCTGCAGTAGTCTGGTCCGGCGTTTCCTGATAGGGGAAAGACTCTTCGAATTCCGCCTGCCAGTTCGAATCTTCTGCGAACTTAATTCCGCCCATTGTCTGGCGTTTGGCCTGAACCTCGAGCAATTCGGCTGCGAGGTCAGCAACGGAGCGGGCGACCTTTTCCTTTTGTTTGAGCCATCTTTTCGAGCCAACCTTGCTTAATTTCGGCCGCTTCGGACTTGTCCCTATGTACTTCTGCACCAGCGCAATATTGCGAACCGAAACCTGGATTTTCACGCCGTCGGCATATTCGATAGTAAGATACTCGCTTATCAGGCCTTTTTCTCGTATAGTTTTCACCCCTAAAAACTTACCAATGCCATAGGAAGCGTGAACAACATAGTCACTCACCTGCAAATCGCTGAGTGTATCCACCGGTGCCATCACCCGTCCCGGCCTCTGCCTTCTCCGCAGTGCATATTGGCCGAACAGCTCGTGATGACTTATCACAATTGTGTTTAGCGAATTTATGACAAAGCCCTGATGAACAAAACCTCGGGTCAGCTTAAAATTCGCAGGAATCTTCCTTTCAATATCCTCAATAATCTCGCCTATACGTTTTATTTCTGCTTCTGCTTCGCAGTAAAGCAGCACTTTCTTCTCCTGTTTTGCCTCCTGGACCAATTCTTTCAGTGCCTCTTTGTGTCCCGCCCAGACTGAAGTTGCCATGTGCTGAAACTGCTGCACACTTCTAATATCCACTTTGAGAAAATCATCCGTTTTAGCCGTAGCGAATCTGCAAATATGCAGTTGTGTGAATTGCGCAATCGCATTATAGATGTCAGCCCAGCTGTAAAGCCGACCTGCATCTTCGGCCCGCTGGTGAAATATCTTTGCCACCTCTTCGATATCAGCCGGTTCTTCGAGAATTATTATGGTATCTTGAGGCAGGATGTTTACAAAAAGCTCCCTCTGCTCTGTCGCAGTACCACACACAACAGAAACAATTCCAATAACTCTTATCTCTCGAATCGAACGCTGCGTATCGAGGTCAATTTCGCGGATGCTTTCTATTGTGTCACCAAAAAATTCAATCCTGACTGCCTCGGCAGTCTGAGAAGAAACGCTTTTCTGGTTTTCTTGAGACAGAACCTTTTCAGTGGTTAGTGGCGCGTATATATCAACAATTCCTCCGCGACGAGCAAATTGACCCGGCAAGTCGACCCTTTCTACATGCTCAAAACCGCTATCGACCACCCAATTAACCACTTGCTCCGGCGACATCGTCTTAGTTACTTCCAGCCGCAGACAACTTTCTCTGATAACCTGTGGATTCGGTATCGGCTGACAAATTGCCTGTATCGATGTCGGTATAATAAATTCATCTCCACCTGCACGAGAGACGGGGGACGAGAGACGAGAGACGAATTTTAACCTCTCAGCCCGAATTTCATCTGTAGCATCAGCTAAATCCTCTTCACCTTCCCATGCGGCAAATTCCTCAATCCTCCGACCGCAAAAAGTGTGCAAATCATCGGCAGCTTTGTCGGCATCGTCAATGTGCGGACAGATGTACAGAATTGGCCGACCGAGTTTCTTCGAGATGTAAGCAGCCAGTAGGCGCGCAAAGGACCCCCACGTCCCCTCGACTTTAACCACCCCCTCAGTATCTTTTGCGATGGTCAGCCGGGAGATTACCTGAGAAATTATTCTCTCTTTGTCGAGGTTCATCGATTATATAAAAGCTGCCGGTTGTTGTAAGTCAGTGATGAGAAAAATCAACTATGAATATTAACCGGTCGATGGTCAGCGGTCAATCATATACCGAAGCTGGTTCCAACCGCTCGAGCTGCTTTTATAAGGTGATGTTTTTTGGGCACCGTCTTTATTTTGCCGGCGACACGAGAAAGGGCGATGCTCGATAGCTTGCCGTCTTTCATCACGACCAGGTGGTCTCTAACGCCTTTCATTAGAAGTTCGATGGCAGTATAACCAAAGCCGGTAGCCAGGGTCCTGTCAAAGGGTGTAGGTGTTCCGCCTCGCTGTATATGGCCGAGAACAATTGCCCTGCATTCGAGGCCTGTGCATTGCCCGATTTGCTCAGCCAGCACATTTGCGGCTCCGCCGAGACGGATTGGGTCAGGACTGTGGGTGAGTTTTTTGGCGATAACCATTTTACCGCCTTTTTGTTTTGCGCCTTCGGCCACTACTACGATGCTGAATCTTTTGCCCCGCTTCGACCGGCCGAGCACAAATTCGCAGATTTTATCGATTTTGTATGGTATCTCCGGTAAAAGAATGACGTCTGAGCCGCTCGCTACGCCTGCATGAAGCGCAATCCAGCCGGCATATCTGCCCATAACCTCCACTATCATTACCCGATGGTGCGAACTGGCTGTGGTATGGACTTTATCAATCGCTTCTG
>CAZMSP010000175.1:0-3298 GCA_964568985.1 uncultured Pirellulales bacterium
ATTGTTACATCATATTCGGTCATACATACAAAATATATATTAGGTTTAGTAGTCCTCGGGAACTCCTTGAAGTCCGGCTCCACAAATGCCCGCGAAAGCTCACGGGGCCTGTCACCGCGGAAGTTGAAGAATATTACGCCATCGCCGTCGCCGATGGTAGCTATTGGCTCATTGTCCTCATTGACAATGCATGTCGGCTCTATAAACTCATCAGTAACCTCTTTCTCATAACTTTGGGAAATTGCCTCTGCCGCACTTGTAGCTTTAAGGCCTTTACCTATCCTCATACATTCGTATGCCTTTTGCACACGCTCCCATCTGCTGTCACGGTCCATAGCATAGAACCTGCCCATAACTGTTGCAATTTTACCTACGCCTATCTCCCGGGCTTTCTTTTCGATATCAGCGATATACGCAGCTCCACTATGCGGCGGCGAATCCCGGCCATCGGTAAAGGCGTGGATGAACACATCTTTTACATCGTTTCTTTTTGCCAGCTCAAGCAGGCCATACAGATGGTCCAACAGTGAGTGCACACCTATGTCACTGCACAGGCCCATAACATGCATCTTGCCATTGCTGCTTTTTACAAATTCGATTAAATTCAGAAACTCTTTATTTTCAAAAAATGACCCATCACGAATAGCTCTGCTCAGTCTCACAGATTCTTGCGGTACGATTCTGCCGGCCCCAAGATTTTGATGTCCTACTTCGCTGTTACCCATCGTACCCGCCGGCAGACCCACGTCTTCTCCGCTGGTATGGATAAGACAGTTGGGGTACTCAGCCATTAGCATGTCGTCTACGGGAGTGTTGCCGCGCTTGACGGCATTATATTCATCTTCATCAGGATTCGGATTATAACCCCAGCCGTCACGTATAATCAGAACGAATGGCTTATTTTTCAAAACTATTTTCTGTTTCGCCATAGAAGAAAAACCTCTCATGCAAATATAACAGAGACGAGGCGCTGCCTCGTCTGCATATAAACTCTAACCATATTGGCCCAATATAATATCAAGCCGGGTTAAATATGTCAAACACTTACGAATAAGCCCAAAGAGCAAAAAACCTCTTGTGTCGTAAAGTCTTTGACAACAATACTTACTGTGATATAATTGCCTGCCAATAAAAGTAATCAAAGTAAAGATGATTATGAACGAAGCTAATTCAAACCAAAATGATAGCGGACCGAATTCAACTCGAATTTCTTTGTCCAAGCACAAGGCGCTCACGCTGCCGCCCTTAAAAGCGCATTTGATTTTCTGGCCTTTAATGGTGGCCGGTTTTGCGATGGATTTGTGGAGTAAGAGAGTTGTATTTGACTGGCTTGAGCAACTGCAATCTAATAGTGTTTCAATTATAGATGGTTTCCTGCAGTTGGTATTAGCGCAAAACGATGGTGCCGCTTTTGGATTATTCGCCGGCAGACCATATTTATTAGCGGCGGTTTCCGTTATCGCATTAACAGTGATTCTCGTAATATTTCTTTTCAGCGGGACTCAACATACGTTGGTACACATCGCACTGGCCCTTTTTGCTGCCGGTGTTTGTGGCAATCTTTACGATAGAATATTTAATGATGGTCTGGTGCGTGATTTTATTGATGTTACTGTCTGGCCTGGCAGGCATTGGCCGGCATTTAATATCGCAGACACTTTGCTTTGTATTGGTGTTGGGCTGCTGATTTTATCAACTTTTTTCACTGGGAAGCCGCCTCAAACACATGGTCGGCAACATAAATAGGGGTGTTTGACGCCACACCCAGAGCAATAGCATCGGAAGGGCGGGAGTCAATCTCAACCGTTTTGCCGTCAAGACTCAGGTGTATCTTTGCATAAAAAGTATGGTTGCGCAAGTCATTTATGACTATCTTTTCTATTTTTGCACCCAGTCCTTTAATTACACCGTCTAATAATTCGTGTGTCATCGGACGCGGCGGCTCGATACCCTTTAATCGGCGGTCGATTGCGAAAACCTCAACTATGCCGATAACAATTGGAAAGCTGCGCTCACCGTAACGCTCCTTTATGACGATTAACTGCTGGTCGGACGTTTCATTTATGATTATTCGTGATAATTCGGCTTCTCTTTCCATTTTGCACCGCCCTTACTGTATCAATTATTTCAATTCCGCCAGGTGTTTTTCAATGGTTTTTAACTGCTCTGTCAGCTCAGACAACCTGTCTTTCGCCTGGGCAACGACTTCCGGCTTCGCTTTAGTAATAAAATTTTTATTGGCCAGCTTTGCCTCTACTGCTTTCTTAGCTTTTTCTATCTCCTGTTTTTGCCTTTGAAGTCGTTTTCTTTCGGCTTGAGGGTCAATCACATCGTGAACAAAAATTTGCATATCATCTACTATCGAAGTTGCAGCATTCTTAGGCTTTTTTATGTTGGTATCGGCCATAAATACTTTAACACCTGCCAATTGGCAAATTAGTTCAGAGTTATCATTTAATATCTGGGCGACCTGTACCGAAGTGTTCGCCGAAGTCGTTAGCGTTGTTGTAAGAGGGATATTGTATTGACTTTTAATATCTCTTATTGCCCGAATCGGACTTTGGATAATTGAAATTCGTTTTTCTGTTTCTATATCAATTAAAGAGTCTAATCTTTCTGGCCATTGGGCAGCTACCAAAGCATTTGCCTGGGCTGCTTCTGCAATCCCATTGAGCTTTCTTACTGGTACAACTTCATTGAGTTTTTGGAATATTCCCTCAGTAATAAACGGTATAAATGGGTGCAGCAAACGCAAAATCTCATCCAGCACAAAAGCAAGTACATTTTGAGCAATTGGTTTTTGCTGGTTATCCTGCATACGTGGTTTAATCCACTCAAGATACCAATCGCAGAAGTCGTTCCAGAAGAACCTGTAGAGAAGCGACATCGGCTCATTGTACTTAAACTCCTCTAATGATTTAGTAACCTCGGCAATTGTTTGCGCCAGCCGCGAGAGAATCCATCTGTCGGTAATATCCATCTTATCTTTGTCGAATTTTTCCGGGTCGATTCCTTCAAGATTCATTAAAGTAAATCGTGAGGCGTTCCAGAGCTTATTGCAGAAGTTCCTGCCGATATCCAACTTAGGCGATGTATTTTCCACTCGGCCGTCAGGCAGCGTCATCTGCACAACCGGCATACGAATATCCTGTGTATCCGTTGTCATACTGGCTAATGTAAACCGCATCGCATCAGCCCCGTGACTATTGATAGCTACCAGCGGGTCGATGCCGTTACCCAAGCTCTTGGACATCTTACGACCTTCGCCATCCTGAATCATCGCGTGAATATAAACATC
>CAZMSP010000176.1:0-3242 GCA_964568985.1 uncultured Pirellulales bacterium
CCTTTCCACCGCCAGTGACAATATTATCATTCTAAAATATGTGGAACTGGAAGGCCGGATGCACAGGATTATTAGTGTGTTGAAACAGAGGGGTTCGATGCACAAGAAGGAATTAATGGAATTTGAAATAACCGCAAAATCGGGAGTAGAGATAATAGGGCCGTTTAAGGGTGTAGAGAACCTTATGAGCGGCTTTGCCAGAAGAATCCACCAGATGGAACTTGGCAGGGAAGGGGCAGAAAGAGACTTTATAGCAGATATTGCTGCAGGAAAAATTTGAGAAAGATTGGCCGATTATTAATTTAATGCCAGCGATGGAGATATAGCGGCATATGGAAGTTTTAACTGCTGATATGAGCTAATGTCAGAACTGAATAGAATGGCAAAAACGATATTGATTGCCGACGACGAGCCAAGTGTGGTCCAAATCCTTGGAATGAGGCTAAGGGCAAACGGTTATCAAGTAATAGCTGCTAACGATGGAGACCAGACCATAAAACTTGCAAATCAGGAAAAACCCGACTTGATTATTCTCGATATTAAGATGCCTGGTAAAGATGGCAGTCAGGTACTTCAAGAGCTAAAGACCTCTGCAGACACGATGTCAATTCCTGTAGTATTTTTCTCCGCTCTTCCACCCGAACAGGCCCGAGAGAAAGCAACTCAACTCGGTGCTGACGGCTTCGTTTCAAAGTCAGCCGACCCGGGCGATATGGTTACCAAGATCAAGGAAATACTAAACAAATCGGTAGGCCAGCCTTTACGGTGATCTACTCCCAACTTGACGGAATCGTTTATTGGCTTGTAATTGTTTTCCTGATACGGTCATTGCTAATCCCCCTTAATATGAATTTGAACCAGTGCTTTGATAGCAGCTTTGATATGCTCCGGCAGGTCAGGCCAAGCAGCTATAATTTCCGCTAAATCATCGGGTAGGTTTTGAGGCTGTTTTGGGCTATTTTCGGGTTTTGTTTGTACACTGGTTTGTACAGAGGGTTTTTGGGTTGTTGTAAGTGCTTGTTGATTCGATGGTTCTGACTTTTCAGCAACGGGCTGTAAACCCGTTGGCGTAAGCCTACGTAGGTTCGAATCCTACCCGGCCCATTTGGCTTGCCTAAACGCTTTGTAATTCGCAGAGCCCTAAAATGCGATATTATAAGTTTGCCGAGTTCTGTGACAGATGAATTATTCTTCTCCTTCTTCTTTGGATTTGAACAGCCCTTTCAGGAAACCGGTTGCCTCCTCTTCTAAGTCTTTGCCCTTCTCTAACACTTCTTTACCAGCGTCTGTTCCAGTGCCCAGGATTTCGCCGCCTTGTCCAACCAAATCGCCGGTTAAATCCCCGACCCTCTTAAGTTCCGATGTTAAAGAGCCAATCATTTCTTTTGGCAACAGGCCGGCTCCTTGTTCGGCAATACCTTTGGTGATGGCTAATAAGATTTTACTGGATAAAGCGGCGGTATTTAACTTGTTATCACCGCCTAAGTCAGTCATTTTGATTGGCGCAAGTTTCAGCGTTAGAGTATCTGCCTTTCCCGGAATAGGAAGCAATTTCACATTGACTGTTGTATTGGTAATTTCAAGATTATCTATATGCAATTTTTTCCCGGATGGTTCAGATGGCTGCTCTTCCTTAGTTGGGATTGCCTTTATAACATCATTAATATTATTGGAAAAACCTTTCTGTTCAAGGACAACGTTCGCTCCGTCGAGTTTGATTTCTCTTATCTTAACCGTGTCACTCAAAAGCGACCAGACATCAACATCAATTTTGGCAGATTTCAGCTCAAGTAGTCTGTCATATTGATAACCCTGAGGATTGTTGATAATAAGGTTTTGAAGGCCAACCCTGCCGCCCATAATCGAAAGGTCCACATCGCCCACACTCACTGCTACATTTAAGGTTTTTGTTGCGGCGGTCTCTATCCCGGTCTTCAACGCCTGATTGCCGAAGAGATGAACTAAAACAACGACAACAATGACCAGGACAACAATTGCAAACAAAATACCATAGACGATTTTAAGTGGAGTTTTCATTGTCTCTTCCTTTCCATAGTTTTGTAATAAGTTTTTTGTCAGACATTACAAAAGAGCAAGTCAATGCACAGCAACACAAACAGCCGAGCCTGCCTGCTGCCTTTCAGTTTTGTTTAGGAACTATTACCACCAGCCTGTTTTCCTTTATATTTTTAGCTTTTGGAAAAGTAAAAGCGGGCTTTTGTTTCAGCAGCGTGTAGCCAAAATCGAGCATTGTATCGTTGCCAAGTTTATCCACCTCCAGCGGCTTTATAAAGAAATTGGCTATTAACCCCTTGACACGGTTCCAGAAACCTTCAGAGCCTTCGCTCTTACTGATCGATGCTACTTTTATTCCCATTCTGGGGGTCTTTTCAGTCTTTTTGAATGTAAGCGTGTTGACCCGAGCAACTACCTCATTCGTTCTGTTTTCGTATTTATACTCCCCATCTTTCGGTTTAACATCATAAAGACCAATGGTTACAGGGCTTTTTTGGCCCTTTGCGAAACATATATCCACCTTGGTAACGGTCTCGGTAGAGCCGGTAATCGTTCCTTTAACCTCAATAAGACCAACCCCTTCTCCTTCAAACTTAATATAATCGAGCATATTTGTCAACGGCTCTCCTTTTTTCAAATCACCGATATATCTCGCTATCATCCCTGCAGGGTCAAATGTGTTTTTGTGAAAGCCATTTCCCATCATCTTAAGTTCATAGGCCGCATAAAAGGATTTTGAAGCAACCGTTCTTTTATACGAGGTAATACCTTCCTGCTGCTCATTATTGACACTGATTTCCCTGTCAACAAGTGCCGGAGATATCAGCGGAATAAAATACGCAAAATCTAAAATAGGATTTTTTTTGAACGTCTCCTTAGTATAACTCAACATAATAGTGGGGCCGTTAGAATCTTTGGCGGCATTATTACCGTCCGCTACAGATTTACTGCCGCGGCTATCTGTAAAACTATTGGGGTCGGAACTTATCCCGACGCCAGCCATTAAAAGCAAGATACAAAGAACAGTGATTACAAATAAACCAGATAGCCGGTGGTTTATTAAAATTACACGTGGATTTATCAGATACAATCGCATGGCTTACACCCTGATACGGAACAGCCCATACCTTGTTTTGGTTCCCGGTTCGTTGTATTTTCGTACCCAGAGTTCATTACCGCTGGTATCATACTTGATGGTCGCATAATCATAAAACTCTATCCCCCGG
>CAZMSP010000177.1:0-3142 GCA_964568985.1 uncultured Pirellulales bacterium
GCCCAACTGATTTACGCAAAGTCATCCCTGACAATGCTCGCTACGGCTGAAAACCAAGGAGTTTATCACTTAAATTAAATAATTTCAATAAAAATTTTGGTAAAATTTTAAAATTATACATAAAAAATATCAGTTAATGTCGGTTTTTCGTGGTTCACAGGCCCAAACCCCGATTTTATGCCCATTAGAGGATAATTTGCTCGGCAATCTGCTCCGGCATCTTTTCATAGGTCAATGGCTCCATAGTGAACGTTCCCCTGCCGGCTGTGGCGCTTCTAATTTCGCTGGAATAGCCGAACATCTCGACCAAAGGCACCTTAGCATCGATTATCCGCATATTGCCATGAATCCGGCAATCCGTGATTAATCCCCTTTTGGCAAGCAAATTGCCCTGTACTGCTCCGAAATTAGCCTCTGGGACTATCACCTGAAGCCGCATTATTGGCTCAAGCAAAACCGGCTTTGCATCTTTAACGGCTTTTTCCACCGCAATTGCAGCAGCTTGTTCAAAAGCCAGACTCGAGGAATCCACCGAATGGAACGACCCATCTATCAATGTAACCTTGACGCCTATAACGGGAAAACCTGCCAGAATACCACTGCTCAACGCATCCCTGGCCCCTTCTTTCACAGCAGGTACATACTCTTTCGGCACAACATCGGAACCGACCTCGCTCTCAAATTCAATATCGCTGCCCCAGTGGCCGTCTTCTGTAAACAATGGCTCAAGCTTCAAAACAACATGGCCGTATTGGCCTCGACCACCTGTTTGGCGTATGAATTTACCCTCTGCTTGAGTTGATTTTGTAATAGCTTCCTTGTAGGCAACCTTTGGCTTGCCGACTCTGACATCAACTCCCTTTTCTCTTACCAATTTGTGCTGGAGGATTTCCAAATGCAATTCACCCATTCCACTGATGATTGTCTGACCGGTTTCACCATCAAATTTACACTCAAAGGTCGGGTCTTCACGCCTCAAATCAGCCAGTGCATCTGCCAATTTTGCTTTCTCTGCTGCTGTTCTGGGCTCTATCGACATACTCATGACTGTTTGTGGGAACGTAATACTCGGCAGACAGACAGGTTTTTTGGTATCACAAATCGTGTCACCGGTGAGTGTGTGCTTTAATCCCACCACAGCAACGATATCGCCGGCACTGGCTAAGTCTAACATTTTTCGTTCGTTGGCATGCATCTCAAATATTCTGGTAACATTTTCGCGTTTATTACGATTTGCATTTAATACTCTATTGCCGGATTTGATTGCACCCTGATAAATCCTGAGAAAGGTCAAATCGCCGTGTACATCGCCGGTAATCTTAAAGGCAAGTGCAACAAGACTGGCATTTCGGTCGCACTTAATGGGGATTGTTTTATCTTTATCGTTTGGTTTATGCCCAGACAGCGGGGGTTTATCCAGCGGGGAGGGTAAATGCGCCACGATACCATCGAGCAGTCTTTGTACGCCGATATACTTTAAGGCCGAGCCTACAAAAACCGGATGAAGCTCGTTGGTTAAAGTTCCTTTTCTTATTGCTCTATTGACCATTTCAACGCTGATGGGCTTATCGTGGACGTAGAGGTCCATCAACTCTTCATCGTGTTCGGCTGCAAGCTCAGTCAACTCGTGCCTGTACTGCTTTGCGATTTGTTGTAAATTGGCGGGAATCTCAGTCTCTTCAAAAGTTGCTCCCAGCTTTTCAGTCTTGTAGAAAACCGCTTTCATTTTAATCAGGTCGATTATTCCAATAAAGGAGTCTCCCGCGCCAACAGGAATCTGCAGCACAACTGGATTGGCAATGAGCTTATCGCGAATGCTTTGAACGGACATCTCGAAATCGGCGCCGGTTTTATCCATCTTGTTGACAAAGCAAAGACAAGGCAAGTCGTATTTCTGTCCCTGTCTCCAGACGGTTTCGCTCTGGGCCTGTACACCTTCGCTACCATCAAATACAGCTACAGCGCCATCAAGAACACGCAGAGAACGTTCAACTTCAGCGGTAAAATCGATGTGCCCCGGTGTGTCGATAAGGTTGATTTCAAAGTTCTTCCAGGGACATTTTGTCGCTGCTGAAGTTATAGTAATGCCTCTTTTTTGCTCCTCCTCCATAAAATCCATAACAGCGGTGCCGTCGTGGACCTCCCCCATTTTGTAGGTCTTGCCCGTATAATAGAGTATGCGCTCGGTTACCGTTGTCTTGCCGGCATCGATATGAGCAATAATTCCAATATTACGTAATTTTTCCAGTTTATTCATTGTTCGTCGCCGAGAGCTCATATATCCCCCTTCTTGCTTTCGCAAGAAAGCAGGGGGATGAACTCATAATCACCAAGATGGCTTACGCCACTACAAACGATTAAAAAAATAGCGGACAAAAAAACTATCTCCTATCCGCTATACTCTATACCCTATAAGATTACCGGCCGAAGTGCGCAAATGCCTTATTTGCCTCAGCCATCCTGTGGATATTATCCCTCGTGGTCATTGCGCCGCCTTGTCTATTATAAGCATCTATCAATTCAGAGGCCAGACGCTCTCGCATGGGCTTGGCTTTCTTGGCTCTGGCTGACTGGATTATCCATCTAAAGGCAAGTGATTGCTGGCGTTTTGAACTTATCTGCATCGGCACCTGATAACTGGCTCCGCCAATACGTTTGCTACGAACTTCAACCAACGGTCTTACGTTATTCACTGCTTTCTCAAAAACCTCAAGTGGCTCAACATTGGTTACTTTTTTAGATATAATGTCCATAGAATCATAAAAAATCTGCTGTGCAGTGTTTTTTTTGCCGTCCCACATAAGACAATTAACAAACTTTGATACCAGCTTGTTATTGTACTGGGGGTCGGGCTTTAATTGCTCACTTGATGCTGTCCACTTTTTCATTTTTATTTTTTAGCCACAGATTTCACTGAAATATAAAAACAAAAACTATTAAAAATCTGTGTTAATCTGTGGCTAATCCTTTCTATTTTGCTTTTTTTGCACCATATTTACTTCTACCTCGTTTGCGATTAGCCACGCCAGCACTATCAAGTACACCACGGACGATGTGATACCGAACGCCAGGCAAGTCCCTGACCCGGCCTCCACGAATCAGAACGGTGCTGTGCTCTTGAAGATTGTGGTCGATGCCGGGT
>CAZMSP010000178.1:0-3120 GCA_964568985.1 uncultured Pirellulales bacterium
CCGGTGATATATTTAACAATGCCGGCTATCATGCAGCAGCAGTTCTCCTGATGGGTCTGCTTATCCAGAGTTTGCTTCCGATTATCGAAAAAATCTTCCGAACAGCTACCAGTATGACACTGCTGGACTACAGCGATGCCAATCAGCCGTTGTTAAAAAGACTTGCAATGGAAGCACCCGGCACGTTCAGCCATAGTTTGCTAATAGGCTCTATCGCTGAAGCTGCGGCTGAGTCAGTTGGTCGTAACGGCCTTTTATGCAGGGTCGGTGCTTATTACCACGATATCGGAAAAATCAATAAGCCCGGCTATTTCGTCGAAAACCAAATGGGCTTAACCAGCCGACATAAGGAGATTTCACCTACGATGAGTCGTTTGATTATCATTGGCCATGTCAAAGACGGGATAGAAATGGCCAAAGAATATGGCCTGCCATCTGTGCTCTGGCAGTTTATCGAAGCGCACCACGGAACGACATTGGTTGAACACTTTTACAACGAGGCAAAAAAGCAGAAAACTAAAACTGCAAAGCAGAAAACGGCTGAAGTGCCTTCTGAAAGTGAATTTAGATATCCTGGTCCAAAGCCGCGAACAAAAGAAGCTGCTATTGTGCTGTTGTCGGACTCCGTGGAAGGTGCCGTTAGAAGTCTGCCTGAAATAACACCTACGAGAATAGAAGCGGTCGTGCACAACATGGCCATGAAGCGCTTGCAGGACGGCCAGTTCGATGAGTGTGACCTTTCTCTTCGCGAGTTAAGTCAGATAGAGACGAGCATATCGAAGACCCTTGCAGCACACTATCATAGCCGAATCGCATACCCAAAAGCGCCGGATGCTCCCGATGACGCACAACCTCAACCCAGCCAAACAGAGCAAAAAAGCGATTAACAGTTATGAGCCCTGCTAAACAACAGCCAGACACGGTCGTTCAAATCGCAAAAAATTTCAAAGACGTAGACGTGTCTCTGTCCAGGCTTGAAGAACTGGTCAAAACCATCTGCGACCGTTTTAATCCGCCACGGCGGATTAATCCCTGCCAAAACACAGCAACGGTCGTCAGCATCGCAATAGTTGGCGACGCCGAAATCCGCAAAATGAACAAAAGATTTCTAAACCGTAATCGCTCTACCGATGTTATAAGTTTTGATTTATCAGATGAGAAAGACAAAAAATTATTTGAGCTGGTCGTAAACGGCGAGATGGCTGTAAGACAGGCAAAGCAAAGAGGCCATTCATGTGAAGCGGAATTGGCGCTTTATGTAACCCATGGCCTGCTTCACAACCTCGGATTCGACGATACCACGCAAAAAAGGGCAAAGAAAATGCATGAGGCAGAAGACAAAATTTTACAAGAACTCGGTTACGGTTTAGTATATAATTAATAGTTTGTGGTTTCAATTGCTGACTACGAACTTAATTGAAAGGATATTAAAAAGTGAGTTATGTGGCTCAGATGGTACTGCTGATTTGTATTCTCGCCGGCGGTGCACTGTTCTTTTCCGTTAATACCTTCGCCTTGCGAACATTTTCACGCATAAAACTGCAGGAGGCATTCAGGAAATCCGACAAAAAGACAAGCCCCGAAGAACTCACCGAGAAGTTGGTGGAAAACGCCGAAAAAATGGTTCTGACCTGCTCGTTATACAGGGTCATCTTTAATATGTGCATATTGCTTTTGCTGGCGGATGTTTTCACAACGCTGCGTCCGTCCAGTCCGCAAATTACCAATTACCTGCTTACATTTATTACTGCAATAGCGATATTCTCAATGTTCAGTCTGGCAATCCCTCACGCCTGGGCCAAGTACGCAGGCGAAAAAATTCTCAGCCGAACATATAAACTGCTAATGTTCTCTACAATTATAGTATCGCCTGTTCTATACATCTGGAGATTAACTGATGGTCTTGTTAAACGCCTGGCCGGCGTAGCCGAAACAACACCCCAGGAGCAACAGGAAGAAAAACAGGAAGAATTTTTAACCGGCCTTGAGCAGCACAGAACCGAAGGTGTGCTCGACGAAGAAGAACAGCAGATGATTGAAAATGTGCTGGAGCTGAGCGAAACAGCCGTTGATGAAATTATGACACCTCGAACAGACATAGTAGCTGTCGAAGTCAACTCTGATTTACAAACGGTTTTGAAAACCATCACTACCGCAGGTCATACGCGTGTGCCGGTATATGAAAAAAATATAGATAACATAGTTGGCTTAATTTACGCCAAGGACCTGCTGAGCGAAATCGGTCAGGACGCTGAGAATTTTAAACTGCGCGACAAAATGAGAAGCGCTTATTTCGTTCCGGAAACGAAACCTCTGCGGGTTTTGCTGCGCGAGTTTCAAAATCAAAAGCAGCATATAGCTGTAGTGCTCGATGAATACGGCGGAACAGCCGGCGTTGTTACTTTGGAGGATATTCTCGAAGAACTCGTCGGCGAAATAACCGACGAATACGAAGAAGCCCTGCCGGAACCGGTTAAAGAAATAGACCAAAGCACTCTTGAAGTCGATGCCAGGACATACGTCGATGACTTAAACGACCGGTTTGAATTAAACCTGCCCGAAGAGGAAGATTACGATACCATCGGCGGCTTCGTCTTTTCGCAACTGGGCTACATTCCAAAAACAGGGGAGAGCCTTAATTACAAAAATCTGAAATTTACCATTCTTTCCGCCGAGGCCAGAAAAATAAAACGCATCAAAATCCAGAGGACAGAAGTGAGCTAAAGTGACTAAAGTGAACTAAAATTAAAAAAATCCGCAACTTTAGACACTTTTAACTTTAGGCACTTTTCACTTTTTAGCGCCTTTGTGGCAAAGAGCTATAATTCATGTTGACCAAAGACCTGGCTATCTGCATACGTGCTACGGATTTCTCCGAGACATCCCAGATTGTAACTTTTTTTACGAGGGAAAACGGCAAAATTAGCGCCATCGCCAAGGGCGCGAAAAGGCCCAAATCGAAGTTTGACGGCCCAATCGAAGTATTTGCGCACGGGAAAATTGTTTTTTCCGACTCGAACAAGGAAAAGCTCGCAACCCTGACCGAATTCCAGCAGCAGCCGGGTTTTGCAAACTTAAACCAAAATCTTTTTGTCCTGCATTGTTGTCTTTTTGCTGTGG
>CAZMSP010000179.1:0-3067 GCA_964568985.1 uncultured Pirellulales bacterium
GACCCGCTGGATGCTGCAGGTATGGCTGGGCAGCTTTATACCAGTCCACGAAAATGTGCTCGTGTGGATTTCGTCGCCGTTGAGCCGGCGTCCGGGTACCCATTCGCCATTCTTAAAAGTCCCTTCCTCCACGGTTGCAAGGCCAATATAAGGAAGGTTGCCGCGTTTATTCGGTTCGAAAATAATGTCCAAGCCGCTTCCGGCAATCAAATACTCCTCAGGCCCCGTCAAAATAATAATGCCGCCTGCGATATCGGGTTTCCTCTCGCCTGCCAGTCTCGCTTGCAACGTATATTCGCCCAGCTGTACCTTATCGGTTGGATGTTCCTTGTCAACTAACACACCAGCCATCATATTTTTACCCTGCTTTTGTAGGATTATTGGGGCCAGTTGAGAAAGGACATCATAGCTCTTATCGAGGGGGTCGTCTTCAGGGGTCCTGTCACCGTCGATACCGAACGGCGCAAAGCCCATCGCATTGTGCTGTCCGACGGCGTAAAATACCCTGGCTGCTCCATACATGCCTCCGACTGTTTCGGGTATAAACAAGGGATTGCCGGATCTGTTGTAACTCTCACATACCCACTTGAAGTGCGGCATGTAGATGTCCGGCGCGAGCAAATCTATTGCCAGTGCTCCAGCCCGCCAGATATCCATCACCTGGGGTAATGGGCCGCCGCTTGGATATGCTCCGGGCAAGGCATAGTCCGGCTGCATCAGCCATGCGTTCACGAACATTGGAAGAGGGTATTCGGCCTTGCCCGCTTCGGCAATGTGGTTAACGTAGCGAGCATAGTTCCATGCCATAAAGATTTCTTCCGTAAAATATGAAAGAGTCTTCCAATCCTCTCGGTAAAGCTTACCTTTGCCGAAGACCTTTTCCCAGCTCCCGGATTTTTTGTAACCGTTAGCCTTCCAGACCTCGCGAAACTCCGGTATCAGTGCGTCCTTGTGCTGTACAAGGTAGTCCATCAGCTCCTTCGGCACCGGCCCATTAAAGGCTTTATTCGCCGCAGAACAATAATCCCGTGGAGCTTTAAGTACACCTACCTCGTTTTCTATCTGCATCATGATAACTGTGTGCTCCGCGCCGTCCACTTCACGAATATGCCGCATCAAGGCCGCAAAGGCTCGAGCATCGGCATCCCGGCTGGCATCACTGAAGGTGGAGAGGATTTCGAGGGTCTTGCCTTTTTTGTCTTTGACGCGAGGAAACCGTTCAAAGTCCTTTTTGACCCAGACCGGGATATAGGTGGATGCGCTGTTCTTCCAGCTTCCGAACCACAGAATAACAAGACGCAGACCGTTACTCCTTGCTCCCTGTATCATGCTGTCGACGAGCGTAAAGTCAAATTTGCCCTCTTCTGGTTCGAGCAACTCCCAGTAAACCGGTGCGATAATCGTGTTGAGATTCTTTTTGGCAAGACGGGGCCATATCGGCTTCATATATTCGGCACTGGAAGCACTGGAGTTATGCAACTCTCCGGCCAGCATCAGAAACGGTTCACCGTCCACGATGAGTTGCGTAGCGCTTCCCTGCTTGCGAAGGTGGGGGATGGGATTGCTCTGGTCATCGCCCTCGGTTTCAGCAGCGCACAGAGTAGTCAGAACTAACGTGATAGACACTGCAAGCGCAAATGGTTTAATCAGGTTTTGCATTGTCATATATCACGCCTTTTTTCAGACAAAAAATGTGGCTAAAAGTTTTCTTTTATGAACTTGACGGCGTTATTGAAAATTGTCATTCCATCACTATCTTTCGTCCCTCGTCCTTCGTCCCTCGCCCCTCGTATTCGGGACCAGTGTGGATGCTGGGTTTTTCTAACGTGCCTTTCCGGGTGCGGCATAAGACCCAGGACCCGGCCGGTAGAATCTGTCAGGCCGGCTATCGAATCCATTGAGCCGTTTGGATTAACCGGATATTCGCCTTCGTTACCGTTTTCATCTACATACTTAAACGCAATCTGTTTCTCGGCCTTTAGGTTTTCGAGGGTTTGCTGGTCCTTGGTAACGACCTTGCCTTCGCCGTGTGCTATGGGCAGATAGATTTGTCTGCCCGGCTCGATGAAGATGCACTTATAGGTTTGCGGAGATAGATACACCCATCTGTCCTCGAATTTGCCGCTGTCATTATAAGTTATCGTGACTGATTGATTTTTCTCTGTGTTCTCTGTGCCCTCTGTGGCTGACTTTTTATTACTGCCAGGCAGGATTCCTGCTTTGACCAGCGCCTGAAAGCCGTTGCAGATTCCAAGCACTAATTTGCCGTCATCGATAAATTTTTGTATCGGCTCGTACAGATGGTGCACAATTTGGTTAGCTAGGATTTTACCTGCTGCCACGTCATCGCCGTAGCTAAAGCCACCGGGAATAACAATTATCTGATATTGCTCGAGCAGGTTTTTATCCTCGATTATCCTGTTTATATGCACGCGTTTTGCCTGTGCACCTGTGAGCTGCAGTGCGTATTCCGTCTCCATATCACAATTTATCCCCGCCGCCCGCAAGACTATCGCATTCACCTGTACCATATTTATCTCTTTACCAATCGAGCGTTTTTTGCCACGCATGTTTTAATGTATCTATATCAGCTTCAACAACCGTTTTGCCGTCTTCTGCTTTTATGGAAAGTGTCTTTTCTTCTGTAATTTTTCCGATTTGTCCGAATGGCAGGTTCAGCATTAGCTTCACAAACGCATCGTATTTTTCCGGCTCAACTTCCACGATATATCGGGAGTTTGACTCGCTAAACAATTGTGTGTCTATTTGTGAGCAGTCTCGACTTTTCGGCAGACCTCGTAAATCCGCCTCGATACCGAGTCCTCCGGCAAAGGCCATCTCTGCAAGCGCAACAGCCAGGCCGCCCTCGGAGCAATCGTGACAACTGACTATAAGAGAGTCGGCTATCGCAGTAGAAATCCTTTTGGCGATTTTGGGAGCTGTTTCAAGGTCTACTTTCGGAACGTTTGCACCGATGTGGTCGTGAATCTTGTAATAGTGTGAGCCGCCTAATTCGTTTTTGGTTTCGCCCACTATGAAAAGAAAGTTACCTGCCTTTTTGGCATCC
>CAZMSP010000180.1:0-3021 GCA_964568985.1 uncultured Pirellulales bacterium
GCATATATAAGGGCCTGAATAATCCGAAATATGTAGGAACCCAGAAGAATAAAGGGTAGAAGTACCGGAATTATCAACTTCTTTACAATATTCAACCAGCCCATTATTCTACCCCTGTCTAAAACAAACTCCTTTATCCCAGAAAGGTCGTATGTCCTATACTCCACGTCGCTCTGGCGATAAATTAGTTTTGTTTTTGTCAATAAAACAAATGCGTCCGTACCATCCAAAGATTGTATTTCTCCGGTGGTATCTATAACGGCAAGTACTTCGTTGCCGTCAGGGGCCTTGATATAGTAAGGTTGCGGCTCATCGACGAGAACTTGACCGTTGGTCATCGTGATTTTTGGGACCTGTTCAAGCAACGGAGGAGCTTGTTCATCGATGAAAAGCGATATACTCTTTTGGAGAATAAAAATTCTGGGTATCGTGCAGACCGCAATGAGTAAAAACAGATAGCCAAAACAGACTCCCCTCCAGTTTAATCCAACATCTCGATATAAATCGCCGGAGAAAAAAGACAGTATCGGCACATGTATAATAGAAAACTTTTTCATTCTCCCTAGCCGTTACATTCGTCTGCTATCAGGCCTGGATTTTGTCGATTGTTACCTGCAGATACTTTTGGCGGTGGCCTATACGTCTTTTGCTGTTTTTTCGTCTTCTGAAGTGCGTTGGATAAAGCTTTTTGTCTTTAACTATCGACTCTTCGGCGGTGGTCGTAAATGAAGCAATAACCTTTGCACCTTTCAGATAGGGTGTGCCGATTTTGACCTTTTCGCCGTCACTTACAAACAAAACTTTGTCCAGTTCGATGGTCCTGGCATCAGGCGACACATCGGTCAGGTCGATATTTATACAATCACCTTCGGTGACTTTATACTGTTTTGACCCTTGTTCAATCACAGCATACATTGTTAAAACTCCCGGCCCAATTTAAGAGATTCTTCTGTTTAGCTCAGAGCTTCGGCCTACTGTGCTCAGAATGACATTTTTGAGTATTCTACGGGACTGGCGTATTTCTGTAAAGTAAATTATCAAATATTTTTGTGTCTTACAATCAATAATGGCGTTAAAATGCAAGCTAATAGCACTTTGGGATAATCTTTATGCAAATAGCTATGATAAACGATAAAATCGTGGCGGCTGACAAGCTTGAGCCGGCATACCTGGACCGAGGAACTTTCTTCGGCGACGGGGTGTACGAAGTAGTGCGAAGCTACAACGGCAAAATCTTTGTGCTGGAAGAACACCTTCAGAGATTCGCCAATAGCTTATCTGCAATTGGAATAACCGGGGCAGACATCGATGAGATACGCAAACGAGTGCAGAAGGCCTTTGAGGCAGCAGATATTTCCAACGCCAAGATATATTTTCACATTACCCGAGGTTCGGGGCCGCGAAACCACACTTTCAATGCCAGCTTAAAGCCAAATTTCTTTCTGACAGTTACGGAACTACCTAACGATACGGAAGAAAAGAGTAAAGGTATTGCAGTATCAACACATCCCGATTGGCGGTGGAAAAGATGCGACATAAAATCACTAAATCTATTAGCAAATGTTCTTGCTCGTCAGGATGCATTACAAAAAGGCTGCGGCGAAGCGATATTTGTTGATGAAAACGGGCTTATAACCGAAGGGGCCGGCTCGGCGTTTTTTGCAATACTGGGACAGGCACTTCAAACAGCCCCCTTGAAAGCTAATATCCTGCCATCCATCACACGCAAATTTACAATCAAAGCAGCTAAAAATATTGGTTTGGAAATAGTCGAAAAATCATTAACGTCGCAACAGGCAAAAGAAGTGGATGAGCTTTTTATCGCAGTAACGACGAAAGACATTGTTCCTGTAGTGAAATTTGACAGCCAGATTATCGGGGATGGTAAGCCGGGAAGATACACAAAATTGCTTATGCAGGAATTCCGTACTTTTACAGGATAAGCAAGAACTTCACAAAACCACAATTAACAACTGATAATTTAATTTTTTTTGTTTTTTTTAATTTATTTTCAAAAATCGTAAGTATCAATAATTTCATATTATCGGGGCTAATTGAGGTAATCTACTGGACATAGGCGAGAAGCTTAGATTAACTATATCGGGGCTTGGGAAAAGCACAAAAAGAGTGATAAGCTTTGGAATCGCCAGCATCTTACCCCGCTTTAAACAGCGTTATATTACGATTCTCGGCGCTCGCCAAAAACATTCAAGATTAAAAACAACATCTACCGATGTATGTCTATGAAATTCAAAAAGGGTGGCTCTGAAAAATGACCCTATCGGCCATGTTAGCTTAACCCTGTAACTGCCGTCTTTCGTCACCGCACACAAGTCAGAGCGAAATGCAGGCATTGCATGCGAGAGCTAATGACAAAAAGGAAAGAGCCACATAAATAAAGGGAGAGCTTTTTTGTAAGCTCTCCCATTTTTTATTCCTGTCACATTCTCAGACGTACTCGATTGTAGCCGGCGGTTTTGGTGTCAAATCATACAAACACCGGTTAACACCTTTTATCTGAGTGATTCGCTCAGAGATACGATTTAGCTTATTCCAGGGCAGTTTTGTAACAGATGCAGTACGAGCATCGGTGCTCTCAATACAACGGATGACAATAATCTGGCCGAACTCGCGCTTTTTGTTCCGTATGCCTGTTGCGCAGTCGCTCAGCAATACAGCCAAATATTGAAACGCCCCACTATCGGCAAGCTCCTCCTCCACAATGGCCGTTGCAGCGCTTACGGTTTCGAGCCGGTCAAGTGTTACTTCACCAATAATTCGAGTCGCCAGGGCCGGTCCAGGGAACGGTATCCTCTGGGCGATTTCGGTCGGCAATCCCACCAGCCTGGCTACCTCGCGAACATCATCTTTTCGCAATGTCTTAAGCGGCTCCAGAACCGAATACCCATAAGCTTTTTCGGTGTCGATGCCAAGCTGAGTCAGAATATTGTGCTGACGCTTAATTCCATCTACAGTTTCTTCGATATCTGTAAGAATCGTGCCGTGCATCAAAAACTTTGC
>CAZMSP010000181.1:0-2990 GCA_964568985.1 uncultured Pirellulales bacterium
GAAACAATAAAAATCGCTGACCAACACTACATGGACGGAGATGTTCAGCAGGCTGAGCAGTTGTATCGGTTAATTTTGCAAAACCAGCCGGACAATGCATCTGCGATTCACATGTTGGGTGTAATAGCACATCAGAGAGGAGACAACCATTTAGCTGTTGATTTGATTAGCAAAGCCGTCGCAAGTAATCCTCAAGTGGCACAGTTTTACAACAACCTTGGAGTGGCCCTGAAAGCGCTTGACAGATTCGAAGAAGCCACGCAGGCCTATGAGAAAGCACTGCTGTTAAAACCGAATTACGCAGATGCCTACTATAATCTGGGTAATGCACTGGCCTCATTGGGCCACTACGCTGACGCAGTTGAGCAATACAGACAGGGCCTGTTATTCAAACCGGATGATGCTTGCACATACTATTGTAATATTGGTGTCGCTATGCAGGAGCTTGGTCGCCACACCGAAGCGGTTGAGAATTTCGAGCAGGCAATTCACATGGGATACGATTCGACTGAAGTTTATAGAGCAATGGCCGCTTCCCGCCAAGCACAGGGTCGGTACACCGATGCCATTGACACCTTAAGGCAGGCTCTATACCTCAAACCGGATTGTGCCTTCACCCATACTGATTTGGGTATGATACTGATGTTAGTTGGTGATTTCACACAGGGCTGGAAAGAGTACAGTTGGCGATTAAACGGCTATGAATGGACTAAGCATTTCTCTGACACACTTCGCTGGGATGGTTCAAGCTTTGCAGGAAAGAGGCTTCTTGTACGCTGTGAACAAGGCATTGGTGATAATATCCATTTTGTGCGATACCTGCCTATGGTTAAGGCACGTGGTGGGACAGTTATTTTTGCAATATATCAAGAGCTTTATAACCTGCTAAAGGATTCTCCCGGTGTTGATGAAGCCGTAAATCTCTCCGATGGAGACTGTAACCCGGAATTTGAGCTTTATGCACCAATTATGGATTTGGCGGGTATATTCGGCACAACTTTAGATAATATTCCGAATCAGGTACCTTATATATCTGCAGACCCACACAAGGTTGAGTACTGGCGAAAAAGACTATCTGGGCCAGATTTCAAGGTCGGTATTGTCTGGTCAAGCTCGCATGGACGTGGAGGAAGACACCTGCGAAACTGCAATCTGATGGATTTTTCTATTATTTCGAAAGTTAAAGGCGTAAAATTATACTCTTTGCAAAAGGGTCAAGCAGCCGAACAAATAGAACAATCAGCTGGGAAAATCCCTCTGACAAATCTTGGGGTACAATTCAAAGACTTTGCCGATACCGCTGCGGCGGTCGAAAATCTGGACTTGATTATTTCTGTGGATACATCTGTACTTCATTTAGCGGGGGCGATGGGCAAGCCAACCTGGGCCCTTCAATGCTTTGCGCCGGACTGGAGATGGATGCTGGACAGAGATGACAGTCCCTGGTATCCCACTATGCGGCTCTTTAGACAGCAAAAACTGGGGAATTGGGATGATGTATTTCATCGTTTGGCAGAGCAGCTCCAAATGCTGGTCGCTGAATACGTTTGTACCGCCTCAAGTTAAGACGCAGGATTGTCCTGTTCAACCACATTGCTCTTACTTTTCTGACGGGCTGTTTCTATTGATCGGAGAAAGGAGGTTTTGAACTTTTCTTTGCAGAACCGCTCAGAAACTATCTTTTGCCCTTCACGTCCCATCCTGACTGCCAAATCCCTATCTTCCAGCAACATCTGGGCGTATTTACGCAGTTCATTCGGGTCATGGCTAAGAAATCCGCTTACACCATGCTTAACTGGTGAGCTGGGATGGGTGTTACCCAGGACAGGCATACCCGCAGCCATTGCCTCCATGGTGGCCATATTGTAGCCATCTTCGAGTGCAGGTTCTGCTGTGTGGATATAAAACCGATGAGACTGCAACATCTTTTTTAAATCATCCCAGTTTTTAGCGGCTGATACACCCGGCATATCCGGGTTATGCCCGACGAGCTTTACCGGCAGCCCATCAAATGCCTTCTCATGAAAATCCCATAGTAAAATCTTTTTTCGGCTCTGGATAAAATTGCAAATGCGAAGACCGCAGGATTTATCCCCTGAAAAGCCCAGATAATCATTAGGATCGGCACAGGACGGTATTATGTCTTCCGTAAAGCCCCAGGATTTACCCTTGAGTTCAGAGATAACTACCGCATGGCCACCAATCAGGAACAAGTATTTATGTAGCATCTCTTTCATCTTTTCCGGTTCAATATCAGACCCTTCTTCAAGTAACCGACCTTCAATTGTGGAGTGAATGACTATAATCTTTGGCTCACTTCTGACCTTAATATCAAGCAAATCGGCGATATTATGCGTTATAATACAATAATAGGTGGTGTTTGATCGCAGCGCTTCGGGTAAGCCGATTAAGCGGCTGTTAGGCGGTATCGGCCGTATCTGCTCATCCCAGGTTTTTTGATATTGGCCCTTGAGACCTACGATTATATCGAGCTTGTATCCCAATACACCAAGTTGGTAAACCCACGCCTCGTGGCAATTAAATACAAGCAGCACTTTTTTATACATAGGTATTGTCGTTCTTTCCCATGCTTTACGTTTTACTTGCTTGGAGCACATTGCATAGTCACAAGCGCACTAACCGCTCGGATTTACTCAGCAAGTCATTAAAGCCCTTGGATATTAAAAATGCCTGTCTATCTACAACAATATACTTTCCACCCTGACAAACTGCTATATTCATTCCGCTATCCTTAAGCCGCTGCATTGCCTCTAAAATCTCCTGCCAACCTGTTGGCCTGTGGACAAAAACTACGTACTGACCTTGTGCCTGTCTTGCTATATCAATGCAGGACTGGTCGAAGTTGAGCTTTCCTATAACTACTATAATTTTAAGGGATTCTTTCAGGGACTCTAAATAGGCCGGCTCAATATGCTCGAAACGCTCTTTGGTCAAAAGCAGCTCATAATCTGCCGGTAGATGCTGCGTGG
>CAZMSP010000182.1:0-2990 GCA_964568985.1 uncultured Pirellulales bacterium
CTTTTTTGTTCGAAGAAGGCCTCCAGGATTTCTGCGGCTGCGATGGCGTCAAGATACTTTTTTCTTTTTTTGCCTTTTGGAAACTCGGCAGAAGTTAGTTTGTCTTCAGCGGCGAAGCTGCTCAGGCGCTCATCCTGGAGGTGAACAGGTATGTCAAGATGTTCTTTTAACTGCTCAGCGAACTTCAAGACAAGTTTTGCCTGGGCGCCTTCAGAGTCGTCCATATTCAAAGGCAGCCCCAGCACGATGGCCTCGATGTTTTCGGCTTCGGCTATATCTGTAATCTTTGTTATTAGTTCTTTTTGGCCCTCGATTACGGCGAAGGGTGAAGCGATTGTCTCTGCCGCGTCACATACTGCCAATCCTGTGCGTTTAGTGCCATAATCTATTGCCAGGTATCTCATTTTTCGCCAGTTCAGATTGTATATACTCACTTCTGTTACAGAAATTTTTCGCCGCCATGCTGTTTTATCAACTCGAGTAGTTCCTTTATTTTATCGGTTTGGCTTACGTTACAGACCAGAGTGGCATCTGGGCTGTGAGCCACGACTACGTTTTCCAGACCAATCGCGGCGATTAGATGACCTGTGTCTTCAGTTACAAAGATGGAATTTTTGCAGCCCAGCAGCTCGCTTGCGCCAGCTACGACAATGTTCTTGTTCTTATCAGAGTTGATAATATCTGCCAGTGCCGCAAAAGAACCCATATCGAGCCAGCGACAATCCAGTTGTATTGCGAAAACATTCCTGGCCTTTTCCATAACGGCAAAGTCGATACTGATTTTCGGCAATTTGACAAATTGCTCTTTGAGAATTTGCTGCTGCTCTGGACCGGCCCAAGCGGTCTTGATTTGTTGGAAAGGTTGGGTGGATTCCGGCAGGAACCTGGCTAAATTGTCCAGAATTGTCTTGGCCTTCCAGACAAACATTCCGGAATTCCATAAGTATTTACCGGTGGCGAGATATTCTTTTGCAGTTTTTTCATCCGGTTTTTCTTTGAAGGCTTCCACGGAATATATTGTGTTTTTACAATCAGGGCACTTCTGGGAAGTGGAACATTTAATATAACCAAGCTGAGTGCTTGGGAAGGTCGGCTTGATACCGAAAGTAAGCAGGTTATCCGGATTATTGTTGGCAAATGCCAGGGCGTCTTTGAGGGCCTGCTGCAATACTTCAGGCGGTTCTATCAGCTGGTCAGCGGTGACGACCGCCATAGTTGCCTCGGGGTCGTATTTGGTCAGGATTGTTGCTGCCAATCCGATGGCGCCGGCTGTGTCACGGACAGCGGGTTCCGTGATGACATTATCGTAGGGCAGTTCCGGCAGATTCTCACGGACAAGGTTTGCATAGCCGGCATTGGTGAGGGTAATTATGTTTCTGGTATCGAATATCGGGCACAGACGCTCAAAACAACGTCGGAGAAGTGTCTGGCCATCGAGGAGCTTTAGGACTTGTTTAGGGCGTTTTTGTCGGCTCAGCGGCCATAATCTTTTTCCGGTCCCGCCAGCCATTATCACTGCGTAGTCCATTGCCAGACCCTCTAATCTGCTGAATATCCAAGCATAACAAAGTATATTAAACCAGAAGTTCGTTGTCAACTTCGGTTAGGGACCGGATTTGCTGTGCTAATTCTTTATATTCTTCGCCGGGCTTGTCCATAAGCGCAAAGGTGGCTTCCTTACCTAATTCAACGGCTGGCTGGTCATAAGTGTTGATGCCGAATAATGCACCGGCAAAAGAGGTTGTCACCTCGAACAGATAGATAAACTGGCCGACCGTATAAGCATTTACTTCAGGAAAGACAACTGTAAGGCAGGGACGATTGCTGGCCAAAAGTGCATACTCAGTGGCTGTCTTTTCGCTGTTGAACAGCACGCTCAAATCCTTATTGGCTAAATAATCAAGCTCAGCAGCACATTCAGGAGCAGGGCCTATCTTTAGCTCTCTATCGAAATTTCCGACCTGAAGAAAAGTGGACAGTTTATCATTTGGGCCTTCACGATATAGTTGTACCTGGCTGTGCTGGTCGGTTGTACCGAGTGCTTTTACGGGCGTTGGGCCGATATGGACTTTGCTGCCTTTGAGGTCTTCTGCTTTACCCAGACTTTCGGCCCAGAGCTGGCGATACCAATCAGCTAAATCTTTGAGGTGGTAGCTGTACGGCATCATTACGGAGATCTTTTTGCCCCGATTGTAATAGTGCCAGTTTATAGCGGCGTTAATAGTTGCGGGATTTTTATAAAAATCCTCACAGCTAACTCTTTTATCCATATCACGGGCGCCTTCTAAAAGCGCGTCGATATCGATTCCACACATCGCAGCACTGAATAATCCGACATCGCTCAGAACACTAAAACGTCCGCCAACACCTTCAGGAACAATAAGATTTTTGAAACCTGCCTCATCACTTATACTACGCAGTGTCCCTTTCTCTGCATCGGTTGTTACGATGACCTGATTTCGCAGGCCTTTGGGGCCGAGCTTGTCGAGGAGCAGTTTGCGAACAATCAAAAATTGAGATGCTGTCTCCACGGTCCGGCCGGACTTGCTGATACAATTGAAGATAGTTTTATCGAGCTTATCATCGACCCAATCCAAAAATGAACCAAACTGTACAGGGTCAACGTTGTCGAAGATAAATAGGCGTGGACCTCGCCGCTGAGTATCATCAAGATTGTACATATATGGATTTAGCGCGGTTTGCAAAGCAATATTGCCAAGAGCAGAACCGCCTATGCCGAGTACAACGAGATTTTCACAATCACATTTCACCTCGGCAACAAGGTTTTTTACTCTCTTAGGAGCTTCTCTATTATAGGGTAAGTCTCTGTAGGGCGTTTCACCGGCTTTTCTTTCCTTATTCAACTGAATAATCAAAGGTAAGCTTTGTTCAGCAAGGTCAGTAAATTGCTTATGTGTTATACCATGTTCTGCGCCGATAACATCTGCTGTAACATTTTTGTAGTATAGTTTAATTTGCGATTCAGGCAC
>CAZMSP010000183.1:0-2974 GCA_964568985.1 uncultured Pirellulales bacterium
CCGTGTTTATTTTGATAACTTCACCTACAGCTGCACATGCGATTGCTAAAGGTGCCTACGCCTCCGGTGTAAAGTTATGGGAGAACAGCATAGTCGATAAATATGGAGAGGATAAAGAGCAAAAAGTACAGTAATTTTGATTAACAATAATAGTTAAATTATAAACGGGAGTTTAAAAATTGCGTTTGCCAAAGCTAAGAGAATTAAAAGAAGCCATTATCGCGGTCTTTTCGCCGCGATTTACTACTCGATTCCCGGCTGAGCCTTGTGTTGTTCCGGAAAAATACAGGGGAAAGCCAGAGTTTGACCTCGATACTTGTATCGGCTGTGGTGCCTGCGTAAACGCCTGTCCAAGCAGTGTGTGTTTAACCCAGGAAGACGACCTGGAAGCTGACCCACCAGTAAGAAGAATCACCCTCAACTACTATACCTGCATATTTTGCGGCAATTGCAGTGATAATTGCACCACAGAGACCGGCATAAAGCTTTCAAACCAGTGGGATTTGGCAGGCCTGGATAAACAAGCTATGTCTGAAACTCACGAGTATGAACTTCAACTATGTGAAAAGTGTGGTGCAGTAATAGGAACTAAAAAACACCTTGTATGGCTTTATGAAAAACTTGGTCCATTGGCCTACACCAATCCTTCGCTATTGATCGCCAAAAGTGGCGAGCTGCTTACAAAACCACAGGATGTTCAGAAGCAACAGGCCCGGCCCGCTGAAGAAGTTCAAACGAGCGATTTTATGCGGATCCTGTGCCCGAAGTGTAAATGCGAATTGAACATTCGTCTGTAAACCCCGTTAGAAAATTGTCTTTTTGGGGTTTGATCCATTCGTGCAATTTCTAATGGGGTAAAAATGTTATGGGCGCCGAGCAACTCCTTCGCCAACTAAGCAAACTGCGTGGGTCTAAAACGCTTATTGTCGGCATAGGTAATACATTAAAAGGTGACGATGGAGTGGGACCTCTTGTC
This sequence comes from uncultured Pirellulales bacterium, assembly GCA_964568985.1. GTDB lineage: Bacteria > Planctomycetota > Phycisphaerae > Sedimentisphaerales > Anaerobacaceae > CAZBWE01. Next base: position 977 of record CAZMSP010000183.1, read on the forward strand.
TGTGAGCGACTTGCCGGGAAAATTTGTGCAGAAGTAACAGATACCGGCACCGTACCTGAGAATTATATTCAGCCCATCATAAAAAAAGCTCCACAGAATTTGCTCATCATTGACGCCATCGACTTTGGTGCCTCGCCCGGAGCAATAAATATTTTCAAGCCTGAGCAGATAAGCTCATTTGCTTTCTCAACCCATACTCTTTCTCCTCGGCTTTTCATTGATATGATTATGCAGCAGATAAAAGTTGATGTCTATCTGCTTGGAATTCAACCTGCACAGACTCAATTGGGCCAAAACGTATCTAATCAAGTAAGCGAAGCAATACAGCAACTCGCGGAAGCCCTTACCGAGATTTTTCCACCTGGGCAATAAGTTAGAAAGTTGAATCACATTGCCTTTAGCGTACGCATAGCTTTATTTACATCAGCAGGTCGGTCAAACTTCGTCAATGCACTGGCCTGCCGGGGTATAGCTTTAGAGCACCCGCCATTGTATAATTAACCATTTAGAGCCGGTGAAAACAGATGAATGAAATAGATTTACTTTTGAATGCCTATTATGAAGCCCTGTATGAACGCCTGGGAGCCAGCAAGGCCATTCTGGCAGAGAAAATAGAACAGCTGCTGGCCGAGGAAATCACAAAACACGGTTTCGAGAAACTTGATGAAGAGAAATATTCTGCATACCGGGATGCGTGCCTGGCTTTTGTAGATGAACGGATTGAAGGCTACAATCCCTTTGGGATTCAATATACTTTTGACCAGACCACAAGGCAGAGGAGCTTTGAGCTGGAATTGCAGCTTAACTGGTATGACAGCACAGAGGAATTTGAGCAGTTATTGGAGGCTGCGCGCCTTAAAATAGAAGCCGAGATGGCCGAGAAGCGGCTGCAGTCGCTGGCAAATGAACTGATTGAAGAGCTTGGAGCGTTTCCGGACAAGAGCATTATATCAGCCTATGAGGCCGAACCCGCCCTGAACAAGCTGCCGGACTATATGGTAGCCCGGGCTATAGAGGAAATCATTGCTCAACAAAAGTAGGATTCTCGCCAGCAGCTTGTCTAAAAGTGCCGCTGTGTTCACGCTGCTTGATTTTAGCATGTTGCCGGGGATGAAAAGTAAATTTAAAAAAAGCCCCTGCAATGCCAATAACAGGATATCCCTTTATCTTTATTTGGTAATGTGTCTGAAATACCCGCCTTAAGCTTCACAGGGGCAAACTTTAACGAGTTATTATTTTTTGCTTTTCAATCTCCTTTCTATTAACCCTGAATATCTTATTCTTCTCTGCTACATTCTCTTAACCTAACATTTTGAATCGGCAGAGTTTGTTCTTCATCTTGAGCTTTTTCTAACGTCACCGTCCTCAGGAAAACAATATCTTCTTAACTCAGGCAAAAATGTTAAAAATTGAAAACTTCTTACTTTTACCCCCTATCCCCAAGCTCCAGGTTAAGAGTTTAAATGCTTTGCCCAAAACCAGGCAATTTGCCCTGCTTAACCCCGATAATGAGGAAAATTCCCGCTCGAAATTTTTTTCTAACCAAGTCAAAAAAACAAAAAAATTCCGTTTTTTTTATGGAATTGAGGTTTTTTTGAGCCAGATATATTTATAACCCAACTACTTTAAATTAAGGAACGGATACTGGTTGTCTTAATAAAAAAAACCTCAGCACTTAATACAAGCTCAGAACTTTTAGTGATCCTGGATTCCCGCTCCTTCGACCTGGTTCGACTTCGCTCACCACAGGTTGCTCAGGACAAGTTTCGCAGGAATGACACAATGGGGTGATAAACTATGTTTTTGAACGAGGCCGATGGGACTCGAACCCACAACCTTCGGATCGACAGTCCGATGCTCTTGCCAATTGAGCTACGGCCCCTAATCTAAATAAATAATATCATGTGAAGGTCTTTTTGTAAAACGTAATATACCAGCCAACTATCTTTTGTGTCAATCGCTTTTATATGAAACAGCTAATCCAAATTTTAAAAATCC
>CAZMSP010000184.1:0-2891 GCA_964568985.1 uncultured Pirellulales bacterium
AATTTCTGCTGGCTACGAATTCGCTCGATAAAGTCCATAGCGAGCCAACTGCCATGTAAATTGCCAACATCGCCGGTAAGTATATGGGCTTCTACGGCCAGCGAATAGTCACTGCTGAGGGTCTCTGCTCTGCCGATGCTAAAGGCAGCAGGAGTTTTCTCTTTCGCTGCACAGACATATTCGGCACTATTGCTCATTTCGACAAAGCCGGCATATACACCCTCTGCTGGGATAAGCTGGTTTAACGGCTGTAAATTCAGCGTTGGAAAACCAAGCTTTTTTCCTTTGCCCTGGCCCGGAATAATCTGACCAATCAACCGATAAGGCCTGCCTAATGCAATAGTTGCGTCAGCTACCTTGCCGGTTTCAAGCAGGTTGCGAATTATTGTGCTTGAGATTTGGACCATTTGTCCGGTTGAGAGTTTAACCTCTTTGGTCTTGATTACAGATACCTCAAAGCCCTTCTCTGCCCCTAATCGTCGAAGCAAATGCAAGTTACCTGTCCGACCAGAGCCGAAGTTAAAGCTTTCACCCTCGACTACTATGCTCGGCTGGATACCTTTGACGATGAACTGTTCCACATAATCCTGCGGTGAAAGGGCGAGAAGGTCAGGGCTGGTTTTCTGGACAAAAAGGCAATCCACTCTAAGTTCGGCAAGAAGATGTTTTTTTAACTCCAATGGTGTCAAAATGCCAAGGGGCTTTTCCGGATGTAAAATGGCAAGTGGATGTGGCTCAAAAGTCATCGCCACCAATCCCGCTCCGGCCAGGCTACGCCGGACGAGTTGCGTATTCCTTTTATTTGCGATTTTTCTGGCAGCGATGAGAATTTCCTTATGGCCGAGATGGACGCCATCGAAATTCCCGATCGTCAGTACACATCCCTTGCCGATTTTCTTAACATCCGATATTGACTCTATAATTTTCATGGAGCATTAATTTACCCGCCTGAGTTAAAATCCGCAATGGCTTTTTAGGCCGTAGCAACACTAATGAGCATGGAATCTACCCATTGGGGCAGAATCCACAGATTGATGCTGGGAAAAATTTAATTAAATTTGCAACTTAGTTGCAAATTGAACGTATAGGATATAAAATGCGGTTTGTGCAAAGAAATTGAGGTTTAATAGTTGGTTTTGTTAAAGGGTTAAGTGAAGATGCAAAAAAGAATTACTGTTATTTTGACCGAGCTAAAGAGCCATGCGCCGTTTACTTTGTTCGGAGCGTTTACGGGCATTGTTTTGATGCTGCTGTTTAGAAACCTCGAGCATCATTCATGCGAGAGGCTGTTCTACATGTTTCACCCTGCACATGTAGTATTAAGTGCAGTTGTAACGGCTTCAATGTTTAAGCTTCATACGAAAAGGCCGAATTTCCTTGTTGTTCTGCTGGTTGGATATTTCGGCTCGCTCGGCATCGCTACCGTTAGCGATTCACTGATACCTTACGCAGGTGAGCTTCTGTTGGGTCTTCACGCACACAGTCATATAGGATTTATTGAGGGCTGGTATATAGTCAACCCTGCTGCCTTCCTGGGTATTTTGATTGCCTATTTCTGGCCTAAAACAAGATTTCCGCATTCCGGTCATGTCTTATTGAGTACCTGGGCTTCATCACTTCATATCCTTATGGCTATAGAGGGTAGTATATCTGTTTTGACCGGCATTGTGATATTTGCCTTTTTATTCATAGCGGTATGGCTGCCCTGTTGTATTAGTGATATTGTTTTTCCACTATTGTTTATCAGCTCGGGAACAAGTGTCTCGCACGCACATAAATAGCCCCTGGAGGTGTGATAATGAAGTCAAATTTGGATTTACAGATTCAGAAGAGGTTAAAAGAAGCAAAGCTTTACTGCACAAAGCGTCGAGCGGCTATACTGAAGGTGCTAACAAAGGCAAACAAACCACTTAGCCAGGAGCAGATTGCACAACAATTAGGTAAAAACCGACTCAATAAAGTTACCATTTACCGCACTTTGGAAAGTTTCTGCCAGGCCGACCTGGTGCATAAGGCATTTATACACAAAAGAGCGGAATATTTCGAGCTTTCCGACCGCTGTAGCGAAATTCAATGCCATCCCCACTTTACCTGCAAGAGCTGTGGAATAACGAGCTGTCTTGTAGGCTTATCCGTCCCACTTGTTAAAGGTCTGAAAAAAGGCTTTGTCATTCACCGCCAGCAGGTTCGGCTTGAAGGCCTGTGTCCGCATTGCGCCTAACGCAGACGCACACGGACTTGATTAAACACAGACTTACACGGACTCAAGGCCCCAGACTAAGAACCTTGTGGAAAGTCTTACCTCTTGCGAGCCAGCAGGTTTACAGTTAAAATAATCTGTATGAAAGAATATCCATTAAAGTTTAAGCCCACATATAAACAGCGCATTTGGGGAGGACAAAAGCTGCGAGAGGTCTTCGGCAAGGATATACCTCCAGATAAAAAGGTTGGCGAAAGCTGGGAAGTAGCCGATTTGCCAAATGATAAATCCATAATCACAAACGGCGAACTAGAAGGACAAACACTTGGCTCGGTAACTGAAAAATACCCAAAAGAAATAATGGGTGATGATAATTTCTCTGGTCCATATCCGCTGTTAATAAAATTTCTCGACGCCGAAGATATCTTAAGCATCCAGGTCCATCCTGATGAACAGACCTGCCGGCGTATGGGTAAGGGTGAGCCAAAAACCGAGTGCTGGTATATAATTTTTGCTGCGCCGGGTGCGGTAATTTATAAAGGGCTGAAAAAAGGCGTTACTAAAGAGAAATTTACCAAGGCAATAAAAGAAGGTAACGTTGCCGAACTATTGTCAAAAGTGCCAGTTGAAATCGGTCAGTGTCATTTTCTCCCTGCCGGCACTGCACACAGTATCGGAGCAGGCCTGTTAA
>CAZMSP010000185.1:0-2875 GCA_964568985.1 uncultured Pirellulales bacterium
AAACTAAAAACTTAATGTCATGTGGGAACTGATACGGGCCAATAAGAGAAACTCCGTCATGCTGATTGTGCTGATGGCGGCGGTTCTATTGTTTTTGGGCTTTATCATCGGCATGGCATTTAATCCGAGGCAGGGTGGCTTTTTTGGCATAATCATAGCCATGGTTGTGTGGCTGGTTCTTACTTTGATAAGTTTTTCAAGTGGCGACCGGATTTTTTTGGCAGCGAGCAAAGCCAGACCTATCACTCACGATGACCACCCGCAGCTATTCAATGTTGTTGAAGAAATGAAAATCGCTGCGGGTCTGCCTGCGATGCCTAAGATCTATATCATAGCTGACCCTGCCCCTAATGCCTTTGCGACCGGCCGAAGTCCGCAAACCGCCTCGGTTGCTGTAACAGCGGGTCTTTTAGGCCGGCTCAATCGTGATGAGCTTCAGGGTGTCATCGCTCATGAGATGAGTCATATTCTCCACCGTGACATTCTTTTTGTTACCCTTGCCGGTATTATGCTCGGCTCAATTGTGCTGCTGTCGCAGGTTTTTCTGCGGGGAATGTTTTATAGCTCAATGGGTTCACGGCGAAGGTATTCGAGTGGCGGCAAAGGTGGTGGCCAGGCCCAGATTATTATGCTGGTTATCGCGATAGCAGCAGCGATTCTCGCTCCCATAATGGCATATTTGCTTTATTTTGCGCTTTCACGCAGACGCGAATACCTTGCCGATGCCGGTGGTGCCAGATTGACACGTTACCCGGAAGGTCTTGCCAGTGCCCTGGAAAAAATTGCCAATGACCCATCACCACAATTGGCTGCCGTGAACAAAGTAACAGCCCCGATGTACATCGTTAATCCTTTCAAGAAAAAAGGGCAAATGAAACTATCCGATTTAACCAGCACACATCCGCCGATTTCTGAAAGGATAAGAATTCTGCGCAGTATGGCGCACGGTGCATCTTTCAAGGATTATTCGGATGCCTATACTAACGTAACGAAGAATAAGACGGTTGTTCCGGCTGTGGCCCTGACCAAAGAAGATATTGCTTTGCGCGAAGCGAGTGCTGAGGCCAAAAAGAAAGAGCGCGCAGAATATCAAATGCGCCAGGTCGGCGACATTATGCGGAAGGTAAATCAATTCGTATTTTTGACCTGCCTGTGCGGCCTAAAATTAAAAATCCCGCCGAATTTCAAATCCAACAAGGTCAGGTGCCCTCGATGTAAAAGAATCCTTGACCTGCCTAAAAAATAATCGATGGTCAATCATCAACAACCAATCGAAAGTCCCATCTATTTTTTTGCAGACCTAATCGACTTTTTCAACAGTTTTATACTGCCTAAAGAAGTTAAGCTGCTGCGATGCCTTTGTTAGCTTCGAATAATTCTTTAACGGAGGGTCGCACAAGAACGATGATTGTAAATACGCCTAAGACAGTACCAAATGGCATAAAGATACAACTAATGCAGGCCATCACAAAACAAAACATATAGTGTTTTCTCTTGGCGAGCAGTCGGCCAGCGATAATCAGGCAAACCGCAAATGTCCAGCCCAGGGTGATAATAAAAAGGGCCATTATCACGCAAATCAAGCCAATAGCTCTTGGGGGGCCTTGGCCGGATGCATCTTGAAAGCCGCCAGCCAGCATCACTATACCAATAATCAAATGTATAATTGGAAAACAGGCAAAACAAGCAGCAATACCGCCAACAACATAATGAAAGATGGAGAGTAATTTCAAATGTTCTTCATCTTGATTCATCGTAACACTCCTTTTTGTTTATAGTTCCACAATTTAATATCATTGTCCTGTCCGGCGGAGCAGATAGACTAAACGGTACTATATTCCCGGCAGGGGATATCATTCTATATTTATTGTCTCGCCGGGTGCCATTACGGTTACTTCGCATTGAGCCGTTTCAGCAAACTTCTCGGCATCTTTTTGGCTGCCCACGATGTCGCCCCAATGATACGGTATAGCTTGTTTCGGCTTTATATGGCCGGTGGCCTCAGCGGCATCTTCGGCGTCCATAGTGTAAGTGCCTCCCACAGGCAAAAGTGCAACGTCAATATCTTTATCTTTAAGGGCTTTCATTTCAACCGTCAGGTCGGTATCGCCGGCGTAATAAATCCGTTTTGAACCCACCTCGATTATGAATCCCACCCAATCATTCCTCTTCTGGTGGAATTGTTTGTTTGGGTTATACGCAGGCACACCGGTAGCCTTAATACCATTTAATTCGATTGTTTGGCCGGGCTTTATCGCCTGGCCCTTACCGTGCTCTCCGATGACATCAGCCGGAGCGATTAGTTTCGTATCGGGACCTGTAACCCTGGCAATATCTTTTGCACAGTAGTGGTCATAATGACTATGACTGACAAGCACTAATGTGGCATCTTTGGGCGATTCCCTTAATTTCCAGGGGTCGATGTATATGACGTTTTCTTCGTGGCAAATCTTGAAACTTGCATGGCCCAGCCATTGTAAACTGATACCCATAACAGCCTCCTTTCTCCTTTATGTTTTATCAGTTACCTCTGTCGGAGCTTCTTTTTTTGTACCCACCTATAAAATATCAAAGCTCTGCTTCTGATGAAATGAAAAAATATATTTATTGTCGAATCACGCCGTCGTCCGACTCTAAAGTCTGGCGGTAATCAATAAAAAAAAGCCTCGCTTTTCGACGAGGCCTCTGGCTTTCACCGTTACTGCACACTAAGATTTAACTCAGCATGGGCGCACATTAGTTGCTTCAGGTCCTTTTCGGCCTTGTGCAACCTCGAACTCTACTGCCTGTCCATCCTGAAGAGACCGGAATCCCTCTGCTGCAATGTTCGAGTGATGGATAAATAAATCCTCACCGCCATCATCGGGGGTGATAA
>CAZMSP010000186.1:0-2846 GCA_964568985.1 uncultured Pirellulales bacterium
CTGCTCTATTTACGATATCCTGCAGCTCACCCTTATCGAACCACAGACCATCGCCTCTGCGGCACTTATCTATAATCATATTTGGCTCGGATGAGCCAAATATGATTTTCTGCATTTTTTTATCGCAGATGGGACATTTTCTCGGCTGCTCAACGGACTTAGAGTCAGGTTTGAACGAATCGAGCATTTGCCTGGCCTTTTCCGGCTCACCCAATAGCATTTCAAGTTCACCAGCATCAAGCCAGATTCCGCCGCAATCGGTGCAATAGTCGATTTCAACATCAGCAAGCTCAAGAGTAATCATCGCATTTTCGCAAACAGGACAATCCATAAAATTCGCCACCTGCTAAATTTCTATGTGGGGGCATATTATACACCCTGCATTTTAATGTCAAGAAAAGCTTTTTGCCGATTTTATGAGGAAATTGACTGATTAAATGCCTCATTTTTCACCGTCTATAGTGCCAAATATGTGCTTGACGGTGGGAATATGCAGGGCTAATATAAATCGCACGGGCTTGGAGCCCGTGAAGACACGGCCAAGATGGCCGTGCTACGTAGAAGGGCTAAAATATGATTGTTGACTGTCATACGCACATAAATTGTATCGCCGACGATGATGCCAGCACATCTGAGCATCTCGAGGCAGCACAGACAGTAGATATCTGCTTCGTATTGGCTAACCCGGATGAATCAAGCGAAAAGGTCAATAAGAGACTGTCTGAATACGTGAACAAACATAAAGAAAAAATGGTTGGTTTTGCAGTTATAGAACCCGTCAAAGATAACATTAATGTCAAAAATCTAACCTCTATCAAAGACAAACTTGGACTTAAGGGAGCGGTTCTGTACTGCTGTCGCTGTGGTTTTCACCCGACCCACAGCAGGGCAATGCGATTCTACGACCTGGCACAACAGCTCGGCCTGCCTGTCTTCTTCCACAACGGTGGAACTCTGCAACCAAACGCCATTCTGGACTATGCACAGCCATACCTTTTGGATGAGGTTGCCAGAACATTTCCAGAATTAAAAATTATCATCGGAACTATGGGGGTGCCGTTTGTCGAGCAAACATTGTCAATGGTAGCTAAACACGAAAACGTATATGCGGATTTGACAATAAGGCCCAGCAACGTCTGGCAGACTTACAATATCGTGGTCGCCGCACATGAGCGAAAGGTAATGGATAAACTACTTTTCGGAAGCGGATTTCCACTAAGTAATCCAGGCGAGTGCATAGAGACATTGCTCGGCTTTAATATGCTTTTAGCCGATACGAAGCTGCCAAGGGTCCCGCGAGGCAGCCTTCAAAGCATCATTGAACGAAATTTGCTGGAACTGCTTGCAATAGAACATATAGGCAAATTACCTCAAGAGCATAATATAAAAGCATAAGTCCCCTGTGTGCTCACTCAAAACAGGAAAATAAGTATCGATGGCCGAACTTTTAGAAGAGCAAAGAGAAAACTGGGGGACGCGGGGCGGATTTATTCTTGCGGCGGTCGGTTCAGCTGTAGGCTTAGGTAATTTGTGGGGGTTCCCGTATAAACTTTACAGCTATGGTGGTGGTGCATTTCTAATTCCGTATATAATTGCTTTATTTTTGGTTGGTATTCCGCTGATGATTCTTGAGTTTAGTCTCGGCCATTATACCCAGCGGGCGGCACCTGATGCATTCAAACATGGACACAGGGGCTTTGAAGTCGTGGGATGGTGGGGGATTATTCTCGGTTTTGTGATAGTTACATACTATCCGGTTGTCCTGGCTTATTGCTTTAGCTTCCTGGCGTATAGCATTCGCGGGATGTTCAACGGCGGCAACCTGCCGTGGGCCGGTGAGGGAATCGAAGGTGTTGCAAAAGCAAAGGACTTCTTTTTCCAGACATACCTGGGCTATCAAAAAGGAATGACTCTCGGTGCTATTAGGTGGAATATCGTGCTGCCTTTGCTCATCGCCTGGCTGTCGATGTATTTTTGCATTTTCAAGGGGGTCAGACTCGTGGGCAGGATTGTCTGGCTAACCGTCCCCCTGCCCTGGCTGATGCTGTTAATACTGGCTGTGCGAGGTCTGACGCTCGAAGGGAGCATGCAGGGTCTGGCGTATTACCTCGACCCTGTGTGGTCGGAACTTGCCAAACCTGTTACGTGGCGTTACGCATTCGGGCAGGTGTTCTTTTCATTAAGTCTTGCGTTCGGCGTTATGATTACATACGCCAGCTTTCTTCACAGAAAAAGCGACCTTAATAACAACGCAGCGATAATAAGTCTCGCTGATTTTGGGACAAGTTTTGTGGCAGGTCTTGCGGTTTTCGCGACACTTGGCGCAATGGCGTTTGTAACACAGCAGGCAGGACATCCTGTCAGTGTTGAAAATGTCGCAGAATCAGGTCCATCATTGGCATTTGTCGCTTTTCCATATGCTCTTGCGCAGCTGCCATATTCGGCGTACTTTAGCTTTGTTTTCTTCTTTGCCCTTATTACGCTTGGAATCGACTCGGCGTTTTCGATTACCGAATCGGTTCTGGCAAGTGTTGTTGATAAAACAGGGTGGCGAAGGAGTATAGTCCTGCCCGTGATGAGCGCAGTAGGACTTAGCTTCGGGCTGATTTATGTAACTAAAGGCGGCCTGAACTGGCTTGGAACGATAGACGGATTTGTCAATGGCACACGTGGTATAGCATTTTTGGGTATGCTGGAGTGCGTGGTTATAGGGTGGCTCTGGCGAATCGAGACACTGAGGCGTCATGCCAATTCCCGAAGCGACTGGAACCTCGGCAAATGGTGGGATTACATGATTCGACTGGTGATTCCGATACTACTGGGTACGCTTTTCTTCTGGCAGCTTT
>CAZMSP010000187.1:0-2817 GCA_964568985.1 uncultured Pirellulales bacterium
AATGGGGAAAGGACCTCGGCGGCTCAGACGAAACCATTATCTCACAAATGCACGACAAGCCCGTCTTCGTTACTCACTACCCCAGAGAAGCCAAGGCCTTTTATATGAAGACCGATAGAAACAATGAAGAAGTAGTTTTGAATTTTGATTTGCTTGCCCCAGCCGGCTTTGGTGAAATCATCGGCGGCTCAGTTAGAGAAGATGACCACGACCGGCTCGTTGCGAGAATCAAGGACCAGGGCCTCGACATTGAAAATTACAACTGGTATCTCGATTTGCGAAAATACGGCTCAGTGCCGCACGGCGGCTTCGGCCTCGGCGTTGAAAGAACCATCACCTGGCTGACCGGCGAAAAACATATCCGACAGTGCATTCCATTCCCGAGATTGATGGACAAAGTTTACATATAATCCCACAGACAAAAACCACAAGTAATGATAAATGGCTGCGTGGACCATACAAAAACTCCTAAACTGGGTTACTGAATACCTTACAAATAAGGGTATTGATTCGCCACGGCTGAGCGCTGAGCTTCTGCTCAGCTATGTTCTTGGGCTAAAACGAATAGAATTATACACGCAATTCGACAAAATCATTGCGAAAGAGCAACTGGACACACTGCACGATTTGGTAGAACGAGCCGGTCAACACGAACCTATTACGTACCTCACCGGCAAAACCGAATTTTATTCCCTTGAGCTTATTATTACTCCTGATTGTATGATTCCTCGGCCGGAAACGGAATTGCTTGTTGAGCGTGCTATCGAGTTTCTGCGAAGCCGTACAGGTAAGCAGCCTGCGGTGAGCTTGCCTGCCCTGAGCGAACCTGTCTTGAGCTCAGTCGAAAGAGTCGAAGGGTCGAATCCGTTTGTCTGCGATTTGTGTACCGGCAGCGGCTGTATCGCAGTTGCAATCGCGAAAAACTTTCAAAATGCTCATATATTTGCAACGGACATCTCTGCCGCTGCTCTCGATATAGCCGCCAAAAATATCGAAAGGTACCAGCTACAAGACCGAATCACGCTGCTATGCGGCGATTTATTTGACCCTCTTATCCCGCAACTGGACGTGGAAAAATTTGATTTAATTGTCTGCAACCCGCCTTATACGACGGCTGCTGAGTTTGAATCGCTCGATAAAAATATAAAAGCCTATGAACCTCGCGTTGCTTTGTATGCCGGCGAAGATGGCCTTGATGTTCATCGAAGAATTATTGAAAAGGCAGATACGTTCCTGAAGCCTGATGCAGCGTTGATTCTGGAATTTGGCTACCGCCAGGGACAAGCCGTCAGAGAATTACTTGAACATGCTGGCTGTTTCGTCGAAATTGCAATCGAGAAAGACACAGGTAATAACGACAGGATCGCAATCGCAAAAAAACTGTCATTGCGGAGTTAACGAAGCAATCTCTGTTTTTAACTGCCGGCTTTGTAAATTTTCTAAAAACAGTGAAAAAACCTGGATAAGGGGCATATTATCGGAATTTTATTCAAAATTTTATAAATTTTTCACGGGAAGTAATATCTTGCCATCTCTATAGTTACGAAGCAGCAAAGCAAAAAGCCGTTTTTTTAGGACTAAAATCCAGAAAAAATCCTTGCAATTTTTGATATTTTTGCTATAAGGCTTAGGCTGTTTATAATAATGGATTATTCATTTAAATTATGGAGGATGAAAATGAGATAGACAGATCAAGCATTTCTCAATGTGTTTCTTTGCCGTTTTTACCACAAGTGTTGTAGTTAATTAACAATTACGGATGGGTAGTTAAACTCAGGGAGGAGATAAAATGAGCAAAGTAAGTATTTCTATTAGTTGTTTCATTCTTGTTTTTTTCGTCGCCAATGTTGCAATTGCGATGCCGGTTTGGCAAACTAACCCACCTGGTCAACCGCCAACCACATATCAGAAATGGACATTTGATGATGCCGACAACCCCGCTCTACCGGAGTTTTTCAGCAATCAATATGGTATTCCTATGGCAGAGCTTAGTACGACACAAGTGCCCCCTGACCACTTTGGTTGGCTGGACGTAGTTGATGGCAGGCAGGGTGTCTGGGCAGGAGAACCACTTATTATAACACTAACAATTCCCAACCGGCCGATTTCTGATGAATACAAGGAAATCTGGCTTGAGATGGATTTTCAGCCAATGCTGGAATGGATCAATGTTACGCCAAATCCTGTATGTGGAAGCGTGGTAGAAATCTACCGTGACATATCACTGGTAGACTCTCAGTGGAAAAAATTGATTATTGGCTGGCGTATTGAACCTAATCCAAGCGAGGAGACTATTTGTATCAGTGTTATGGGCACCGGTGGTTTTGTGGATTACATAACCGTTGATACCGTTTGCGTCCCGGAGCCGGCCACATTAGCGTTACTTGGTTTGGGTACATTGGTTTTGCTAAAAGGAAAAAGAAAATAAGTCCACTGCGCCAGAAGACTTAAATTACACTTGAGGAAATTGAGGGTTCAGATAGCTATCTGAACCCTCAATTTTTGTGCAAACTTTTAAGCTTTCAGTTTTAGCTGTTCCAATCTTGCAACAGGCTCTCGCCGGCAAGGCAATCAATAAGAAATAACAGTGTTAATTCTATATCCGCCAAGTTTTTCTCTGCCGGCTAACTCACCAAGCTCGATAAGAAACGATATCCCCACAACCTGTCCACCTATTTTTTCGATGAGTTTGCACGCTGCAGCCATTGTCCCGCCCGTAGCCAATAAGTCGTCAATCATCAAAACTTTTGCTTTGGGTTTTATAGCGTCACTATGCACTTCCAGGGTGTCGGTGCCATATTCCAAATCGTAGCTGAC
>CAZMSP010000188.1:0-2778 GCA_964568985.1 uncultured Pirellulales bacterium
TTCATCGATAATTCGGCCTGCAATCTGGCTTCACTGAATCTTATGAAGTTTCGCAGGGATGACGGCTCATTTGACGTTGGGGCATTCAAAAAGGCGATTCGGTTGTTTATCATTGCCCAGGAGATTCTGGTTGATAACGGTAGCTATCCGGACAAATTGATTGCCATAAACAGCCATTTGTTCCGCCCCCTTGGCCTTGGTTACGCTAATCTTGGCTCGTTTATTATGAGCCAGGCCCTTGCTTATGATTCTGACCAGGCAAGGGCATTGGCCTCGGTGATTAGTGCCATAATGATAGGAGCTGCATACGTAGCAAGTGCTGAAATAGCGCAGATTATGGGGCCTTTTGAGCAATTCGATAAGAATCGCGATGCGATGCTCAAGGTCATAAATATGCACCGACAGCATGCTTATGATATTCCGGAATCTCATTGTCCGGACTATTTGCGCAATGCTGCCAAGGACACGTGGGACCACGCCCTTGACGCCGGCTCCAAAGTGGGTTTTCGTAACGCTCAGGCAACTGTTCTTGCCCCGACTGGGACTATCGGATTTATGATGGATTGCGATACTACAGGGATTGAGCCGGATATAGCACTGGTTAAATATAAATTACTGGCTGGCGGCGGGATACTCAAACTTGTTAACAGAACTGTGCCTATGGCTTTAGAGCGGCTTGGCTATAGCATCGACGATATCAAATCAATCTGCGACTACATAGATAAAAACGAAACTATCGAAGGGGCAGAAAAACTCAATCCGGACCATTTGCCAATCTTTGACTGTGCCTTTAAACCGCGCAACGGCAAAAGATATATCCATTATATGGCACATCTGAACATGATGGCTGCCGTCCAGCCGTTTATATCCGGCGCCATAAGCAAAACTATCAATATGCCAAAGGAGATTACCACCGAGGAAATAGCCGCAGCATATATGGAAGGATGGAAGCTTGGGCTAAAGGCCGTGGCAATCTATCGCGATGGTTCCAAGAAACTTCAGCCGGTTTCTACCAAGAAGCACAAGGCAGCTAAGGCCAAAGCCGCTGCTGAAGCACCCTCGCGGCCGTTCAGGCGTCGGCTGCCGGATACTCGCCAAAGTATAACGCATAAATTTTCTGTCGCAGGGCATGAAGGCTACCTGACGGTCGGACTTTATGAGGATGGTCAGCCTGGTGAGTTGTTTATCACTATGGCTAAGGAAGGCAGCACCGTCGGTGGCCTTATGGACGTATTCGGCACCTGCACTTCAATGGCGCTGCAATATGGCGTGCCTCTGATTACACTGGTGGACAAGTTCCGCCACGCCCGTTTTGAGCCGTCAGGAATGACCTCGAACAAGGATATTCCATTTGCAAAGAGCCTGATTGATTATATTTTCTGCTGGCTGGGCTGTCAGTTTATACCGGGTTATGCAGAGAAGAATACCCCCAGCAGGACGGCCACACCGACCACAATGAGCAAAAATTTAACAACCGCCAAACAATTGGTGGAAAAAACCAAAGACCTGGCACAAAAAATCGCTGAAGTAAAAGCCGGCTCAAAAACAAAGACAAAGCCTGTCCCGAGCAAACCTGTCCCGAGCACAGCCTGCGGTGAGCCTAGTCGAACCGTCGAGGGAGTCGAAGACCAGGATTTACAGGATTTAGTAGAGCCAAAGTATATCAAACCGCCTTCTTCTGCTCCGGCACACAGATTTGCCGGCCTGGCGAACCGAATAAAGACCCTGGTAGGTGCTTCCGTTCCCGATTCTTCCTTGTCCGCCGAAGCCTTGGCGAAGGCGGATGAGCAGTTGCAGTCTGAGATGGAGGCCTTGGAGCAATTTAATGCCCAGTTTTCGCATTTCGGCGATGATGCCCCTGCCTGTGACGTCTGCGGGGCGATTACGGTGCGTAATGGCACCTGCTACAAGTGCTACAATTGCGGAAATTCAATGGGCTGCTCATAAAAAATGATTATCGGGACTCCGGCTGGGCCTTCGCCCTGACGAGTTGATAATTGATTTTATGGATTCTCATATCAGGCCAAGTCTTTGGATTAGCCTTACTTAAGAGTGTAAATTTTCCGAAATTAGTTTGACAGACCTCCCAAATTTTCTACAATGTTGTTTTTCTTGTATAGAACGGTTTTTCTATGAAGAGTTTTATGGCGAAAAAAGGTGATGTTGAGCCGAAGTGGCTGCTTGTCGATGCCGAAGGGGCTGTTCTGGGCAGAATGGCTGCCAAGATAGCGCCTATACTTATGGGCAAAACCAAGCCCACATATACGCCGCACGTGGATGTTGGCGATTATGTGATTGTGGTAAATGCCGACAAAATAAGGGTTACCGGCAAAAAAGCCCAGATGAAAGAATACGATTATTATACGCACCATCCCGGCGGCCATAAATATGTCAGCTTCGCCGATATGATGGCCAGAAAACCGGAGAAGGTGATTGAATTAGCTGTAAGGCGGATGCTGCCGAAGAATCGGCTCGGCAGAGCGATGCTGAAAAAAATGAAGGTTTATCGTGGCCCGGAACACGACCATCAGGCCCAGAAACCAGAAAAAATAGAATTGTTTTAAGAGTGCAAAATTATGGCTGAGACCAAAACTGACAAGCCGGGTACCACTCGTCTGGGCGAAGCCCGCCGTAGCCCGAAAAGGGTGGGTAAGGCACCCGCGGAGCGGCCCAAGCCGAAATTAACAGCGACCGGTGAGCCCAAAGGTGGTTACTGGTGGGGCACCGGCAGAAGAAAAAGCTCTGTCGCCCGTGTGCGAATCAAGCCCGGCAGTGGCA
>CAZMSP010000189.1:0-2756 GCA_964568985.1 uncultured Pirellulales bacterium
AAATATAGCGCAAGCATCCAGGGGGTTGTTGACGGCAATATGGTTTTTGAGACGGTCGTATCCGGTATGGCGGTTTAATCACAATAGCCTCAAGGGGATCCGGCTTCGCTTTCAGCTACGCCGGGATAAGTTCGAATTTGCCTGCGGCGGTTTAAATATAGTGGGTGGAAAGGGGCCAGTTTAGTCTTTCTGATAGCGAAAAGGTACTACATAGTATCGGTTTATGCATCAGAATGAGTTAAAATCTTAAGTTTTTGCTCCTGAGACACCTTATCCCGATGTATATGACAGTAATCCTCATGGTTATAGATACTCAAGATACACTTGCAGTGCGGAAACATGCATTTCCTGCCCTCAGCCGAAGTCTTTAGTGTTTTTCCCATCATTACTCCTTTAGGTAGAGCGTTTTCTTCTCCTGCAAGGTGGATTAAACAACACCTGATTATACATCTTTCCTGCTGACAGTCAAACAAAACATAGTCAGTTCTTGCTGATTATGCGGGCTTTTAGTAAAATATCTGTATTAAAAGGCAATTTCGGGACGACCGGCTTGCAACCGGTTGAGACACACAACACTCGCCCCTCCTTCGCTGTTCTACTTCGCTAAAGCTACGGCGGATTGCCGCGTTGGGTGACCCGGAGGTATCAAGTCGGAAATTGAAAATCGTCAATCGTAAATCGAATAGCCCCAAGGGGATTCGAACCCCTGTTGCCGGGTTGAAAACCCGGTGTCCTAGACCTACCTAGACGATGGGGCCAAGAAAAAATGCAAAAATTAAATATCAAAATGCAAAAATAAGGAAGTCGTTGCTGCAAAGTGGCAACTCCGCAATTTTAATTTTTTATTTTTAACTTTTTAGTTTTGATTATTCCATACTAATTGCTTCTTCGGGGCAAGCATCCACGCAAACCCCGCACTCAACGCAGCTCTCGGCATCGACTACTGCCTTGCCATCAACCATTTTGATTGCCTCGCTCGGGCATTCTTCCACGCACGATTTACAGCCGTTGCATTTTCCTTCATCTATTTTAGCCGGCATTCGCCAAACCCTTTCAAAAAGTATATTAAAACTTACCAGTAAAAGGCAAAATGTTACAAAACTATACTGATATTACAACGTAAATTTTCGGACACTCGTATGGAGATGAAGAGCTGTCAGTGCCGGTTTTGTCATTATTATTTAATAGGTAATAGCGTCTCAAGCTCGTTTGATGCCGGCCTGTTGCTTGGTTGCATATCTTTCGCTTCCCGCCGAAGGCGGACACCTAAGGCGATTGCCATATCGCGAACGAACTGATTTGAATCGTATTTAGCCGCCCAATCCAGGACTTTACTGAATTTGTTGCCTGGCGTTTTAGCCAGCAGATAAAGAGCCATCATACGGACTGGCCATTTAGGGTTATTCAAATTATCCGCCACTGCATTTGTCAGTTCCTGGTCTAATGACAGTGAGAGCATGTCAGCCATACTATGCACCTTAACTGTCCACTCGTCATCAGCAGGGTTACGTAGCAATCCGTATTCATGTATCAATGCAGACCTGAGCATTGGCGGCATCCAGTCGGCATATAGGTATCTATAAGTTGGCTTACTATTAGCCAGCGCTTGTTGTTCCATTAGCAGGCCGGTAAAAAGCTCGGCGGTTTTGATTTTTTGGCCGGCATTACCCCTTGTGATTAAAGCAAACCGGCTTCGCAGATATTTGCTGGTCAGTTCGATGCCTGGCCGGTGTACGGATATCTTAACTGGCTTTATTTGGGTGAGACGGTTGCTTATTTTTCCATTTTCAGTCGTTACAGGGTCGATATAAAGTGTAAATTCTATATCTAAAAATGCTTGAGGATGGGCAAGCAGAATATCTTTCAGTTCACCCGTAACAAGCTGCAAAGGGCTAACGATACTGCCGCCGGGCTCGACAAGTAATGCGGTACGTATCTTGGTAGATACCAAATTCGGTATCTTTTTCCTGATATCACCGCTAACATCGGCATCAATCCTGATATTGTTCTGAAATAGTCCATAGTCACTAATCACCAGTGGCTCAGAAGAAGTGTTTGTTATCGCAATAGCCCCTTCGATTTTGCCGCCGTAGTAAAAGTTATTTCCCTGCGTGTTAAACTGAACTGAAATTGCATCTTCTGGTTTAACAAATGCCGGGACGAGCATTTCGCCGAAGGTCTCTTTTAACGCAGTCAGTATGCTATCAGAGTCAATCGGCGGGACATAATCTACTCCTTGCTCGGCAAGAAGCTCTTTAGCCTGTTCTGCCGCCAGAGACCCGGGGTCTTTGGCGATTGCGGAATTAAGTGTTTTGATTGCTGAGGTTCTTTGTCCTTGTGCTAACTGAACTTGAGCAAGCGTTAAATCTGCGATTTGGTTGTGTTGATAATTCTCTAAAAGCGGCTTGGCCCATTCGATTTGTCGATTCATTACAAGCGAATAAGCCAAAAGAGCAGCTGTCGCAGGCGTTTCGGCTTCAGTTGCGTAGGCTTTATTGGCCCATGACAGGGCTTTGGACGGGTTCGGCAGGACAAAGCAGTAAAACCATGCAAATTGTGCGGGCCTGACTTGCTGGGAATAGCTCTCTAATATATCCGGTTTATTTTTGTACTGTTGTGGGCCTTGTTCGAACAGCTGTTGTGCTTTGTATTCGGCTGCCTGGAATATTTCAGCTGCTTCTTTAGTATTGCCAGTTTTTAGGGCTGCTTTTCCGGCTATAGCTTCGAGAATCAGGTCAAATTGGCCTTCCTGCCGA
>CAZMSP010000190.1:0-2728 GCA_964568985.1 uncultured Pirellulales bacterium
GCTTTCCTGCCTGTGCAATAAGAGGCGCTTCGATTTCAGCGGTGAAAACATTCTCTGATATTTGCTTCTTGGATACAATTCTGTGTGGCACGATTTTTAATTTCCTTCGTATTAAAGTTTATAAAAAAAGCATTTTGGCCTTTATAAACCTCCGTGTCAAGAACCAACAACGTTCATTTTTCCAGATTGTGTTTTTTTAGGTTGTTTTTCTAAAGGCCCTGCTCCATGTGATTTATTCGATATGTTTGGGGTTCCCATTTTGCTTTTATTTTCGGCGGACTCCGCCCCGACGAGCAAAATGGGGGCCCTATTCGATATCGGCGATGTCCCTTTCGGGCTTGCCAACCAGGTATATCCTGTTTTTCCCGCTGCGTTTTGCCTCCAGTAGCGCTTTATCTGCCTGTTGGAAAAGCTCTTGTACTGTTGAACCGCCACGGGGACAACTTGCCAGGCCGCCGCTTATTGTTAGAGTCCCTTTGCCCTCCGGACCTAACAAATGCAATTCTGCCCTTTCAAATTCTCTTCTGAATCGCTTTGCTATGAATATCGCTTCTTTAGGATGGTCAACCGTCGCTGAGCGTCTCTCGGCTGCCGGCCTGGACGGTTTGACCTGGCCGCTGTCCCAGAAAACAACGGCAAACTCATCACCGCCGACTCTTCCAACAACATCGTGTCTACGGCAGCACCGCCGCATCAGAACAGCAGCCTGTTTTAATATCTCGTCACCAGCCAAATGACCATAAATATCATTATAATGTTTGAAGTTATCAATATCAAAAATAAGTAGTGTCACCTGCTCATTTGTGGTTCTTGCGCGTTCTATAATCTGCCTGGAAAACTCCCATATATATCTTCTGTTCTTCAGGCCTGTTAAATCATCCTCTGTAGCCATTTTTTCCAGCGCTCTTATCCTCTTTTCTATTGTTGTATCAATAGTAACAGGCGAAATAGTCTCTGCTTCCGTACTACCCTGGGGGAGCATAAGGGACGCCTTAAATCTGTTTGCTTCGACGGGACAAATCAAATAATCATCTGCCAAAGTTGCTCCATTGAAAGTCGAGCCAACCAGTTGAATTGCTACCGGCTCCTCGTACATTTGCGCCAGAAGAATAATCCTTGCACCGCAATTTTCTCTCAGGGCCTTCAAAGCAGACTCCAATTTGGACGTTCCGTACATCACTACTCCAACTGATGCAAAACTATCTTTCGAAGCTATACTAATAGCATCAGATACACTGTTACAAACTTCATAGCGATTTTTGGCAACAGCATCGGCATCTAAAAAAACTTTGCTTACGTCACCTACTAACAAAATTTTAAATGCATCTGTTTTAGGAGTACCCATTTAGCAGACCTCAGGTAGATGGTTTATCATCAATTCTTATGATAGCAAAATTTACAAGAAATGTCAACTTTAATCCTCCTAAAACCGCTTGCAACCGGCCGAAAATTGTGGTTAATTGATAAACGCTTTACTCGCCTCTGGCAAAGCCGCCATTTGGCATTTAACTATTCAACATCTGCTATCAACCCAGACAGATAAGGCCAAGCGAACAGCACTATCCATTATCCGACTTCGGCAGATCTTCCAGATTCTTTCTGACCTGCTCGACCAAGAAGCTATCCGGATACTTTTCTGTAAAGCTGGTCAAAAGTGCTCTTGCTTCAGACAAATACTTTTTCTTATATTCCGGATTTGACTCGCTCTGATACAGACTAATCTTCAAACGGGCCAGCTCGTATAATGCCTCCATTCCGCCGTCGGTGTCCTGGAATTCTTTGTGTAACTGGGCTAATTTTTCAGCCCGCAGTTGCTCGTCA
Organism: uncultured Pirellulales bacterium; assembly: GCA_964568985.1. Taxonomy (GTDB): domain Bacteria; phylum Planctomycetota; class Phycisphaerae; order Sedimentisphaerales; family Anaerobacaceae; genus CAZBWE01. The sequence goes on from CAZMSP010000190.1 coordinate 1,822, forward strand.
GCAACCAGTTTTGTCTGCGCCAGCAAAATATTGTCACGAAGCGGCTCATTGTCACCTGTTTGTTCCAGCAATTTGTCAAGGACTTGGGCATAGTCGGTGGCTTTGGGGTCTAACATAACAAATCTTGCCAAATGCTCCTCCATCTCTGGCCCATCCGTTCGATTTTCTGGCCCTATGAGATTGCGCAACTGAGTTACTCTTCTTTGCAAATCCGCTAACTTAAACGTCGTCATTGCCGAGTCAGCCGGGGCCCGAAATAAACTAAAGAATGTATCAACTTGCGTTTGTCCTTTTTCGAGTACTTCCAGTCGCTCAGTAATTATTTTTTGCGCATCGGCAAGAAGCTTATCAGCCAACTCAAACTCAGCCCGACCAGCCCAGTCTTTGGTGATACGCCACCGTGCCTCAAGAGACTCGCTGCTTTCAGGAAAATCTTCGTAAAGACGGTACCAAACAAGCAAAGATTCCTGATGGGGGTAATCATTATAAAAATGAAGCACCTCTTTTTGCCCAACGACTTTAACATCCGGGCGGTATTCGCTCAAAATGGCTTTGTAGTAAAGAGCTATAGGCATACGTGGACTTTGAGGACGTTTACTTATAAACAAATCATACTGCTGTAGCAGCCATCGTCTTTTCGCTTGATACTTCAACTCTTCTGGTTCTATAAACCAGGCCGGCCAACGGTCATCCCTTAACAACTTATCCTGTATCTCTCTTTTCAGCCTTTCTCGAAGTGCTATTTCATCTGCAGGATAAAAGAAACCTGCCAGGTACTTTTTTATAGCAGGGTCTCTAATCGTGGCATCGAGAGCTTCTCTTATACTGTGGTCATAAAATTCGGCTGCCTGCTCCGGATTATTCTTGGCCACATATAACTGATAGTCTAATTCATCAAAGCCGATTC
>CAZMSP010000191.1:0-2667 GCA_964568985.1 uncultured Pirellulales bacterium
CCGTCTCAAAAACCATATTGCCGTCAACAACCCCCTGGATGCTTGCGCTATATTTTCTGCCCTTTTTGAATTTTGTGATATGACCGAGCAAATATAATCGTTGTCCCGGCTCGACAGTAGAACGAAACTTCGCTGAATCTATGCTGGCAAAGCCGATAAAGGCCGACTCTCCATAAATATGTTTTACAAAAAAGCTCAATAGCTGTGCTGCCGCCTCGACCATTATCACGCCGGGCATCAACGGCCGAGACGGAATGTGCCCGCGAATCCAAAATTCGTTCTCGGTGACATCTTTATAGCCCAGAACTAAGAACTTGTCCTTATCATACCAAAGAACGCCGTCGAGCTGCTGCATCTCAAACCGCTGGGGATTAATCTTACCAATGGCTTGCCTGTCAAAAACAGGTTTGGCCATCAGGTCTATTGGCGATAAATCAAACAACAATGGTGGCGGCATAATCAACCTTCCCGCCGTGTCGCGGACACGTCGCGACAGGGATATGCAAATTTTCCGCGCCGTTGTATCATACCTGGTCTTGCGCAATAAGAGCATAGCTTGCTTCTACAGTGACAGAAGCATTACGCACGACACAATGCCAAAGCAGCGCTTGTAAGTACCTGTGATAATTTAATCGGCTGATCTGATTTCAAGAATGCGGCTGCGAACATTTTGAGCAGCTTGCTTGACCTTCTGCATTTGTTTGCGTACTCTCGTACCTGCTGCTTTATTTCCGCCGCTGGCTTTGTCGATGTCAGCTTCAATTTCAGCAACCATTGCTTTGAGGTCTTCATACTCTTGCATTAAAGTGAACCTCCATATCCACGAGTTAAAATTGCTATTTTTAAGCTTAAAATCGCTAAAAATTTAACTGCCTGCTGGCGGTTTGTCAAAGAAAATCGCATTCTTTTGCAAAAAAACAGTATTTTTTTGGCGAAAAGGCAGGAAGACACAAATATTCGGCCAATTTTTATTCTCATAAGTTCCGCATTTAGCGTGACTTACAGTTCCTTGCAGCCATTTTTGATTTTTCCTATTACGAATGGAGTTTTTTTGTCAATTCTGCAATTCTCTGGCCCCGACGTACGCACTGGCTCCTCACTCTTTGGTCAGGTTTGCCAATGGAGACCGGCCCATAGTGGTCACCACTTGGGTCACCCTGTATAATCATACCGCTGATGAGCATCGCCTCAATTATGCCCATAATCGTGGTTTCATTGCCCCCGCCGATATTTGCCGCACTGGAAAAAGCCGCTCCGACTTTTCCGTCGAGCTGGCCGTGGAAACCGACCGCATCATCGAACAACTGCTTGAGCGGCCCAGCCATATGCCCGTAATAGGTCGGCGAGCCGACGACTATCGCATCAAACGTGAGCAAATCCTCTGCTTTTACCTTATCAACAGATTTACACTCTGTCTTCAAGCCCGATTCATTCATCGATTTAGCGATAATCTCCGCCATCTCTTTGGTATTGCCGCTTCTCGAATAATAAATCACAATTGCTTTTGCCATTTTTAACTCCTTCTATCTTGTTTTTCTGCATTCCGAATACTACTTTTACCGCGAATGTTAGTCTTGTCATTGCGAGGAGCGTAGCGACGAAGCAATCTCATAACTCCTCATATAAATCGCGCCATTCCTTATTAATGCTATTTATCAACTCTTCTTTCTTTTTTCGTTGAGCCAGCTTTGATTTGTTTTTCCCTCTGGATAGCACTTGTGCAATCTTTAAATGCCTCATAATAAACAAGTTTGATAATATTATATTTCTTTGTGAATCCATCTACAAGTTTTTGCTTATGTTCATACACCCGTTTTCTGATGTCGCTCGTTACTCCCGTGTATAGAACGGAATTTCCCTTATTGGTCATTATGTAAACATAAAACTGTTTTGCTGCCATCAACGTATTACATTAACACAGCTAATGAGATTGCCACGCCCCCGTTTCTGTCTTCGACAGAAGACACGGGGGCTCGCAATGACAATTTCTTATTTCGGTTCTTTTTTCTTTAACGGCTCTGTTTCGACGCTGAAGCCATCGGGGATTTCGAAGTCGAAGACCTTTTTATCTATCTTTTTATTAACTTTCGGCTTTAAGAATTTTATTTCGTAAATATCTTCTTCGGTGGAAGTGGCAACTATTTTCATCGGCAGATAAAGCTTTTCGTCAATCCAAAAATCGATAGACGTGTAGTCATCTTTATAAACTGAATCCGGCTTAACCTTCAAATGCAAATGAATAAAACCCTCTACATCACCCCCCTGCTGCTCAGCTATCTTTATCTCAAACTCCTTTTTAAGGTCTTGGACTTTGCTAAAACCGATTATTGGCAAATTTCTGCTGGCTAAATCAAAGGCGTCCATAGGTTTATTCGGCTCAGCTAACTCGTAACGTTTAACCGCCTTGATTTGATAGTCGATATGCGTAAGCCAGAAGCCATCAAATATATAATGCTCGATGTATTTCTGTTGTTTTTCATCATCCTGTTTGAGCGTTTGAAAATTTATCCGCAGCCGGGACTTTTTGTCATTCTTTACATAATACAACACGCCTTTTCTGATAGTCTCCGATTCCAATAATGGCTGGCTGAACTTGTACCGGACCTGTGCCTCATAGGATTGAAGCTCTTTTGTTTTTTTGTTTAATTGTTCGAGGATTACCTCAAT
>CAZMSP010000192.1:0-2455 GCA_964568985.1 uncultured Pirellulales bacterium
TCTCACGAGTGATTTCCACTCTCATATTGCCCGCCGGGCCGTAAAGCATCTTCTTAGCTACTTCACGCCGTGACAGTGTCTTCTTAATATCCTCGGCCTCGTCTTCATGCTTTGCCATGTCTTCGTCAGAACCGATTAGCTCAATACCGAATTTATCCTTGTAGTTCTGCTGTAGTATCTCGAGTACTTTCTGGTCGAAGTCAATGCCTCCGAGTGCATGGTCTCCCTGTGAGCAGATAATATCCATTTGATGTCCCTTAACATCCATTATTGTTACATCGAAAGTTCCTCCGCCGAGGTCATATACCAGGACCTTTCCTGATACCTCGCGGCTGGTAGCGTAATATAAAGCAGCAGCCACTGGTTCATTGACAATTCCAATTACGTTAAGCCCGGCCAAAGACCCTGCATCCATTGTTGCTTTTCGACGTACCTCGTCAAAATGAGCGGGAACAGAAATAACAATATCGCGGATTTCACCATGCTCGGCTGAGCATTCCTCTTTAAGTTTTTTCAATATCAGGGCAGATAATTCGACGACTGTCCAGTCCTTACCATCGATATTCTTGCGATAGTTTGGGTCTCCCATATGCCGTTTTATCCATCGAACGGACCTTTGAGCATTTAGATACCGTGAATTAATCGCTTCAACACCTACACGGCTTATGTCAGGATTTTCTTCATCGAAGAAGATCGCAGAGGGTGTGAGTCTGTCACCATCGGCATTTGGGATTATCTCGGGCTTGCCGATAGCATTGAGTATAGCCAATGCTGAAAAAGTTGTTCCGAGATCTATACCGGCTATGTTGGCCATTTTACGCCTCTTATTTTTTAGGTTATGTCTCGATTTAAAGTTACTACTCACTAATCAACCGTATAGTTTTACCTGGGCTGTACGTACTATCTTTACATTATCCTCGTTAATAAAGTATTGGTACCCCGGCCTGATGACTTTTGCAATTTTTCCTGTTTGCTTCGGATTGTCACATTGCTGTTTATCTTTAATAGCCTCGGCGAATTTTTCCTGGCCGCGATAATCACTATTTATTTCCGGCTCAAATTGTTCCACGCCACTGGAATCCAAAGCAAAGAGCAGCTCATCTTTGACCTCTTCAAGGTCTGTCGTCTCAATATTCTTTTTGGCCAGTTGGTTAATACGATTTTCAAGATTGTCAATACAGCGGATAACACGCAAGCAAAAAGTTCTGATTATGTTCCAGTCATATCCATCCTGAAGCTTTTCCATTCTGTCCTGCTGACAGGCTGCGTATTGGCGGATAGCTGATACTTGTTGGGTAAGTTCTTTGATTGCGTTATTGAGTGGCTTTGAATGCTCAACGGTGGTTTGCTGCACGGTTTTAGCCATTTGTTTGAACTCTGCCATTTGTTTTTCCAGATTTTCGGTCTGGGCTTTGAGCGAGTGTTCGAGCTTTGAAGTTTTTTCGCGGGAGTTCGACGAGGCATTCGTTTTGGCGTCCCCGAATAAATCCAGTTGCGTTGTATTTATGGTCTTGTTCTCCGCTGTTGTTGTTAAAGGTTGTTTAGATTCGGTATACTTTTCGTCAGCAAGCAACACGGCAATTTTCTCGGCGTTTTTTGCTGATTTTGCTGCTATAGGATTTTCTCCGGATTTGGAGTTACGTCTGACAAGGGCAGGACTCTGCCAGCCCGAATTTATAAGTGCTGCTGTGTGTTTTTCAATTAGACTTTTCGGTCCATGGGATTCTTGTACTTGCTCTGGGTTTTCCTTGACGTTTTTTGCTATGGTTTGGAACAGTTTTTTACCCACGTGTTGTCTTTGTTTTCTCAAAAAATTGGCGAAAGTTTGTGTAAAAGGCTTGTCAAGCACGGAAAGGAATATCTGAAGACGCTTCAAACGATACGAAACCTTAATAATCTGTCGGGCTGTCCAAAGCAATATGCACCAGGAAAAGATAGCTGCCCCTGTCGACGTACATACTATAGAGCTGGTAAAAATAGTCTCACTTAGCTCTTTTTGTGATTTATATTTTCTTAATTCGTTTTGCCAATTCTCACCGTAGAGAACATCAGCAAAGGGATAAATCTGTGTTTCACCGGCAGCCAGTTTATCCAGGTCAGCTTTAAGTCTTTCCTGCTGTTGCAGTTTTAGCTCAGCTTCTGTTTTTGTTTGGAAGGATTTGTTAAGCTCCCAAGGTATGAGGGCCTGCTCATCGTGAGTTGATTGGAGCCATTGATTGTACTGCCTGAGATACTCATCTGTCTCTTTGCTGTAATTTAATTTACAAGAGGCGAGCTGCTGTTGTTCTTTTCTTATCTTATCAAGAACATATTGTAGCGCAACGGTTCCGACAATTAATAGTACTAAACCAAAAAGGGCGGATTTTTTAAGCATAATCTTAAATCCAAATTCAATTTTTAGCAGCTCATATCAGGTTTCAAGCCGGCTTAGACGACATTTTCAACCTCAGCGAAA
>CAZMSP010000193.1:0-2406 GCA_964568985.1 uncultured Pirellulales bacterium
CTATCATCCACTGGCTATGTGATTTTGTATGGTTACAGATATTGTCGTGGGCAAGCTTCAAAGGTACGGGCTTATTCGGCCCACGCAGCCAGCGAATTGTTTTGCGGTTTTGCTCGGTGGCACTGATTGGCTTTGGAGCGTTTTTTATTTATAATGCCACAAACACTTTGATTAATCTGCTTTAATTTTCTTTCTCAGAACTCTCGCCGCGATGCGTCGCAGCGGGCAGGATTTGCTTTAGATTGTGTTGGGCCAAATTGTTTCGCTGAGTCTGAACTATTTGTTGTAAATCAGCCAGCTGGTCGGTCGTTGACCCTTCGGCCTCGCTCCCCGCTTCGCTAAAGCTACGCAGGGCAGGCAGGGCGGGCCCCTCGACTCCGCTCAGGGCGGGCTGGGCAAAACTTACTGCTGTTACGGCTTCGGCAATGTCGGACAATTTGATATTTGCCGGGTCTTTTGCGGGCATAAAACCTGTACGAGGGTCGGAGGTCCTGACGATAAGACCGCTGTTGACAAGATGGTTAAGGATTTTTTCGCCGAACTCAGCAGGGACATTTAATTTACTGCATACAACTTCCTGCGAAACCGGAGCTTGATTAGCTTCAAATCCGGCGGCAATCTCCCTGACGATATTGATGGCGGTAAGGTCATTTGCTATGAAGTATTCCTCTGTTTTTCCTTCGACTCCGCTCAGGACAGATTTGGCAGCGACAATCTCTGCTGCATCGAGTGTTTTCAGATGTTGAGTTGTAAATGTCAATTGCAGGCCAAACAGCACGATAAGCCAGGTTATATAAATCCATAAAACACCTAACGGCACAAGGCCGAGAACACCATAAAGCCTGCTATATGGTATAAATTCCGTGACGTACTGGCCAAAGCCCCACTTGGCAAAACTCCAAACCAAAGCTGCTACAATTGCACCCCAGATGGCCGCTTTTGCCTGAACCTTCGTGTTCGGCAGAACAAAGTAAAGCAGGAAGAATGCAACAGTCGCTACTATGTACGATAAAATAGCAGGACCCATATGCGACAGAATGGTTTTTTGAATTTGCCCAACGGCAGTGTATCGTGCGGCAATGTAAATACCGACCCCAACCAACAGAGGTCCAAGCGTTAGAAGGGCCCAGTAGTTAATCATTCGGTGCAAAAAACTCCTACCTCTGGCAACATGCCATATACTATTAAACGCCCTCTCTATTGTTGATAATAACGACAATGCAACCCATATCACGATTATTACGCTAATCAATGTAATCGTGCCTTTACCTGCCCCTGTGAAAAAGTTCGCAACTACTCTGTCAAGGTGTTCAGTAATCTTAATAGTCTGGTCGGCGTTCTGAGGGTCGGGATACCGAATGTTAGAGAGATGAACCTGGTCGTAGACAAAAGCTTTTAGTTTCTCGCCGACATCACTATACGCTGGAAACGATTGGAAAATCAAAAGCATAACTATAGCAAGAGGAACAATTCCGAAGATGGTGTGATATGACAGCGCTGCAGCCTGCCGGCCGGAGTGGTTCTTTCTCAAAAGCCGGGCACAGTGCGACCACAGCTTGATTTGAAAGACCGCAAACCGCCCTGCTTTACCAAGCTGAGCAGTAGGCGTGGTTAAAATGTTTTTAAACATCCTCATTCCTTTCCAAAACATTATTTATATATACCACAATTTTTTTCTATGTGGCCTTTTCTACTTGAGCAATTCTTCAAGGCCTTCCTGGAGCCGCTGCCTTAATTGCTGTTTGAGCAGCTCTTCGGTCAGCTTGCCCCAATCGAGTTCCGGCCTATCAATAGTACCAATAAGTGGGAGAATAAGCCTCTCGGCAGTGGTTTTTTCGCCAATTTTTACGGCTTGCAGCTCAAAATCCTTTGTCAGAACATAAGGCGTTAAAACCTTCATACTCAGTATTTTCTTAGGCCCAATAGAGCCGGCGAAATTTGTCGGATATTCATCCAGATTAATCTGCATATTATCATAACTTAGCTTACCCCCTCTTAAAACAAATTTTGTAGGAAGTACTTCTGCGGCAATATTTCCGGCGGTTCGAGTCCTGGACAGAATATCTCCCAGCAGGCCTTTTGCCTGCAATTTCATATTTTCAATTCCGACCGTTCCAACAATTTCCGGCTGCATATTTGTGTCTCTACCAAGCGGTACAGCAAGCTTTTCAGAATGGAAATTTGCGATGCCGGTAATACCCGCCTGGTCTTTGAAAATCGGATTTAGATATACCAAAAGACTGCTGCTTACCCGCTCGTTGATTTCGACCTTATCTATTATCTTCATAGGGCCTGTGGTTTGCAGCACCAAAGGTTTTTGCCGGAGGTCTATCCTGGCAGCAAAGTTCAACCTGCCATTGTTGACGGCCGTAGAAAATGGAGCGATATTTAATAAGCCGTTTTGGA
>CAZMSP010000194.1:0-2317 GCA_964568985.1 uncultured Pirellulales bacterium
AGTAATGAAACTCACAATTGCTACTTTGCCATATTTGATATTTTTAAACGTCTTCCGAGGCATTATGTCCTTCCCGGTTCATTTATTAGAACGCACTTGCAAGATACTTTCTTAATCTGGATTCGTCTATATCTCTGAAAAGTCTCCCATTTTTAGCCACGGAAATGGTGCCGGTCTGCTCGCTCACCACCAAACAGGTGGCGTCTGAGCCGGAGGTTATGCCTATGGCAGCACGATGGCGAGAGCCGAGTTCAACGCCGGCCGACGCCGCCTCAGCCAAAGGTAACTGTACGCTGGCGGCAACCACTCTATCGCCTCGTACTATAACGGCCATATCATGAAGGGCAGTGCCGGGATGGAAAATAGTCTTAAGCAGCTCAGCCGTAAGCTTGGCATCGATTCGAACGCCGGTTTCTATAAATTCACCTAACGCTACTCGCTTTTCAATAACAATAATGGCGCCAATTTTAGCGGCTGAAAGCCCTGTTGCAGCGGTAATTATCTCTTCGACAGTTCTTGAGAGCTGATGAGACGACCCCACCCAGAAACGAGGTTGGCCTATCCGCATAAGCACTCTTCGAATCTCCGGCTGAAAAGCTGCAACGGCAATAATCAAAACCGCAACCAAAAAACCTTTGTAAAGATACTGAAGCCGAAGAAACTCCAGCCGCTCGACGACCAGGTTTAAGACAAGAACACCGGCAACAAGAATGAATATAACGCCCCGGAATAACCTTTCGCCGCGAGTACCTTCGAGGAAGTCCACAACCCAATAGACTACCAGGCCGATAAGAAACAACTCAATTGCAACTATCCACCAGCTATATCCACCAACCCGATTAAAATAATCAATTAGCGTTTGCACAGCTCAATTCCCTTTCCTGCTTCGGCGTAGCACCACGCGGAGACGAGTATTCTCGTCGTGCACCGCGATGGACAACCCTTCGACTTTGCTCAGGGCGGTGAGCTTGTCGAACCGCAAGCCAGCAACCCGTCTATTATATTGTATCTGCCACAAGTCAGTCAACGCAAAAAACTTATCCAGACAGCACCTATGGAAACGAGCAAAATCCCAGTCTTGATTTGTGACATTGCTCAAAATGCCGAAGTGAAGTTTTGACACCATCGTTATATTCGGGTATAATTGTAACATTCATTGACCATTGAAAAGTGGGGAAGAAACAGAACTAATCCACGGAGTAAGGTTATGAAATCCGACAGAATTAACAGGGTTATCCAGATATTGACAACATTACAATCAGGCAAGAGTTACGCCGTTAGCGATTTGTCGAAAATGTTTGGGACAAGCCGGCGTACAATATTCCGGGACCTGAAAGAGCTGCAGGCAATTGGCGTGCCATATCACTATGATACCAGGAGCGGCGGCTATACCATTGGGCCGGATTTCTTTCTGCCACCAATAGATTTGAATCTGCAAGAGGCACTGAGTTTGCTCCTGCTGGTCCACAAGGCACGCAACCAGATACAGCTGCCATTTAAGAAATCGGCGCTTTTGGCTGCCCTGAAAATCGAAAACAATCTACCTGCCAAAGTCAGGCAATCCTGTAACATAGCGCTACGAACCGTCACCACCAAAGCTACTGCCCAGGCTCCAATCCTCCAAGCAGACGGACTCGATATAACATTCTCACAACTTCAAAAAGCTATCGTAAATAAACGCAAGGTAAACATCCGTTATCAATCACTGTTAGAAGGCGAAATCATCGACGTTGAGCTGTGTCCCTATCATTTGTTTTACAACTGCCGGGCGTGGTATGTGCTGGGCCATTCCAGTATGCACAAAAGCATCCGCTCCTTTAAGCTTAACCGCATCAAAGAATTAGAAGTCACAGAGAAATGCTTTCTGGGCGGAGAGAATTTCGATTTGGATGAATACCTCGGCAGGGCCTGGTCGATGATGCCGGAAGGGCAAATCTACAATATCAAGCTGCGGTTTCTGCCTAAAGTAGCTCATAATGTCACTGAGGTACAATGGCACAGCACGCAAAAAGCCGCCCATAACAGCGATGGCTCGGCTACGATGGAGTTTCGCATTGACGGCCTGGGCGAAATAAGCTGGTGGATACTCGGCTATGGTGACCAGGTACAGGTGCTTGCGCCAAAAGCCCTTCGCAAAAGAGTTGTTGAGATGGCTAAAAATATGATTAAGCTCAATGAGAAGCTTTGACCCGAAAAAGTGCGAAGTGCCTAAAGTTATGGATTATTCTTAACTTCAGTTCACTTTTATTCTCTTTCCAAGACAGGCCGGAGTCCCGATAATTTCCTTGCAATATTAGCCGATTGTATCTAAAGTAAA
>CAZMSP010000195.1:0-2301 GCA_964568985.1 uncultured Pirellulales bacterium
AGCTGCATTACCGCCACGTTTCTGGGGAAACTGATTTACGGCAAACCAGCCTGGCTGAACAAGGTCTCAGGCGTAGTAATTATAGTTTTCGGCTTGCTTGTCCTTTTAACTCTAATAATATAAAATCGCACACGGAAATGTGTGATTCGGACAAAAAAACTTGAAAACGACGGATTTCTTGGTAACCTATTCTCCACCTGTTTGGAATTTCCGAAGCTAACAATGTCGTCAGCAGTGGCAATGTTGCTGCCTATATTCTTATGAAGGTAACTATGAAACGAAACCTCCCAAAGTGGATTACTACCGCCGTTATTTTTTTAGTCAACTTCTTCTTGTGGGTGATTCCAAGTAATGTTGCGTATCTGATTGCTCAAAATAGAGACGTCTTGCTGGGCAGATACGGTGAGACCCGATTTACCTGGATGCTTTTGTTAATCCCTATTAGTATTATGGTCCTGTATCTGGCCTGGTCGAACGAGAGAAACGAAAGACAGCGTCAATTTAAGGTCATAGTAATATTTGTCTCTGTCATCGCATCGGTTTTGGTGGTGGATGTCTTTGCCCGCCTGATAAATCAAAAACGATATGTTAAGCAGGAGCAATATTACCACCGTGTTCCCAATACCATCGACCACGGCACCTCTCACGATAAACCGGAAAAAGCTTTTGCCTATCCTACGGTACGCCCCGGCTATCCGGATATCGAGTACACACTGACCGTTGACAAAAGGGGCTTTCGCAACAAAACCGACTTTGAAAAGTATGACGTAGTAATCCTGGGCGATTCATTCGCCGAAGGTTCCAATGTTTCTGACGACCAGATTTGGCCGACTCTTCTCGCGCAAAAAGCCGACCAAACAGTCTATAATCTCGGGATGTCAGCCGGCCATCCCGGAACATACCTGGAGACTCTGAAAAAATTCGGCCAGGATTTATCTCCGAGGATGGTTGTTTGTCTGATTTATGAAGGAAATGACTTTCGAGATTCCAACTTCGAGCGGGAAGATACCTTGGGACGGCGGCTTAACACTTATTTTAAAAGCTCGCCCATTCGCCAGGCTTTAGAAAAGCTGTTAATCCGCTGTTTCGGCTCAGCACAAGCCAATAGTCCAGCCAACTCTGGACTCGTCACGGCGGAGCCTGCTCGTCAGGGCAGAGCCAGCCGTAGCCCGGCCGGAGCTCTTTCCTGGATGCCGGTTGCTATACCGGATGGCCCTGACGCCAAATACTACACTTTCAAAGTCAAAAGACTGTTGGCTCTCTTTGTCAGCAAAGACGATTTTCTCGCTTCTTATGGCGGCCGAAAAAGCTTTGAAGCGCTTCGGCAGATAAAAAAAATATGTGATGAGAAAAATATGCGATTTATAATAGTTTATGCTCCGGACAAACCACATACGTTATTGCCGCTTATTAAGGATAAAATTTCTCCCGGACAGCTACACGCATTTATGGCATTAAAAGAAAAAAATCTCCCTCCGGCAGAAGAATTGATGGACATTGTTTTTGCTCTCCTTGACGTTAAGGAATCTGCAGTTGAAGAGTTTTGCCGGCAGCAATCTATAGAGTTTGTCAGTCTTACAGAACCATTACGTCAGAAGATATCCGAAGGGCAGCAGGCCTATTTTACGTATGACCAGCATTGGACACCAATTGGCCATGAAGTTGCTGCGAACACTTTACATCATTACCTGAACGATAGTGCGGGAAAATAAAACTATTGAAATTCACCCGCCTCTGACAGATTTGTCTTGCAGTTTTCGATACAAAGGCCAGAATAATCCCTGGCCAAAAGTATAATCCGTGGTTAAGAACCATAGCATATGTAGGAAAGGATGCTAAATGGAAACTCAGAAGGTTTTAGAGCAGGTAAAACAAGACAATATAAAATTCATTACCCTGCAATTTACCGACTTGTTAGGCGTCATAAAAGAGGTGATTATGCCGGTTGAAGAATTAGAAAACGCCTTAGCTGATGGAGTCTGGTTCGACGGCTCCTCGATAGAGGGCTTTGCAAGAATACAGGAGAGCGATTTGTTTCTAAAGCCCGATACTGCAACTTACGCTGTTGTACCCTGGCTGGCCCAGGATGGCGTTACAGCCAGATTTATCTGCGATATCTACGGGGCGGATGGCAAACCTTTCGAAGGAGACCCCAGATTTATTCTCAAGCAGGCAGCTGCAGAAGCAGCAAAGCAAGGATTCGAGTATAATGTCGGGCCGGAGCCGGAATTTTATCTGTTCAGGGTTGATACTGAAAACAGAACCGCCCCTATAGATTACAGCAGCTATTTTGACCTTTCT
>CAZMSP010000196.1:0-2244 GCA_964568985.1 uncultured Pirellulales bacterium
TGCTGTTCGCCGGTAAGCCTTTTTTAGTTCTTCCTTAGTTGCCATTTCCTCTACGCCAAGGATTTTGCATGCTGCATCACGAGCTTGCAGGTCACGGGTTATTTTTTCTCCGAACTCGTAATCGTCTTTTATCATCAATTCCTGCCTTTACACTTTTTATACACTCGTATAATTCTGAAAACTTCTCCCTATATTCACTCAATACATCAACAATTATCTCGCCGGATGAATAAACCTCGGCAATACGTCGGTCGTCCGGCAGCTTCATAACAATATCTATCTTTTCAGCTTCACAATATTTTTCTACCTGGTTATTGCCGATGCCGTGACGGTTAATAACAACAGCAAAAGGTAAATCCAATTCGCGGACCAATCCTATAGCTAATTTCAAATCATTTAAGCCAAATGGTGTTGGTTCCGTAACCAGCAATACAAAATTTGCCCCTTTGACTGCCTCGACCACGGGACAGGATGTCCCCGGAGGAACATCGATTATCGCCAGATAGTCTTTTTTTATATGCTTTTTCACCTCTTTTATCAGCGATGGTGTTCGCACGTTGCCGATACGCAGTTTGCCAGTAACAAAATCGACATCGCCGGCTTTGCCAAGCTCAATATCGCCAATCTTAAGTGGTTTTTGTTCGATGGCGTTAGCGGGGCAGATACGCCAACAGCCGCCACAAGAATGGCAGAGCTGCTCAAAGGTCAACACATGCTCTTTGATACAGATAATAGCACTATACTGGCAGATCTCGCCGCATTCACCACAGGCGGTACATTTGTCCAGATTGACCTGCGGTACATCTACGGTAACTTCTTCGCTGGTAGTTACTTGCGGTTTTAGAAAAATGTGGCCGTTCGGCTCTTCCACGTCACAATCAAGGTACTGAACATTTTTACCAAGACCCGCAAGATAATAAGCGAGATTAGTGGCGATAGTAGTTTTTCCTGTTCCGCCTTTACCACTGGCTATTGCAATAGTGAAGTTATCCGGCATCTTAGTTATCCACACCAAAGTGAGCTTGAACATTTGGCCCTGCGGCCTCGGTCGATTTACCGCTTTTGAAAAGCTCAATTGCTTCTGAGATTGTCCCTGTTACCGCCGTATATAACTTCACACCCGCGGCAGTTAAGGTGCGTTCAGCGTTAGGGCCGCAGTTGCCTGTAAGGACGGCACCGGCACCGCTGTCAATTACCACCTTGGCAGAGCTAATGCCAGCTCCGCCTGCAGCAGCAACACTTTCATTCTCTATCACGCTAAAATCCATTGTTTCGGTGTCAACAATAATAAAATGTGCTGCTCTTCCAAAACGGGGGTCAACTTGCGAATCCAACGTTTTTCCGGTTGACGTAACTGCAATCTTCATAATTTATCCTTTCTAAGACATGGGACAAGTGCCGGTAGGACAGGAATCGTTGCTTTGTGATGTTGAACTGCTGCTGTTCCCTGCGGCAAAAGTTGACAATAGTTTTTGCAAGTCCGGACTTTTACACTGTTCGCAGATGTGTTTGCGGTGGGTGCTGCTTTTTTCCAAAAACTCCATTGTATGCCCGCACTTATTGCATTTGTACTCAAATATAGGCATCGTTTACTCTCCTTGTTAAATTATTCTCATACGTTATCTACCTAAGCGTCGGCTAAAGAACAAACAATTTGCATCCCTTGTTCGATGCTTTTAGTTATATGACAGCTGTCAGCTGCTTCTAAGATACCTTGCTGCTGTTTTTGGGACAGTTTTGCGCCAAGACGGATTTTGGCATCTATTCTTGCGGTGTGTGGTGGTTTAGCCCCCGATGGGGTGGTGCCTGATGAGCTGGTTTCTGTACGGCGGCTCAATTCAATTGTCATATCGTCGTAAGAAATATTTTGCTCCTTACAGAACTTCGCGATGTAGCCGCCGATGCACATTCCGATAGATGCTTCGAAAAGCTGAGCCGGCCACATCCCGTTCCGCTTGTCATTGCTATCCTCACCGCGTCCGGTTGTAACGGTATATCCTTTGCAAACGGCTGAAAAACGGAATCCGCTTTCATATTTAACTAAAACTTCCATTGGTAATGTCTCCAACAATCAAAACCTTCTTTGTAGATTATCATCTTTGGTTATCGTAGGCGCACAATGTCTCCACGAAGGCTCGAAACCGCATCAGAAAGCCACAAATCTGCGACTGTCTATTTTTTACTCTTTGCTGCTTTTCTGGCTTTCGAGTTCTTCTATACGCTTTTTGATTCCGTCAAGGCTAT
>CAZMSP010000197.1:0-2201 GCA_964568985.1 uncultured Pirellulales bacterium
TGGGCAAGGCCGATATTTGACTCATCACTATCTATCACTAAAACCTTATTTTTCCTTTTGGCCATCTCTTTGGATAGCAGGGTTACAATAGTACTTTTCCCGCATCCACCTTTGCCGCATATTAGAACTTTCATAATCGTTCACCGCATTTCAGTGATCACAGATGTTATCTCCAGTTTGGAGTGTGTTTTCCAGATAAGCCGCCACAAGCTCTTCAGGAGTTTGGTCGGATGCGCCTATCACAACTTTGACGTTATTCTGGGTAAAAAGCTGCTGTGCACGCTGGCCCATCCCGCCGGCTATAATAACACTTACATTGTTTTCGTGTAACCACTGCGGCAATACTCCGGGTTCATGGCCGGGAGGGGTTGCATCTTTCCTGTTTGTAACCTTTTTAATGTTGTCATCGATGTCAAAGATTGCAAACTGATCACAATGGCCAAAGTGAAGGCTTAATTTGCCTCGTACTAACGGAATTGCTATGCGCATTTTCTTATCTCCTGTTTGTAAAGATTGTGTTTCGATTAATTCCTGCCCCGCTTCGGCTGGGGCCTTCGCCGAGACGAGAGCACTGGTGTCAAGTTTGAGAATGGGTTCCAATATTTTTTCGAAAGTTTTCGCCGTTTGACTTTGGTTGTAGTGATACACAAACGGTCTGCCGGAATCACAGGCTTGTACGATTTGCGGGTCTATAGGGATTCGACCCAAGAAGGGTACGTGCATCTCGTTAGCCATAATTTCACCACCGCCGGATTTGAATACATCGGTTTTCTGGCCGCACTTGGGACAGATAAAGCCACTCATATTCTCAATAACTCCTAAAACAGGTAGGTTTAATTGCCTGCAGAAAGTTATGCATTTTTTAACGTCAACTATAGAAACCTGCTGCGGTGTAGTAATAATGACAGCACCATCGGCACTGCCGATTAACTGGACTACCGATAGGGGCTCATCGCCGGTGCCGGGCGGACAGTCAACAACCAGATAGTCAAGCTGGCCCCATTTAACATCGGTGATGAACTGCTTTATGATATTATGTTTCATCGGGCCACGCCATATTACAGCGTTATTTTCATCCGTTAATAGAAATCCGATACTCATTATTTTGAGTGTGTCACTATATAAAACGGGTTTGATCTTGTCGCCTTCAGCTTGAAGGCCCTTGTCATCGAGAGCTAATAGTTTAGGTATGCTCGGTCCATGAATATCGATATCCAACAGGCCAACATTTTTGCCTTGCATAGAAAGCCAAACGGCAAGGTTGGCAGCGATAGTGCTTTTGCCAACTCCACCTTTGCCGCTTAGAACAAGAAATTTGTGTGCTATATTTTCCATTACTTAGTTTCTCTTGTACTTAACATATCTAATACTGATTCCCATAAGGATATTATTTGATTCCTCAGGCCATTATTTGAGTATTCTACGATGCTCTTTCCAGCGATTTGGGCTTTCGTCACAGATATATCGTAGGCAATTTTGCCTGCGAGCTTCAGGCCTTTTTGTTCAGTGCTTTTCTCAATCGCTTTTGTTATTTCAGGATTGATATCGCATTTATTGATACAAACTGCCATTGGAATACCAAAGTGACTGGTTAATTCAATGACTCTGTCAAGGTCGTGCTGAGCAGAAATCGTTGGTTCAGTAACAGCTAAAACAAAATCAGCCCCACTGATAGAGGCAATGACCGGACAGCCGATGCCGGGTGAGCCGTCCGCAATTATAAGGTTCTTGTTTTGCTCGGTTGCGATTTGCTTTGCCTGTTTGCGAATTAAGCTGACGAGCTTTCCACTGTTTTCCTCGGCAATACCGAGCTTGGCGTGCACCATTGGGCCAAACCTTGTATCTGATATGAACCACTGGCCGTTAATCGCCTCTTCAAACTCTATCGCATCGACCGGACAAAAATGGAAGCATACACTACAGCCCTCGCATGCGACAGGGTCAATCGTGTAAGTTCTGTCGACCACATCGTTGGCTGGTCCGTTAAATACCGCGGCTTCAAAATTGCAGACCTCTTCACATCTGCCACAGCCGATACATTTTTCTGTAATAACAGAGGCCCGCTTGCCGCCGCTGAAGTCATAGGTCTGTTTTATATTTGGCTCCAATATCAAATGCAAATCTGCTGCATCAACATCACAATCTGCCAATACTGCGTTATTCGCAAGTGCTGCAAACGATGCAACAACGCTTGTCTTGCC
>CAZMSP010000198.1:0-2194 GCA_964568985.1 uncultured Pirellulales bacterium
GGCACCTCTCAGCCCATAGAGCGATATCCGTGCTTGACATAATGGGAGCAAATAAAATCGAGCAGAAACGAATGAGTGTCCGTGGTTTTGCTGAATATCGGCCGGTGGCACCGAATAAACCCGATAAAGGAGGCAACCCGCAAAACAGACGAGTTGAGATTTACATTGTCCCCGAGGGTGTGTAGGGTGCAACACCCTGTGGTTGCCCAAACTGCAAATATGGCAGAACGCACTTTAATTATTATTAAGCCGGACGCAGTCCAGCGGCACCTAGCTGGCCGGATAATTGAGCGATTCGAGAAAAAAGGCTTTAAACTCGTTGCCGCAAAATTTATGCAAATCTCAAAAGAACTGGCTGGCCAACTCTATGCAGTTCATCGAGACAAACCTTTTTACAAAGACTTAGTAGAATATATCGCTTCAGCACCGTCACTTATAATGGTCTGGGAGGCGGAGGCAGTCATAGATACGGCCCGCAAAATGATGGGTGCTACCTTCGGCTATGAAGCCCAGCCAGGCACTATTCGTGGCGATTTTAGCTGTTCACAAAGACACAACCTTGTTCATGGGTCGGATAGTCTTGAATCCGCTGAGCAAGAAATCAAGGTATTTTTCGGGCCTGATGAAATCGTCGATTACAAACTGACTAATGCACAGTGGCTTTACGGCCTAAAGCAGAGTGAATAGATTTGGGTGAAAGTATGTAATGCTTAGAAAAGTCATCAGTTATGTTGTGTTGTTGTCAGTGTTTGTGACAGTTGGTTGTGGGCCGAAGGCGTTTTTAGTCCGGCCTGTGCCGCTGCAACAGAAGTTACAAGAGAGAGAAATAGAACGTGACAAAGGCTGGTTTATCACTGATAAAATAGCTGTTATTGATGTCGATGGGTTGATGATTAACAGACAAAAATGGGGGCTTATTCAAAAGGGTGAAAATCCCGTGAGCCTGTTTGTAGAAAAATTGGACAGGGCACGTAATGACCGGTATGTGAAAGCGGTGGTGTTGCGTCTGAATTCGCCGGGAGGGACGGTTGGTGCAAGCGATATAATGTATCATAAATTGAGAGAGTTTAGGCAGAAAAGCAACAAGCCCGTTGTGGCATGTATGCTGAGTATTGCGACCAGTGGAGCATATTACTTAGCGTGCGGCTGCGATGGGATTGTGGCGCAGCCGGGCAGTGTTACCGGCAGCATCGGCACGATAGTGCAGACGATAAGTCTTGCCGGGACGATGGAGAAACTGGGGATTAAAGCTGTAGCGATTAAAAGCGGCGAATTAAAAGATATAGCGTCGCCTTTACACGATTTAAGCGAAGAAGAGCGAGAGGTACTGCAGGGAATTATCACACAATTCTACGAGCAATTTCTGGAAGTAGTAACTGACGGGCGAAAAAAACTCGAACAACAGAAGCTGCGAGAGCTGGCGGATGGCAGGGTGTATACTGCAAAAGAGGCGCTTGAGGAGGGGTTGATAGACAAAGTTGGTTATCCGGCTGACGCAATCGCCTGGGCGAAAGAAACGGCAGGGATTACGAAGGCACGAGTGGTTATTTATCATAGGCCTGTTAGCTATAAGCCGAACATTTATGGTTCGGAAGCAAGCGCTGTTAGTGGAATGGGGCCATTTATAAATGTGGAGATGCCGGATTGGCTGACTTCGAGTGGGGCACAGTTTTTGTACCTCTGGCAGCCGGGGATGGAATAACAAGAAAAACCTGAGTAAAATTGGGTGCGAAAGCAACACAACAAATTCTAATACCCTCCTTATAGCCAAAGCCATCTTAAAAACAGGTCATCGCGAAATTTTGAAGGAAAATTGAATTGAATATTAGTTTATATAAGTTATAATACTGGTTTTTTAATAATGACTGCAAAGAATTAACCCGGGTTTGTTTGTAAGGTGCTTTAGATAAAGTAGTTATATAGTATTCATACTCAAACCCCTATAAAAGGCAATAAAATAATCGTCGTAAGCGTTATCCTTATATGAAGGGTTGCGTTTTTTACCCAGCTCCTTGAAGGGGCTGGGTTTACGGAAAGCATCCGACACATTTTTTAGTTAAGGAGAATAAGAAATGGCAAGACCAGTTACATTATTTACCGGGCAGTGGGCAGATTTAACACTGGAAAAGTTGGCCAAAAAGGCGGCAAGCTGGGGATACGATGGCTTAGAGCTTGCCTGCTGGGGCGACCACTT
>CAZMSP010000199.1:0-2158 GCA_964568985.1 uncultured Pirellulales bacterium
CTGAATGCTCGCCAGTCTGGCAGATATCGCAAAATTCGCCAGGGCGTAAAAAGCTTTCCCTTGACAACTCGCCCGACCATAATTGTTCTGCTGACGTTGTGCTTTCTTAACTTTCGTATCCAGCTGCCAGGCCGGGCAATCGCAACTTTGTAAAAAACATCAACTTCGTCAGCTAAGCTCGGCTCTACGTAGTCCCTCAGGCCGGCACAAATTACTCGTAATCCCGCACGCTTAGCGCCAGCCGCCACAAGAAACGGTAGTCTACCCTCTCCTGCTATCAAGCCGAGCACATCTCCATAATTGGACTGACTATCGGCGGTTTGCGATTGACGTTTGAAAATCGGAAAACGAATATTCATAACTATTGCCCATCCGACTTTTCTGGTTCGGATTCGATAGATGGAACGATTCTTTCAACCAGATTTTCCAGCTTTCGAATATTTTGCCGTATCTCAGGCAGGTATTGTATCATTCCGTACGCTCGTTTGCCCTGGCCTGCCTCGATAGCAGGTGCGCCCAGCACCACCTTGCCGTCTGGGACATTGTTGATGACACCAGCTTGAGCTGCGATTGTAACATTGTTTCCGATATTGATATGACCTACTATTCCAACCTGCCCGCCAACTATACAATGATGTCCAAGACTGGTCGAGCCGGCAATTCCTACCTGAGCCACAAGCAGACAATGCGGACCGATTTTTGTGCCGTGTCCTATCGTAACCAGGTCACTTATCTTGCTTCCCTGTCCTATAATAGTATCGCCAAGTGTGCCTCGTTCTATTGCACAGCAGGCACCAAGTTCGACGTCGTCTTCTATAATCACAGTACCAATTTGCGGTATCTTGTGATGTACACCCTTATGGCTGGCATAGCCAAAGCCGTCTTCACCGATCGTCGTATTTGCATTTATTATTACACGATTACCTATTTCGCACCCATCGTAAATGGTAACATTGGGATATATTATGCTGTCATTGCCAATTTGCACTCCTGGCCCCACATATACGCAGGGGTAAATTACGCAGCCGTCTCCTACCTTTGCATCATCGGATATTGTCACAAAATCATGAATGTGGCAATCCGCCCCAACTTTCGCGGTATCTGCAATCGAAGCCCGCGGGCTAATCCCCACCTTTTTGTGCTTGCGGTGGCCGTGCAGCAGCACCATAATCTGCATAAAAGCATAGTAAGGGTCTTCAGCTATCAACAAAGGAACCGAAGTATTGGCTCCTTCTTTGCCTACGATTACCGCACTTGCCTTTGTTGTCCGCAGCTGCTTCTTATATTTGCGGTTGGTTAAAAAGCTAATATCGCCTTCGCCCGCTCGGCCGAGTGTTGAAGCAGACCTGATTATTACGTCAGGGTCGCCGACAACCCGACCACCGACATATTCAGCTAATTCACCTAAAGTTCGCTCTTGCATTGACACAACCTCATCTCAGAATCCCATTTTACAATGGGTTACAAAACAGAAACTGCCATATCAGGTATTGCCCATTTCTGCAAACCACAAGACAATACATACTATCAGAACCTTCCTTCATTATAGCAGAAAAGTTTATATGCAGTCAACTACTCAAATCTCCATAGAAAAGAGCTTTTTGCTGTATTTTACGCCCTTTAGACTCCGCTTTTTTGTGAGCCGTATTGTAGTCAGTATCCTTCAGGCCATTATTCACCGGTTATATATTCCCCGGCACCGGTGGTTTTTATAAGCTCGAACTTCGGCTGTGAAGGAATCAGGATTGCCTCAGTTTGTGGTATTGTCTTGATTAAGGCGAGGCCTTTTTCAGCTCCCATCACGCTGACCGCTGTTGCCAAGGCATCGGCGTCTGTTGCATTTTTAGAGATTATGGTTACACTTAATAGGCCTTCGGTGCTTATTCCAGTCTGACGATTTATGATGTGGCTGTATTTTTTACCGTCAATTAAGGTGAATCGCCTGTAGTTTCCGCTGGTGGTAACGGCAGCATCTTTTAATTGTAAGACCAATAGTGGTTTACTTGTTTGGATTCCTGCTCCTTCGATTTCACTCAGGACAAGTTGTGTGAGAATGTCAATGTCGTCGCCACTTATGTTTGGGTCTTGCAGGCCGATTAGCCAGTAGTTTTTGCCTTGCATAGGCGTGCCAAAGCATCGAATGTCACCGCCGATATCG
>CAZMSP010000200.1:0-2143 GCA_964568985.1 uncultured Pirellulales bacterium
GCAACTGTTTTTCATTCGGCTCAAATTCCGTTTTGCAGTTTTCACATATCCTTCTAACCAGTCGCTGGGCAATAATACCCTCAAGCGTAGCGGTGAGAAGAAACGGCTCAACCCCCAAATCCAAAAGTCGTGCTATCGAGCTTGGAGCATCATTTGTATGCAGTGTTGTGAACACCACATGGCCTGTCAGAGAAGCCTGCGCCGCAATTTCCGCCGTTTCAAGGTCTCGGATTTCGCCGACTAATATCATATCGGGGTCTTGACGTAAGATTGAGCGCAGACACCTTGCAAAAGTAAGGCCGATATCTGATTTAATCTGAACCTGAATAAGTCCGTCTATGTCATACTCTACAGGGTCCTCAGTAGTGATTATTTTTGATTCAACACTATTAAGTTCATGCAAGGCCGCGTAGAGAGTGGTTGTTTTGCCACAACCGGTGGGACCTGTTGCGATTATAATACCGTTGGGTTTGCGGATAAGCTGGCGGATTAATTCATGGTCTTCCTTACTCAAACCGAGTCGGGCTAAATCAAACTTGGCCTGGCTGCGGTCCAGCACACGCAATACCACGCTTTCTCCAAACATCGTTGGCAATACACTGACACGCAAATCAACAGGATTGCCCTGAACCGTAAGTGAGATTCGACCGTCTTGTGGTAGACGTCTCTCCGCAATATCCAGGTTAGCCATAACCTTGATACGCGAGCTTAGCGCCGCTGCAATGTACTTTGGGGGAGGAACCATCTCGTAAAGCACACCGTCAATACGGTAGCGCATCTTGTATTCATTTTCAAACGGCTCAAAATGAACATCTGAGGCCTTATCACGAATTGCTTGCAGCAAAACCAGATTTAGCAGCTTCTTGACAGGATTTGACTCGGACAGCTCCTTTAATTCGTCCAAGTCAATGCTTTGGTTCCGGCCTTCAAATTCCGCAAGGAAACTATCGCCTTGAATTTCATCTATTAGCTCGTTGATGTTTTCGTCCTGCTGTGTCTCATAGTATTTGGTTAATGTCTTTTCCAATGCCTCCGGGTCGGTTAGCTTCGCTGTTACGTTAAAACCCATCAGCGTGCTGAGATCGTCGGTTGCTCTGAAATTATCAGCATTATCGAGGGCCACACTCAATTCATTTCTCTCCTTGTTATATTCGATTGGCATGATGTGATATGTCTTTGCCATTTGTGCCGGCACTCTCTCTATTACATCAGGCGAGATGTCAAAATCGTTCAGATTGATATACTCCATTCCCCGCTGCGCAGCCAGGGCAAGCTGTAGTTGTTTCTCATCGACCAGGCCTAACTCAAGGAAAATCTGACCTATTTGAACCTCACCGTGACGCTGCTGCTGGACTTTTATGCATTCATGGACTTTTTCTCTGTTGAGAATGCCCATTTTTATAAGTATTCTGCCGAGTGTTCTGCCTCTTAGTTGCTCTACAGGAGGCATTGTTTTGGCTGTATTTACCTTTGCCACTTGTGTTTCCCCTATAGTGATTTCTTCCAATTCAATTGTATTATACCATATTAAACGCTTTTTAGCAAATAAATTATAGATTGGACATATGGTTAATGGGACTTTGGAAATGCCCGTTTTTGGCTAAATAATGTGGGTTAGGTGAATATGGAAATCCTTCTTTTTCAGCGAAAAAATTGGGTATTAATGGAAAAAAGGTCGATAAAAAATGACTTTTATGACAGTATAACGGTATGAAACCAAAGAGCTTATGTGTAAGATTAGTCAACCTGGGTAAATTATATTAAAAATAGTCAAAAAAGGTATACATGAAAAAACAAACTGAGATTTAGAGAAAAAAATTTTAGAAAATGACGATATCCAAGAAGAGTTGACCTAATTAGCTCAGGAAACAGCCGATTATAATCTAAGGATCGGTCCTAAGTCCTCCATTTCTTTCATTATTTTCCCTTTTCTTTTGCCCTTGCCCTTCACAGCTGCCATTTTGGCCATAGCTTTGTCCTGTAAATCACCCGGCTGGCGGGCTTTGTCGACCATTTCCTCGAGTGTGATTTTGCCGGCGTCATAGAGCCGCCAAAGGTGCTCGTCGAGAAGCTGCATTCCCAACTTTCTGCCTGTTTGGATGCTGGAATCGATTCGATAAGTCTTGTTTTCGCGGATAAGATT
>CAZMSP010000201.1:0-2067 GCA_964568985.1 uncultured Pirellulales bacterium
ATACCATTTCCTGTTGCAGAGTCAAGATTTCCTGTCGGCTCATCGGCTAAAAGTATTCTTGGCTCATTCATCAAGGCCCTGCCGATAGCCACTCTCTGCCTTTCGCCACCTGACAACTGATACGGCTTATGCTTGGCTCTATCGCCAAGCCCCAGTTGGTCAAGCAGCTGCCTTGCTCGGCTCTTCGCCCATCTTCGGCATCTGAGCCATCCGATTGTGCTCTTGGAGGCCATCGCCGGCAGATAGACGTTTTCCAGTACATTTAATTCGTCCAATAAATGATAAAACTGAAAAACAAATCCCACCATTTTATTGCGGAATCTGTTTAGCTCACTGCTGCTGTACCGGCTTAGTTGCCTGCCTTCAAAACTAACGGTGCCCTTATCGGGCCTGTCCAGCGCTCCTAATATATGCAAAAGCGTACTTTTGCCGCTGCCTGAGGCCCCGACTATTGCCACAAATTCGCCTTGCTTTACAGATAAATCGACACCCTTGAGCACCTTGACCTCTGTCGCGCCCATCCGATAAGATTTATAAATTCCCTCAGCTTTTAATATTAACCTGTCGCTGTTCATATAATCATTAATCAATAATTATTTATAGCTGGCTCACCTGTAAGGTTTCTACCGGATTCAATTTTGTTGCCTGCCAGGTCGGTATTAACGCACCAACCATGCACGCGACAATCGCTGAAGAAATAATCACCATTAAAACCTTAAAATCAAGATGATTTGGAATGTCTCCTATAGCATAAATTTCCCGGTCCCACAATTGAAATCCAAAATGCTCAAAAAGCCAGTCTTCTATCTGGTTTATATGCACCAGGAATCGCCACCCGCCCACAGCACCTATGGCGGAGCCCAAAAGCCCTACTAAAAAAGCGAAGCCCAAAAACAATTGGACGATATTGATATTCGCAACGCCTATGCTTTTCAATGTTCCTATGTCCTTACTCTTATGACTGATAATCATGTAAAAAACCACAAAGATAATAAAGACAGTCGTAATCCCCACAAGGCCAAACATCGCCGTCATCATTGTTTGTTCTTTTTCCATTGGTGCGATAACTGCACGTCTATAGCTTTTCCAGCTTTGCACTGTCACCGTATCCAGTAAGTTTGCCTGTGTTTCACCACTCTTTTCTTGCTTGAATCTCTGCCACAGTAAAGCGACCTTTTCACAGCCTGTCTTCAATTTGACATTTGGCTTGAACTTGATATGGATGGCGTTTGCTCTCCGTAAGGAGTCCATAGGACTTTCGGCAGGCCCTGCCATGCCGCAAAGTAGTTGTGCCTGTTCAAACGGCAAGTAAACTATTGAATTATCCACCCGGGCCAAACCACTTTGTGAGGTATCGCTGTAGTAGAAGGTTTGCGTGTTAACCAGAGACGTTCCTGCTTTGGCCAGAGCACCTTTGGCAGTTAACGGAAAACAGGTTACTGCAATAGCTATATCTGCGTCGGCTGGACTGAAACCATAAGTGTATCTGCCTTGCTCATCGCGCTCTAATGCCAGGTCGATTCCTAATACACAACCCATATAATTCGGGTCTTTGACCGGCTCAAATACATTCGGTACATCCCGCCCCTGCCGCAGGGGCGAGGATACATCGTCTCTATGGTAATGAAGCGTTTGGCCGAAGCCGGTTGCCTGGCTGTGTTTGACGGGGTCGATGCCCATAATCTCGACGCCGTAGTTTTGCTGCGAGCCTTTGCGCGTTATCAGAGCGTAGCTTTTTATCACAGGCGATATACCTTCAACAAAATCTTCTTTGGCCAGCACTTCCATAAAATCTTCATAGTATGCAAAACCCACCAGCGATTCAGTGCCGACAACACAGTCTCCAGCAAAACTATGATTTTTCTGCTTAAAATCGGACACCAGCCCCGTCAGGACCGTCATCACAACAACAACGATAAACACGCATAGCGCAACCGCCAGTACCGCAAAATACGTTATCCTGCGTTTTATCAAATACCTGATTGCAAGGATAATCTTATACATAGCTCAGGCAAAAATTTCTAAATCCTAATCTCTAAGCACTAAACAATCTCAAAATACAAATTT
>CAZMSP010000202.1:0-1655 GCA_964568985.1 uncultured Pirellulales bacterium
CAACTTATATATCCTCCAATTTCCACTCTGGTGCGCCGATTTCCTTCTTTATACGAGTTGTTTTCTCGCAACTCAACTGATGCAGGCTCTCATAGTTGTGTATAATATTGTTGTGCCCGTCAACAACAGCCAGTCTCTCGGTGCAGCTATAGCAGGGGTCTACCGCCGCGAGGGTGATAGTTACATCTGCGATATGGCCGCCGAGGCAGGATGCCTTAAACGAAGGCACATTGACGTAGCTTGGCGCCCTGATTTTGTGTCGGACCGGCCTGTTACCACCATCGCTGCGGACGTAGTGGAACGTCTCTCCTCTTGGTGCTTCAGCACGTCCACATCCTTCACCCGGCGGTATTTCCTTAACCTCTATAGCAATAGGGCCGTCGGGAAGTTTTTTCAGGGCCTGTTTTATTATCTTAACAGCTTCAAGGACTTCAAGGAGACGAACAACCGCTTTGGCAAAAACATCACCTTCGGGCTGGCTAATGACATTCCAGTCCAAATCTGCATAGGCAGCATACGGGTCATCGCGTCTGACGTCGATTGCAATGCCGCTACCTCTGGCTGTCGGGCCTGTTACCGCATAATCGATAGCAGCTTGCTTCGTGAGGATACCAACGCCTTTAAGCCGAGCATGTATAATGGGGTCATCGAGTACAGCTTTGGTCAGCATCCATGTTTTCTTGTCGAGTTTATCGAGGTCCTTCAGCATTTTGGGGATAAGCTCATTCGGAATATCTTCTCTGCAGCCGCCTACCTTTACATTGCCATAATTGTTCCTGTTGCCGGTGATTTCTTCGAGTAAATCCAGTACCGGCTCACGATATTTCCAGGCCCACATAAAGACGGTATCATAGCCAATGAAATGTCCTGCCAGCCCTACCCAAAGCATATGACTGTGGATGCGCTCGAGCTCATTGATAATCACACGGATATACTGGGCACGCTCAGGTGCCGTTATTCCGGCAATTTCCTCAACCGCATTGATATAGGCCAATGGATGAGAGGCCGAGCAAATCCCGCAGACGCGGGAAACCAAAAATGGAACCTGGTCAAACTGTAATGTTTCACTTATTCCCTCCATACCGCGATGATTATACGATATTCTTACATCTATATCGACCACCTTTTCACCGTCGAGGGTTAATTGATAAAATTCCATCTCTTCCTGCAACGGGTGAAATGGGCCAACTGCAAGAACAGGTCTTTTTACAGTCTCTTTCATTTCTTCGCTTCTTTCCTCAAGGGATATACACCTTCCGGCCAGTCGTCAGATAGAATTAGTCGCCTCAGGTTCGGATGATTCTTAAAATCAATTCCCAGCAGGTCGTGTATTTCTCTTTCTATCCACTCGGCACCCGGTAAAAACGGTGCGATAGATTCAATCGCAGGTTTTTCACGGTCGCGTATGATAGCTTTCACGGTAACAACACAGCCGGTTTCGTCGTTCGAAAAATGATAAAGAACCTCGAAACAATCCTCGGCGTCAATGCCGGTAGCAATTACAAATCTTAAAGGCACATCTTCAAACAAGAACTTGTTGACGGCATAGGCGTTCTTAGCTTCACATGGCAGAAATATCCTTTTATCCGACTTTCGCTCGATGTCTATCAGCTTATCTTTTATTTCTAACAGTTTGTTATTTAATTCTTCCTGGT
>CAZMSP010000203.1:0-1530 GCA_964568985.1 uncultured Pirellulales bacterium
ATTGACTCAATCAATCGGGCCATTGCGCGTATGAGCAAGTTTGACACCTCGCCGGGCCTGCAAGTCAGTCAGGACCGAAACCATCCTGTCACCGCCGATGTAATTGTAGAGCCGTCAGGAGACGGCGATGGTTATTCCATACGTTTGGCTGATTCAAGCTTGCCGCGTTTGAGAATAAATAACTACTATGCAAAAATGGCAAAAGATACAGCGGTTGCTGAAAAAACAAGAAAGTTTTTGCAAAACAACATCCTTTCTGCTCGATGGATTATAGACGCAATAGAGCAGCGAAAAAATACGCTGCTGAAAGTAACCAAGGCAGTGGTTAAATATCAAAGGGATTTTTTTGACAAGGGCCGGCTTTATCTTCATCCTCTGCCGATGTCGAAAGTTGCAGACAATGTTGGTGTGCATCTTGCCACTGTCTCTCGAGCCGTTGCCGGCAAGTATGTGCAATGCTCTCGGGGAATATTGCCGCTGCGGAAATTTTTTAGTGGCGGCACCGAAGATGCCAATGGAGAAGGCTTAAGCTGGGAAGCTATAAGAGGCAAATTGCAGCAGATTATCGACGCTGAGGATAAGGCTAAACCTTTAAGCGATGACAAGATACGAGATAAATTGGCCGAGGCCGGCATTAAAAACCTGGCCAGACGAACCGTTGCAAAGTACCGCAAGCTCCTGAACATCCCCGCCGCAAGATTTAGAAAAAAATATTAATTTCGCTGCCAACTCATAAATACCTACTCGGCTGCGACGATGTCACCTTTTATCGGCGAATAATTTTCCATTACCTGTTCTTTGCCATCTCTTATCACACTTACCTTCTGGAAATAGCATTTTATTCCGGTGCCGTCTTGAATTATAGGTGTGTTTTGAAGATGATAATGTAAGTGCGGCTCAGAAGAATTACCTGAATTTCCACAAAGACCGATTGTCTGTCCCCTTTTGACTTTATCCCCAACCTTAACTGCTATACTATCAAGTTTCAGATGAGCAAAAACCGATACTTCATATTCACGATGCTTAATAAACACAGCATTACCCGACGCCGAATACGGATTCATCGAGCCGGGGACATTGTCTCTGACGCCTGTTATGACATCGGTGACAGTACCGTCTGCAGGCGCGACTATCTCCCTGCCAAAGGCATGGCAATCTTCGTTTGTATTACTGTTTCCTTTGCGGGTATTGCCGTCGGTGCCAACACCAAGAAAGTCGAAGGCAAACCGCTGATTGTCAACATCGTGGTGCTGATTGAGCTCTTTTGTGTCACCACCCCATGCAACAAGCCATTTGCCCTTAAAAGGTAAAGACAGTCTTGTCTGGTGTTTTTTCGGCACCGGTATATCTGCCTTGTGAGGCAGGAACTGTATGCCGATGATTTTGTTGTCATCGTTCAGCCAAACCGTTATATCCAATTTCCCACGTTCACAGTGGGCAACAAATATCGCCTGGTTCGGTGGTGTCAATCGTGGCTCATCAAGCTTCTGGATGTTGCCATATTGAGCTAACAGGTTTTCAAAAAATGGT